>JAFRQP010000026.1 GCA_017428565.1 Oscillospiraceae bacterium
CTCGCTGAACATCCTCATCAAGCTGATGACGGTGGTCGCGCTGGTGTTTGCGCCGCTGTTTCTGAAGATCGGCGGCCTGCTCTGAGCGAAATGAATCAAAAAGCAGCGGCGTCGGGGGAGACCCCGGCGCCGCTTGCGCATCTTTACAAATTCTTCTTTTCTTTTCTCTCCGGCTGTGGTATATTCCTTAATTGAGGGCGAAACAGCCTGGCCGTTTTGCCAATGTGTTTTTGCAATTCCCCGACAGAAGGGAAGTGATGTGCGTGCCGAAGCAGCAGGGCGTCAAGAAAATCGCAGACAACCGCAAAGCTTTTCACGACTACTTTGTGCTGGAGCGCTTCGAGGCGGGCATCGAGCTGGCCGGGACGGAGGTCAAGTCCATCCGCGCCGGGCAGGTGAATCTGAAGGACTCCTTTTGCACCGTGAAGGACGGGGAACTGTTTGTCCGCGGGATGCACATCAGCCCCTATGAGCACGGGAACATTTTCAACAAGGATCCGGTGCGCCCCCGGCGGCTGCTGATGCACAAGCGGGAGATCCTGAAGCTCAACGCCCGCGTCATGCAGGACGGCGTGGCCCTGATCCCTCTGTCCCTGTATTTCAAGGACAGCCGGGTGAAGGTGGAGCTGGGTCTCTGCAAGGGCAAAAAGCTCTACGACAAGCGCCAGAGCGACGCGGACCGGGAATCCAAGCGCGATATCGACCGAATCATGAAAGAGAGGAAATACGAATGAGCAATCCCATTGTGACCATCGAAATGGAAAACGGCGACGTGATGAAGGCGGAGCTCTATCCGGAGATCGCCCCCAACACCGTCAATAACTTCATCTCCCTGGTGAAGAAGGGCTTTTACGACGGCCTGATCTTCCACCGGGTCATCCCCGGCTTCATGATCCAGGGCGGCGACCCCCAGGGAAAGGGCATCGGCGGCCCGGGCTACAGCATCCGGGGCGAGTTTCGGCAGAACGGCTTCCAGAATGATCTGAAGCACGAGCGCGGCGTTCTCTCCATGGCCCGCGCCATGGCGCCCAACTCCGCCGGAAGCCAGTTCTTCATCATGCATGAGGACAGCCCCCATCTGGACGGCGGCTACGCGGCCTTCGGCAAGGTCATCGAGGGCATTGAGGCGGTGGACCATGTCTGCGATGTGCGCACCGACTGGAACGACAAGCCCCGGATCCCCCAGGTGATGAAGAAGCTCACCGTGGAGACCTTCGGCGTGGATTATCCCGAGCCGGAGAAGTGCTGAGTCAGTTTTGAGATTTGAGTTTTGAGTTTTGAGCGGCGACCCTTTCGGTCACCTGCAGACACGCAGTAAGCTGTCATTCTGAGCGCAGCGAAGAATCTCAAAACCGTCATCCACGGAAAAACAGAGATCCTTCGCTTCGCTCAGGATGACAAGCAACCCTGACAGCCCTGTCATTGCGAACCGCAGGGCCGATCATGGATCGGCCATCCATCGTATGCCGACCAATGGTCGGCGCTACGATGCAGCAATCCGTTTCTTTGCTCTTGCGAAAACCGGGGAAGCGGAATGGAGCAAGCTTCCTCTGACGACGATACGGGGGTGTAACGGTTTCGACGGGGGTGTGGAGGCAGGAATAGCGGGCGGATGCGCCCAGCATCCATAAAATGGGCAAACTTTTATAAATTAAAGAACGACGATAACGCTGTTCTCCTCGCTGCTTAAATAGCGAGCGTCCCGCCCGGGAGGCCCACGGCCCGGGATGGGGCGTCGATTCGTGGGGAACGTGAGCGCGCTAAGCTTTGCCCGCGCCACGCATCATGAAGCTACCGAGACCCGCAGCATGACGGCTTGCGTCGGGACGAGGGAATGGAAACAACCGTCTGCGCCCGGAGAAGTTCCTGTTAAAACGCTTTCGGACGGGGGTTCAACTCCCCCCACCTCCACCACATAGAAAAGCCCGCCGAAAGGCGGGTTTTTTTATGTGGCGGAGATAAAAGGGGGAGTTGAATCAAAATCGAAACTCCCGGTGGGAGTTTCATCGACCAGTGCAAACACTGGTCGATTCTTTGATTTTTTCGCACGGGTACGGGGAAAAGAGAGGAATAGATGTTCTTGCGAAAAAATGCAGGCAACTCCCCCCACCTCCACCATCAAAGAAACCTCTTTTGTCTACCAAGGCAAAAGAGGTTTTCTTGTTGTCAAGAAGCATAGAACATTGTATAATTAATAAACACTGAGATGCAAAAAGCAAAATGGCATTTCTGGAATTCACGGAGGTCATTAAATGTCTAAAATGTTCTTTTGGTTAACACTTGGCGGAGAAAACATCGATTTTCCTATTTTAGAAAAAGCACTTCGAATCAATTTAGCAGATAACAGGATTTGCGCACCGGCAGAATTCACTACGAATCATAACGATCCTGTATTCTATAAGCAGATTGCCTGGCTTTTGGACATCGCAGAACAGAACAAATCTTTATTTGAAGATTCAGGCGTCGATTTTTCTGAATCTCAAATATGGATGATCTATCTATATGAAAAACAGTGCAACATTGAATTTGATGCCAATTTGTTAGAAAGAATGGGAAAACTCGGAATAAAGCTTTGCATTTCTTGTGATGAAGTAGGGTTATAGAGGCAAATGTATGGATTTACAAGAAGATCCTGCAAACATGGTGCACTTTTAGGCGGTCTTTCTATGGTTTGGTGTCCTTTTGGGCGGACTTTCACAAAAGAAGACCCTGCCGCACGGCAGGGCCTTTTTTGTTGGTGGAGATCAGAGGGGGGGAGTTGAATCATGTCCGCACATGCCGGTGGCATGTGCATGAGCCAGTGCGCACACTGGCGAATACCTATATTGTTTCGCACTGGCCGGGTTTTGCCGAACGCTGATCCTCATCTGCGAAACAATGCAGGCAACTCCCCCCACCTCCACCAAAAGAAGACCTTGCTGCAAGGGCGGGGGTCGTAAGACAGTTTTATATTGTTTTGCAGGAAACGGCATGACTTACGAGTCATGCCGTTTCCTGTTTCATCAGTTCATCCAGAGGGATAAACCCCACCAGATCGTAGCAGATCTGAATAGATTGCCGTCGTTTACCACTGCTCTTGTCCGGCGCGCCTATGTAGATCGCCCGAATCAGTTCATGTGTGGCATACGGGGTAAGCGTTTCCACCTCTGTGTGCTCTTTGACCTTCTGGATGAAAAGCTCAAGATTTCCCATCTGCTGTTCCTGCAGCTCGATCTCCTCGCGCAGGATCTCCATTTCCTCTTTCAGCGTCTCCTGCTCGTCCTCGTAGTTCCGGCTCATGGAAGAAAAGCGCTCGTCGCTCAGCTTTCCAGCGACGTTGTCCTCATAAAGGCGGATGAACAAACGATCCAGCTCTTTGAAGCGCTTGTCAGCTTTCTCAGGCTTGCAAAAGCCTGTCTGTTTTCTTCTGTCATGCTGCTGCGTTGGCGCAGAGGACGACCGCGCTCCGGGGCTGAGCGCGGCCCTTCTTCCCTTGACCGCAAACGCAGACGCCCACGGCGAGAAAAAATATGCACCGGGGTCTTTTCAAATGCGTTTTCTTGTGATATACTCCGCGGTTAGATAAAGCTAACTGCTGTGCATCTCTGTCCGGGCCGCTGCTGCCGGGAAGGGAAAAAGGGAGGAATCGAGATGTTCAAAACCACATTGAAGATCGACGGGATGATGTGCTCCATGTGCGAGGCGCATATCAACGAGGTGATCCACAAGGCGGTTCCCGGCGCGAAGAAGGTCTCCTCGTCCCATTCAAAGGGCGAGGCCAGCTTTCTGACGGAGGAAAGGGTCGAGGAAACGCTCCTGAAGGACGCAATTTCCGCGACGGGCTACACTTGCCTGTCTGTTCATGCTGAACCCTATGAGAAGAAAGGCTGGTTCGGAAGGAGATGAGCGCAGTTTTCACGGGACTGCTGATCCCTTTCCTCGGCACGGCTGCCGGGGCGGGCTGCGTGTTCTTTTTGCGCCGGGAGCTCTCCGTTTCGCTGCAGCGGTCGCTGACAGGCTTTGCCGCGGGTGTGATGGTCGCGGCCTCGATCTGGAGCCTGATCGTTCCGGCCATCGAGCAGTCCGCAGGGCTGGAGCACTGGGCTTTTCTGCCCGCTTTTCTGGGCTTCTGGCTGGGGATCCTGTTTCTTCTGCTGCTCGACCACGTGATCCCTCACCTGCACCGCAGTATCGGCCAGGCGGAGGGCCCGAAAAGCCACCTGACTCGCACGGCGATGCTGTTCCTGGCGGTGACGCTGCACAACATCCCTGAGGGGATGGCGGTGGGCGTTGTGTACGCGGGGCTGCGCAGCGGCTCCGGGGAGATCACGGCGGGGGGCGCGCTGGCCCTGGCCCTGGGCATCGCCATCCAGAATTTCCCCGAAGGGGCGATCATCTCCATGCCGCTCTGCGCGGAGGGGACGAGCAAGCCCAAGTCTTTTGGGCTGGGCGTCCTGTCCGGTGCGGTAGAGCCGGTTTTTGGGGCCTTGACGATCCTGGCCGCGGCGCTGATCGTGCCCGCCATGCCCGTGCTCCTGTCCTTTGCGGCGGGCGCCATGCTCTATGTGGTGGTGGAGGAGCTGATCCCGGAGATGTCAGCGGGCGAGCACTCCAACATCGGCGTGCTGTTTTTCGCCGTGGGCTTCAGTCTGATGATGGCGCTGGATGTGGCGCTGGGCTAGAAGAACGAGCAGCGGAATTCTCCCCTTTGAAATCACAGGAAAAGACAAAGACCTCCGACCCGGACATATCGGATCGGAGGTCGTTTCTTGCTTCAAGTTCGGCGGTATTGCTGCGCGTGCCTGCGGATGGCGTCAAAGGTCTCCACACTCAGGTCGTGCTCGATCTTGCAGGCGTCCTCCCGTGCGGTCTTCTCGCTGACGCCCAGGCCGATCAGCAGCTCGGTCAAAAGCTTGTGACGCTCGTACATGCGCTCGGCGATCTCCAGCCCCGGCTCCAGCAGCACGATCATACCTGCCGAATCGAAGCTGATATAACCGCTCTCCCGCAGGCGTTTGGTGGCATAGCTGACGCTGGGCTTGGTCACGCCCAGCTTGTCAGCCACGTCGATGGAGCGGACATAACCCCGCTCTTCCTTGAGCATGAGCATGGCTTCCAGATAATCTTCCGCGGATTTGTGAATGTTCATAGTCATCACCCACCCATAAGATAACATGAACCGGAGTAAAAAGCAAGAAGAACACAAGTCTGCAAGTTAACTATTGACAACCCGAGTAAAAGATGTTAAACTGCAGGACGGTTAGAAGAATTTAACCGTTTTTGCGGCGTTGCGGTTAGTTGGTTTTAACATGACGCCGCGGGAGAGGAGGAGACGAGATGATGCCCCTAATATTGGCAGACCCGGGCGAGGAGGCCGTCATCAAGAAGGTCGGGGGCAGCCCCGAGATGAAAAAGCATCTGGAGGATATGGGCTTCACGGCAGGCGGCGTCGTCACGGTGATGAACACCATCGGCGGCAATCTGATCGTGAAGATCAAGGAATCCCGCGTGGCCATCAGCAAGGAAATGGCCGGCAAAATCATGGTTTAAGCAAAATGCAGATAAAGGAGAAATGAGGATGAAAACACTCAGAGACGCGAAAGTCGGCGAGACCGTCAAGGTCTTGAAGCTCCACGGCGAGGGCGCGGTCAAGCGCCGCATCATGGACATGGGCATCACCAAGGGCGTGGAGGTCTACGTCCGCAAACTGGCCCCGCTGGGCGACCCCATCGAAGTCAATGTGAGAAACTACGAGCTGTCGATCCGCAAGGCGGACGCCGAAATAATCGAGGTGGAATAAGATGGAGAACAAACAATTGCGTATCGCCCTGGCGGGCAACCCGAACAGCGGCAAAACCACCCTGTTCAACAAGCTGACCGGCTCCAACCAGTTCGTCGGCAACTGGCCCGGCGTGACGGTGGAGAAGAAGGAAGGCAAGCTGATCGTGGACAAGGAGGTTACGCTCACCGACCTGCCCGGCATCTATTCTCTGTCCCCCTACACGCTGGAAGAAGTCGTGGCCCGGAATTATCTCATTGAGGAAAAGCCCGACGCCATTTTGAACATCGTAGACGCCACGAACCTGGAGCGGAACCTCTATCTGACCACCCAGCTCACCGAGCTGGGCATCCCCGTGGTCATTGCGCTGAACATGATGGACCTGGTGCGCAAGGCCGGAGATTCCATCAACGTGAAGGAGCTCTCGCGTCAGCTCGGCTGCAGGATCGTGGAGATCTCCGCGCTGAAGGGCGAGGGGGTCAGCGAGGCCGCCAAGGCCGCCGTCGAGGCAGCCAAGAACGGCAAGACCATCCCGCAGCACAGCTTCTCCGGCCCCGTGGAGCACGCCCTGGCCCATATCGAGGAGGTCACGGTCCATAACCTGCCCGAAGAGCGGCAGCGCTGGTATGCCATCAAGCTCTTCGAGCGGGACGAGAAAGTGCTGGAAAGCCTGAAGCTCAGCGCTGAGGTAAAAGCGCATATCGAGAAGGACATCCTGGCTGCCGAGAAGGAGCTGGACGACGACGCCGAGAGCATCATCACCAACGAGCGCTACATCTACATCGGCAATATGCTCAAGGGCATCTACAAGAAGAAAGGGAAAGGACAGCTCTCGACTTCCGACAAGATCGACAAGGTCGTCACCAACCGCATCCTGGCCCTGCCCATTTTTGCCGCGGTCATGTTCCTGGTCTACGCCCTGGCCATGGGCAAGTCCATCTCCGACGGCGGTATCGCCATCGGCACCTTCCTGACCGACTGGGCCAACGACGTGCTGGGCGGCGCCTGGCTCACCGACGGCTCCCGGGCGATTCTGGAGGGCTGGGGCGCGGCGCCCTGGCTGGTGGGTCTCATCTCCGACGGCATCTTCGCCGGCGTGGGCGCGGTGCTGGGCTTTGTGCCCCAGATGCTGGTCCTCTTCCTGATGCTTTGCCTCCTGGAGGACTGCGGCTACATGGCCCGTATCGCCTTCATCATGGACCGGATCTTCCGCCGTTTCGGCCTCTCTGGCAAGAGCTTCATCCCGATGCTGGTGGCCACCGGCTGCGGTATCCCCGGCATCATGGCCTCCCGCACCATTGAAAACGAGCGTGACCGCCGTATGACGATTACCACGACGACCTTCATGCCCTGCGGTGCAAAGCTTCCTGTCATCGGCCTGATCGCGGGCGCGCTCTTCGGAGGCAGCACCTGGGTCGCCACCTCCGCCTATTTCATCGGCATCGCAGCCATTGTGATTTCCGGCATCATGCTGAAAAAGACCAAAATGTTTGCCGGCGATCCCGCCCCCTTCGTCATGGAGCTGCCCGCCTACCATCTGCCCGCCTGGGGCAACGTCCTGCGGGGCACCTGGGAGCGGGGCTGGAGCTTCATCAAGCGCGCCGGCACGGTCATCGTGCTTTCTTCTATCATCATCTGGTTCCTCACCAGCTTTGGCTTTGTCAACAGCCGCTTCGGCATGGTCGACACCCTGTATGAGGATGAGACGGTGGCCACCGAGGAATACGTCGCTTCCGTTTCCGAGCGCATGGGCATCCCCGAGGACGAAGTAGAGCCCATGGACGACTCCATCCTGGCCCGCATTGCCCAGCCTGTCTCCGTGGTCTTCAAGCCCCTGGGCTTCGGCGACTGGAAGCCAACCGTTGCCACGGTGACCGGTCTGGTCGCCAAGGAGAATGTGGTCGTTACCTTCGGTGTTCTGTACGCCTATGACGATCAGGACGGCGAGGAGGAGCTGGAGGAGAACGGCGACCAGATCTGGGACAAGGTCGCCGAGGACTACGGCGAATTTTCCGGCGGCCACGGCAAGCTCGCCGCTTACAGCTTCCTGCTCTTCAACCTGCTCTGCGCACCCTGCTTCGCGGCCATCGGCGCCATCAAGCGTGAGATGAACAGCCGCAAGTGGACCTGGTTTGCCATCGGCTACCAGTGCGGCTTCGCCTGGGTGATTGCGTTCATCGTCTGGCAGCTGGGGCGCCTGTTCACGGGCGGCATGAATATTTTCGGCCTTATTCTTGCGCTGGTACTCTTGGCTCTGCTCCTGTGGCAGCTCTTCAAGCCCTACAAGGAAGCGCAGAAGCTGACCGTCAAATAATCTCTCCCCTCCATTCTGCGGCGCCGTGGGGTTTCGGACCTCGTTCCTCCGGCGCCGCCCCATTTCCCGAAAGGATCTGATCTTATGTCAGCCTGGCTTTCCGCCAATTTCGTGAATATTGCACTGATCCTGGCGATCACGCTGCTTGTCGCGCTGCTGGTCCGCAGTATGATCCGGGACCGGAAGGCCGGCAAGCGCTCCTGCGGCGGCAATTGCGCCTCTTGCGGAGCCTGTGCCGGCTGCAGCGCCTGCGGCAGCTGCGGCGCAGGCAAGCCCGCGCGGGTTGCGCAAAACATGCCTGGAAAATAATCGCAAAAAATGAAAAAGCGCCCGCTGAGCGTCCTTGCCCGTCGCTCTGCGGGCGTTTTTGCAAGTTCTCCTCGATTGACCCTGCTCGTCGTTCAGCGCGAAACAGGAGAAAAGAGAACACACAAGCTTACGCTTGCGGACAGAGACCGGATGTGATACATTATGTATCTGAGAGAAACACTGCTTTTTCTGATATCCGAAACAGATGGAGAAAGATCATTCGGAAAACCCCGGCGAAGCGGAAGTGCCTTCCGGGACGCGGGATAGTCCAATCGACGCTCCTTTCACACCCGCCCGCGGATCCGGAGTGATATAGGGGTGCAGGGGACTCATTTTTCTATCCAGGAGGACGCCTTTATGACGAACTATGACGGGAGCGAAAACCGGCAGGAAGAAGGACGGGGCGAGGGCCGCAGACCGGCCAGATCCGGCGTAACACCCCTGCTGCTGGCTGCGGAGGCGGTGCTTTTCCTGATCGTGCTTGTGATCGTGATCCATTTTCTGGGCGGCCGCGGCACGGAAGATGCGGGGAAGGGGGGCGAGACGACCCCGGCCCAGACCGTCATGACGCCCGAACCCGCGCCTGTCCCGAGCGCTGCGCCCGCGCCGGAACCGACCGCTGCGCCTGCGCCGGAATCGACTTCTGCCCCAAGCCCTGCGCCGGAATCGACTCCTGCTCCAAGTCCTATACCGGAATCGACCTCTACCATTGTGCCGGATCCCGGGAAGGTCTACACCCGGGAGGGGATCCTCCGGGCGGCGGAGGCGCGGGAGGCTTCCAATTTGAGGCCCACCTATGTGACCGTTTCCTATGAAGACGGGACGAAGCTGCAGGTCCCGGAGGAAAAGGACTTTCTGGATCCGCCCCTTGAAAAGATCGTGTACTCCGATAATCCGAATTCGAAGTATATTCAGATCATGCCGAAGCCCCAGGTGAATCACGGCGTTCTGGGTCTGATGGAAAAGGGCGAAAAGGTGACGATCCTGGCTGAGGCGGGCGGTTTTTACTTCTTTGTCGCCGAAGACGGCCGCGCCGGCTGGAACGGCACAAAGTTTTTCATCGACCCCTGATCGCCCCTTGTGCTGTCACACGGAAAAAAGAACGGGAGACGGAATATGAAGAAACTCTTTGGCGGACTCAACATTACCTGGCCGAAGCTGATCCTTTTCGCCGTGATCTGCGGCGTGTACACCGGCGCCGTGGCTGCCATCCCTGCGCTGCGGGATACGTCCTTTCAGGACATCAGCATTTCCTTCGAGTGGTGGATCCTCTTTGCGATCCTCATCATGGTCAACAGCAAGAGCGCCCTGGATTCGGCGCTGAAGGTCTTCGTCTTTTTCCTCGTCAGCCAGCCTCTGGTGTATCTGGTGCAGGTGCCCTTCAACGAGCAGGGCTTCGGCCTGTTCCGCTACTATCCGCGCTGGTTCCGCTGGACGCTGCTGACCTTCCCCATGGCCTTTGTAGGCTGGTATATGAAGAAGGACAAGTGGTGGGGTTTGCTGATCCTGGCGCCGATGCTGGCCTTCCTGGGCTATCACTATGCGGGCTTCCTGGGGGAGATGGCGACCTATTTCCCGCGGTGGCTGCTGAGCACTCTCTTCTGCGCAGCCACGCTGCTGCTCTACCCCCTGGCGATCTTTCAGGACAAGCGGATCCGCATCGCCGGATTTGCCGTCAGTCTGGTGATCCTTGCGGTCATGAGCTATGTCGGCTTGCAGCAGGATCACAGCTACAATACCATTCTCCTGGCCAGCGGCGGCGAAACCTGCGGGATCGAGTATGACGAGAGCTATACCGTGGAGCTGGCGGACGAGAGCTTCGGTACCGTCCGCATCGGCTACGAGGAGAACATCGAGTGCTGCTTGGTGTACGCCAGCTTTATCAAGGTGGGCCACACCGAACTGATCCTGCGCTCGCCGGAGGGGGAGGAATATGTTTACTCCCTGGATGTGATGACGGACAGCTATCATGTGGAGCGAAAACCATAGGAGGGGAGCATGGCGTCGAGCAAATCCTATCTGGACTTTATCCTGGACCAGCTCTCCGGGCTTGAGGGCGTGAGCCACCGGGCCATGATGGGGGAGTATATCCTGTACTGCCGGGGCAGAATCTTCGGCGGGATCTACGACGACAGGCTTCTGGTGAAGCCGACTCCCTCCGCCCTGGCCATGCTGCCGGACGCGCCCCGGGAGCAGCCCTATCCGGGAGCCAAAGAGATGCTGCTTGTAGAGAATGTGGAGGATCCGGTTTTCTTGGAAACACTGCTGACCGCCATGTGGGACGAGCTGCCGGAGCCGGACAAAAAGAGAACGCGCAGGTGACACAAGGCATTCACTGCCGTGAATGCGGGAAAGAACATGATTTGTGAATCCTAGATGTTTCGGGAGGAATGAAGATGAAACTGATTGATTGGTTCCGAGAAAGAAAAGAGCGCCGCGAAGCAAATAGGCTGGAGAGATTTGCTCAGGCGCGCGGGAGAGAAGCCGAAACGCTGCAGCCGCTGGCAGAGGAGAATCCTGATATTGTACCGGCAGCGTCTCGCTTTACAGATGTGTATCAGAATTTTCTCAAAGATCTGGAGGCTGTCGAGGCAAGCAAACAGGCGGACGGCGAAGAAGACGAAAAGACGGACGGCGAAGATCCGCTTTCATGAAAATGGTCAGAAAAAAACACGGGCAGAAATCTTCTGCTCGTGTTTTTTTGGAGGCGCCACCCAGATTTGAACTGGGGAATCGAGGATTTGCAGTCCTCTGCCTTACCACTTGGCTATGGCGCCATATAACATATGCGGGCGACAGGCCCGCATATGTATTTTGTGGAGCGGGCAACGAGGCTCGAACTCGCTACCTCCACCTTGGCAAGGTGGCGCTCTACCGGATGAGCTATGCCCGCAAACGCCCCGCTGATAGCGGGGTGGTGCCTCCGGTCGGAGTTGAACCAACGACACGCGGATTTTCAGTCCGCTGCTCTACCTACTGAGCTACAGAGGCATATATAGCTGCTTGTCGTCCCTTTCAAAATCAAAGCCCAGCGAAGCGGGTTTGATTTTGCAGAGGAAGAAGGAGATCGCGGATACGCAGTTTTCGCTTTTGCGGAAACGGAGTGGAGCGAGCTTCTTCTGACGATTTGGTGGGAACAACTGGACTCGAACCAGTGACCCCCTGCTTGTAAGGCAGGTGCTCTAACCAGCTGAGCTATGCTCCCGCGCTGACAGCTTGTTTATAATACTAAATCCCAAACCGTTTGTCAAGTGGATTTTTCATTTTTTCAGCGCATTTTTTCGCCCCGCAGCGCGCGCAGCTCGGCAGGGGAAAAGCGGTATTCCTTCAGACAAAACTGGCAGCTGACGCGCAGATCCTCCTTCGCGGCTTCGATCTCCTCCAGCTCCTCTTCCTCCAGGCAGCTGAGTGCGGCCTCCACCCGCTCCCGACTGCAGGGGCAGCGGTAGCCCACGGGCGCCTCGCCCACGATATGGTATTCCATGCCCTTGAGCACCTGGGCAAAGACGGCGTCGGTCCCGTCCTCGTCCAGAACGGTGGTGAGCTGGTCCATGAGGAAAATATTCTCCTCCAGACTGTCGATCAGTTTCTCGTCCGCTCCGGGCATGAGCTGCACCAGAAACCCGCCGGCGGCCTTGATGCTGCGATCCCGGTCCACCAGCACCCCCAGGGCGCAGGCGGAGGGCACCTGCTCGCTGGAGAGCAGGTATGCCGTCAGATCCTCGGCGATCTCGCCGCTGACAAGGGCGGTAGAGCCGATATAGGGCTCTTTGAGGCCGATGTCCCGGCTGACAGTCAGAGTCCCGTCACGGCCGACGGCGCCGCCCACATCCAGCTTCCCGTCGGCCCGCAGAGGCAGATGGACCTGGGGATTGTCCACATAGCCGCGGACATAACCCTCGGAATCCGAGACGGCCACTACGCTGCCCAGAGGGCCGCCGCCGTTGATCCGGATGGTCAGGCTGGCCTTCTCCTCCTTCATGCTCTCGCCCAGCAGGGAGGCGGCGCAGAGTGTGCGTCCCAGGGCTGCGGCGGCGGTAGGGGAGCAGCCGTGAATTTCCCGTGCGCGCTGCACGGTGTCCCGGGCGGTGATGACCGCCATCTTGATAAAGCCTTCTGCTGCTGTTGCGCGGATGATCTTGTCCATGCTTCATTCTCCTCTCACGGCGCTGACAAACAGGCGCCCCTGGTCGTGCTGCGGTCCGTCCCGGTGCAGCGTGACCGACACAAAGCCTGCCTGCTCCAGCAGGCGCTTCAGGTCTTCCGGCTCGTGGGCGTACTCCACATGCTCCTCGCCGCTGCGCTGCCAAAGCCGGCCGCGGCGCTCAAACAGATCCATGCCGTACACCACGGCGTTCTGCTCCGGGTGGAAATCCGCCCGCCAGACACAGAACACGTCGTCCTTCTCGTCCAGGAAGATATTTCCGTCCAGCGAACGGAACCAATCCGGCGTTTTGACGTCAAATAATACGAGACCGCCCGGACGCACAAAGAGATGCAGCCGCCGGAAGAGCTCCGGAAGCAGCGCCGGCTCCAGGTAATTCATCCCGTCCAGAGAGCAGATCGCGGCGTCAACCGTGCCGTAGAGATCCAGCTCCTCCGCCCTCTGGTGGAGGAAGAGCGGGGGACAGGCCAGATCGGCGCACTTCTCCTGCGCCTGCATCAGCATCTCCACAGAAGCATCCGCGCCGATCATCTCGTAACCCCGGCGGCTCATCTCCGCGGTCAGGGTCCCGGTGCCGCAGCAGAAATCAAGAACAAGACGGAATTCGCCGCCTGTTCGAGCGAATTCCGTCTCATAAAAATCTGCGAATGCGCTGTAGGGAACATCACCTGTCAATTGGTCATACCAGGCGGCAAGGGAGGAATAGCTGCTCACTTCTCGTCCTCTCCCGTGCGCTGAAAAACGATGTCGTATCCGCCCTTGCCATACTGCAGGGAGCGGTTGACGCGGCTGATGGTTGCGCTGGATGCGCCGGTTTCGGCCAGGATGTCGTTGTAGATCATGCCGTTATGCAGGCAGGACGCAACCTGGTAGCGCTGCTCCATGGCCATCAACTCGGAAATGGAGCACAGATCTTCAAAGAATGCTTTGCATTCTTCCACGGATTTCAAGGAGAGAATGGCATGGTACAGTTTGTCGCTGCGCGGCTTTTTCAGAAGCTTGTTCATGTCTACCTCCAAATGATATGATAACAGATAAACGATTGCTTCTATATGTTACAGCATAAAAGTAAAATTGTAAAGTCCAAAAGTGGAAAATTCCGGTAAAATTTTCCGGCCATGACCGGATTTTGTTTCCCGCTTCGAAAAAGCTTGCGAAACACTAAGTCATCGTTTATAATATTTTTTAGAAACAAAGAGCTTCTCAGCTTGTTCAAAGGAGGGTTTGAGATGAATATGACAGTGATTTGGCTGATCTCCATGTTCGTGCTTCTGGTGTTGGAGGCGCTCGTCCCCGGCCTGGTCTCCATCTGGTTTGCCGCCGGCGCGCTGTTTGCGCTGCTGGCTGCGCTGCTGGGCGCAGAGCTGTGGCTGCAGTGCGTGATTTTCCTGGCGGTGTCGCTGGCGCTTCTGGCGCTGACGCGGCCCCTGGCAAAGAAGTATGTGAACGCCCGCACCACACCCACCAATGCGGACCGGATCATCGGACAGGACTGCATCGTGACCGAGGAGATCGACAATCTGCACGGCACCGGCGCCGTCCTGGTGGACGGCAAGACCTGGACCGCCCGCATGGAGCAGGCGGACGGCAGCGCTCCCAAGGGCGCCGTCGTTAAGGCGCTGCGGATCGAGGGCGTCCGGCTGATCGTAACGGAAAAGTAAAAAATTCATACAATTACAGGAGGAAACAACATGGAAAACAACATTGGCTTGATCGCCGGCATTCTCGCCGCGCTGATCATCGTGGTCATCATCATCCGCAACATCCGCATCGTGCAGCAGGCGCGCGCCTTCGTGATCGAGCGTCTGGGCGCTTATAAGGAGACTTGGAATGTGGGCTTCCACATCAAGTGGCCTTTTATCGAGCGGGTTGCGAAGGTCGTTTCCCTGAAGGAGCAGGTTGCGGACTTCCCGCCCCAGCCTGTGATCACCAAGGATAACGTCACCATGCAGATCGACACCGTGGTCTACTTCCAGATCACCGACCCCAAGCTCTACACCTACGGCATCGAGCAGCCCATGGTGGCCATCGAGAATCTGGCCGCCACCACCCTGCGTAACATCATCGGCGACCTGGAGCTGGACCAGTGCCTGACCAGCCGCGACATCATCAACACCAAGATGCGCGCCATCCTGGACGAGGCGACCGACCCCTGGGGCATCAAGGTCAACCGCGTGGAGCTGAAGAACATCCTGCCGCCCAGAGAGATCCAGAACGCTATGGAGAAGCAGATGAAGGCCGAGCGCGAACGCCGCGAAGCCATCCTCCGCGCCGAAGGCGAGAAGCGCGCCGCCATTCTGGAGGCCGAAGGCGAGAAGGAGTCCGCCATCCTGCGGGCCGACGCCAAGAAGCAGCAGCAGATCCTGGAGGCCGAAGGCGAGGCCGAGGCCATCCTGAAGGTGCAGCAGGCTACCGCCGAAGGTATCCGCCTCATCAACGAGTCTTCCCCCAGCGAGGCTGTGCTGCGCATCAAGGCGCTGGAAGCCTTTACCGCCGCCTCTCAGGGCCAGGCCACCAAGATCATCATCCCCAGCGAGATCCAGGGTCTTGCGGGCCTTGCCACCGGCATCATCGAGGCCAGCAAGGAGAAGTAAAGAGCGATATGTCTTTCGAGAGAGGGTACAGAGCTACCCTCTCTTTTTTCTCTTTTCAACACAAAGATTTGTGCTATAATGAACATCGGAAGGCGAAATCAATCGAGGATTCGATTGATTTCGCTGCCAAACAATAGGTTTGGCAGCGAATGATTCTTTGAATCATTCGCCCGATGTTCATTGCAAGGATGATTGGGCAAAAGAGCGCTGCTCTTTTGCTGCGCAGCTATGTCCGGGCAAAGCTGCGCGGTGCAACGCTTTCCGGCGTTGCACCATCCGATCATCATTATAATGGAGTCGAAACAAAGGGAGGAGAGATGCGAAAATGACCAGTGAAAAAGCGCTTGACTTTCTGAATCGTCACGGGATGAGCCCCGACGGAATTGAACCCGCCCGGGATGCGAAAAAAATGGCTGCAGAGATGGACCGGGGGCTTTCCGGTCAGGGGGGATCTCTGCCCATGATCCCCACCTATCTCAGCGATCGGGGAGAGATCCTCGTGGGAGAGCCGGTTGCGGTGATCGACGCGGGAGGTACCAATTTCCGCTGCGGTCTGGTGCGCTTCGGGGGGAAGGGACCTGTCGTGGAGGAGCTGCGCAAGTGGAAAATGCCGGGGATCGGCAGGCCCGCGACCTGGGAGGAATTCATGGACTTTGCGGCGGAGGCCATCCTGCCGCTGATGGATCGGACGGATAAGATCGGCTTTTGCTTCTCCTACACCGCGGATATTACCCCGGAAATGGACGGCAGGGTCGTGCGTATCGACAAAGAGGTGGTCATCACAGGCTGCGAGGGGCAGCTGGTGGGCGCCTCGCTGCTGCAGGCCCTTTCTCGCCGCGGCGTCACCGGAAAAAAGGTCGTGGTTTTGAACGACACGGTGGCGGTGCTCCTGGGCGGCCTGAGCCTTGGGGGAGCGCGGGACGGCTGCGCGGCAGGCCAGGTCAGCGGCACGGGAACCAACACCTGCTGCTCGCTGCCGGAGCGCCGGATCGGAAAGCTTGGCCGCAGCGGAGAGCGGCACATGATCGTGAATCTGGAGTCCGGCATGTATGACGGCATCCCACGGGGTGCTTTTGACCGGGAGCTGGACGAGGAGAGCCACAATCCGGGTCAGAAGCTGTTTGAGAAGATGACGGCGGGGGTCTATCTGGGCGAGCTCTGCCACAGGATGCTGCTGGCCGCCGCGAGGGAGGGCGTTCTCAGCCCGGAGAGCGCTGAAAAAGTTTCCGCCCTGGGCTGGATCGACTCCGCGGTGATCGACGCCTGGTCTGTGGGGGAGAAGCTGGAGCAGGTCGCTGCGGGGGAGGAGGACGCTGCCTTTGTGCAGACGATCTGTACCGCCATGTTTGAGCGTTCCGCCCGCTGCATGTGCACGAACCTGGCGGCCATCCTGCTGCTGAGCGGAGAGAAGTGTCTCCGGGTTTGCGCGGAGGGCTCCCTGGTGCAGAAGGGCCGGGTCTACCGGCCCGCGCTGGAGGAACTGATCCAGCGTGAGATCCGGGAAAAGCTGGGCGGGGAAGTGAGCTATACCATCGGGAACGAATCCACGCTTTCCGGCTCGGCGGCTGCCGCGCTGCTGAATCTCTAAACCTGAATCGGATATTGCAAAAAGGGCGAACGCACCTTGCGTTCGCCTCAGCTTGTCAAAAAAGTCCCTTATGGGGCTTTTTTGACTGCGCTTCCCCGCCGAGCATTTTGGCCGAACACAAAATGCTGTTTTCGAAAAGCCTTGGTTTTCAAGGCTTTTCGAGCGGCGGGCTATTGTACTCGAGGC
>JAFRQP010000027.1 GCA_017428565.1 Oscillospiraceae bacterium
CCGCTCGAAAAGCCTTGAAAACCAAGGCTTTTCGAAAACAGCATTTTGTGTTCGGCCAAAATGCTCGGCGGGGAAGCGCAGTCAAAAAAGCCCCATAAGGGACTTTTTTGACAAGCTGGCAGCGGCCTGCGCAGTAAGCGCAGGCCGCTGTTTGCTTTTTTCCCGATTTTTATGCCAGCTCCAGGCGCAGCGTGCTGCCCTTCTCGCCGTGCTTCACCAGGATCTTCTGGGGGATGCTCTCGCTGAGCTTGTCCACATGGGAGATGATGCCCACCAGGCGCTCCCCCTCGCTGAGCCCGTTCAGCACCTCCAGGGCCTTGTCCAGCACGTCGTCGCTGAGGGTGCCGAAGCCCTCGTCGATGAAGAGGGCGTCCATCCGCTTGCCGCCGGCGTGGTTCTGCACCACGTCCGAAAGCCCCAGGGCCAGGGCCAGGGAGGTGAAGAAGGTCTCGCCGCCGGAGAGGGTGGCGGAGCCCCGCTGCAGGCCGGTGTTGTGGTCCAGCACCTCGATCTCCAGGCCGGCCTTGGCGTTGCGCCGGTCCGCGCCCAGCTTGTGGATCAGCTCGTAGCGGCCGCCGCTCATGCGCTCCATGCGCAGGTTGGCCGCCTCCAGGATCTCCCGGAACACCGCGCCCATGACATAGCGGTCAAAGCTGAGCTTGCCGCCCTCGCTGTTCACGCCCTGGGCCAGAGAGGCCAGATTGTCCAGCCGCCGCCAGGCCCCCTCGCTGCGGGAGAGGCAGCTTTTGGCCTCCTCCGCCCGCCCCAGGATCCCCAGGTGCTGCTGCAGCAGGGCCTCCCGGGCAAGACAGGTCTCGTTTGCCCGCTCCCAGCCCATTTGCAGCTCTTGCAGGGCCCCCTCCAGGGCCTCCAGGTCCGTATAGGCGCGGCCCTCGGTCTGCTCCCGCAGGGCGGAGAGCTGCTCCCGGCAGTGCTTCCGCTCCGCGGCGAAGTCGGACAAAAGCCCCTGCTCCCGCTTGAGCCAGAGATCCCCGTCCCCGTCGCCCATGGGCGAGAGCGCCTCCCGCACCTGCTCCGGGCTTTCAAAGCCGCAGTCCGCCAGGGTCCGCGCCTGCTCCGTGAGCGTCTGCTCCCGGGCCAGGCGCAGCTTTTCCACCGAGCCCTGCTTTTCCCGCAGGCCGCCCTCCAGCTGGGCGCAGCGCTGCCTTGCCGCGGCCAGGGCCTCCTCGTGGGCGCGGATCCGGGAAGAGAGATTTTGCTGCCGCTCTTCCAGCCGCGTCTTTTCCGCCGCCGCGGCGCTCTCGTCCGGGAAGGAGAGCTGCTTTTGGATCTCCCCGACGGCGGCCTCCGCCTCCCGGGCGGCGAGAAGCTGCTTCTGCTCCTCCGCCCGCAGCGCCTCGATCCGCTCCTCCAGGCTCTGCCGGGTCTGCTCCTTTTCCTGGAGCTGCCTGCGGCAGTCTTCCTTCTCCCTCTGCCGCTTCCGCGCGGCCGCCAGGGCCGCCGCCGCGTCCTGCGCCTCCTGCGTCGCCCTTTTTACGGCTGCGGGCAGGGTTTCCCCGTCGCTGAGCCGGTCCCAGCCGCCGCAGTCGGGCAAAAGCCGCTGCGCGCGGGCCAGCAGGGTCTGCTTGCCGGTTTCCACCCGGGTCGCAAGGGCCCGGGTTTTGATCTGCTGCTCGCCGCGGGCCTGTTCGGCCCGGGCAAGGCCGTCTTTCGCCCGGTTCACCGCATCCTCGCCGGGGGTGTCCTCCCGCCGCAGCGCCAGCTGCCCGAGATGGCTCCGGCACAGGCGGCTGCCGCAGACCGGGCAGTCCGCCGTTCCCTTTTCGTTCAGCTCGCCGCGCAGCGTGTCGGCCAGAAGGCCCGCCTGCCCGGCGATGAAGCGCCGGTACAGCGCTGCGTGACGCTCCGCCGCCTCCGCAGCCTCCCCGGTGCGCGCGAGAAGCGTCTCCTTCTCCCGCTCCAGCTCCGCCTCCTGCCGGCGGATCGCGCTCAGCTCCCTTTGGATCCCGCGCTCCCCCGACAGCTCCTCCAGCAGCTCGCCGGCCCGCTCGCTCCGAAAGGCGCAGCTCTGCGCCACCGTCTCCGCGTTTTCCAGCTCCGCCAGCCTTTCCCGCAGGCTTTGCTGCGCTTCCTTCAGCCCGGCAAGGGCCGCTCCCCGGGCGGAGAGCGCCTCTCCGGCGCCGCGGGCGGCGGCGTTGGCCGCCTCTCCCGCCGCCTGCCGCCGCTTCAGCTCCCCATAGCGGGGCAGCTGGCTTTCCAGCAGCCCGATCCGGTTCGTAACGGCCTCCAGCTCCTGCCGGGCCGCCGCGTCCCCGTCCAGGGTGCGCTGCGCCTCGTCCAGGGTCCGCCGTCCCAGATCCAGCCGCTCCTTTTGGCTTTCGATCTCCGCCAGAAGGCTCTCCAGAGCGGTCCGGGCCTGCTCCGTCCTTTGCAGGGCCGGCAGAGCCTTCCGAAAGGCCGCGTCCGCCCGCTGCAGCCGCGCCTGCCGGCCATCGATCTCCGGCGCTCTGGCCTCCAGGGCGCGCAGATGCTCCTCCTCGCTCTCCCGCTGCCGCAGCAGGGCGTTCACGCTCTCCGCCGCGCCCTTTTGGGCGTGCAGCGCGGTGAGCCGGCTGTGAAGCGCGGCGCGGGCGTCCCGGCTCTCGTCCAGCTCTCTCTGCTCCCGCTCCGTCAGGCGGCGCAGATTCTCCGGCAGCGCCGGATGCTCCGGCTGGAAGCCCTCCAGCTCCTCCGGATCCAGACCCTCCGGGGGGCGGAACTCCGTCAGCATCAGAAGGCGCAGCTTCTCGCTCCAGCGGCTGCGCCGGTCCCGCAGCGTGTCCCGGGCGCCCTGCAGCAGATTCTGGTAGCGCAGATAGAGGGAATTGTCGAAGAGCTGGCCCAGGATCTCGTTTTTCTTGTCGCTGTCGGCCCGCAGGAACTCCTTGAACTCCCCCTGGGCCAGCATGATGATCTTGCGGAACTGCTCCGCGTTCAGGCCCAGCAGCTCCTCGCAGCGCTCCCGCACCCGGTCGGCGCCCTCCAGAGGCGGCCGCTCCGGCTCCTGCAGCAGGGCCGAGACCGTGCCGGAGCCGTACTGATCCTCCGTTCCCCGCTTTTTGGCAAAGTGGATCCTGCGGGTGACGGTGTATTCCCTGCCGTCCTGGGAGAAGCGCAGCTTCACCTCCGTGTCGACGGACTTGGGCGCGTGGTCGCAGTGCAGCATGTCCCCCTTCCGGTCGTTGCCGCTGGCCACGCCGAAGAGGGCGAACATGATGGCGTCAAAGATGGTGGTCTTGCCGGCGCCGGTGTCCCCGGTCACCAGATAGAGGCCCCGCTTCAGCTGCTCGAAGGGCAGGACCGTGGTCTCCGCATAGGAGCCGAAGGCCGTCATTTCCAAAGAGAGCGGTCTCATGGGCGCGCCTCCTGTTCCGTCAGATAGTCCAGAAGCTTTTCGATCTCCTCCTCGCCGGGAGGATCGTTCCGCTCCAGCAGCGCCCCGGCGAAGGCCAGCAACGCCTGGTCCTGCTCCGAGGGGGGCGTGCCGCCGCTGCGCTCGGCAAAGAAGTCGCAGAAGAGCTCCTCCACCCGCTTTTGCCGCAGCGCCGCGCTGTGGGTTGCCGCCGCCTCGCCCCGGAAGGGCTCGTACTCCGAGCAGCGGTCCATCAGGATGCTGCCCCGGGACCGGGCCAGATCCTCGAAAAAGGCGCAGCTCTCCGGGCTGAGCCGCCGATCCGTCAGCACCAGACGGAGATACTCCCCCGTCCGGGGCCGGGCCAGCTCCGCCGCCCGCAGCTCCTCGAAGCCGCCCCGCAGCTCCCGCATGGGGTGCAGCGGCGGGATCTGCAGCAGGGTGCTGCGGACCGGCTCCCCCTTCGCGCCCAGCTCCACCAGCAGCGGGCCCTTTTCCGGCTGGCGCAGCTCGTCAAAGTGATAGCACAGGGGCGAGCCGGCATAGCGCACCGTGTCCCGTCCCACGGGATAGGCCGCGTGGATGTGGCCCAGGGCCACATAGTCGAAGGCGTCGAAGGCGCGGTAATCCACCTGGCCCACGCCGCCCACCATGGACTCCGAGCCGCCCCGGGGGCCCTCCGCGCCGTTGGCCGTCACGTTCTGGTGGGCGAGAAGCACGTTGCGCTCCCCGGGATCGATGGCCTGGCGCCCAAGCAGCGCGCGCACCGTCGCGTCGTTGTCCCGCAGGCCCTCCTCCCCCAGGCTCTGGGCCACCAGGGCCGGGTAGACATAGGGCATCAGCCAGAAGCGAACCGGGCCGTGCTCGTCCTCCAGCGTGACGCAGCTCAAGTCCGGAGAATCAAAGAGGGGGCGGGAGAAATGCACTTTCTCCTTTGCCAGCAGCGTCCGCAGGAAGGAAAGCCGCTGGACGGAATCGTGGTTCCCCGCCACCAGCATCACCGGGATCCCCAGCTCGGCAAGGCCCTCCAGCAGCCGGCTCAGCAGCTCCACCGCGTCCCCCGAGGGGGCGCTCCGGTCATAGACGTCCCCGGCGATGAGCACGGCGTCCGGCCGCAGCTCGGCGGCAAGCGCCAGAAAGCGGTCCGTCCAGAAGCCCTGGTCGCCGTTTTCCAGCAGCGACACGCCGTGGATGGACTTGCCGAAATGCAGGTCCGCGATGTGCAGAAATCGCATGGCGATCCCCCCTTGTTCTTTCCTTTTCGTCATTGTACCCCAGAGCCCGCGCCCCGGTCAAGCGGCGGGCAAAAAAGTCTTTTTTCTTGACAGAATAGCCAAAAACGGGTATGCTGATCCTGGTATCTGATAGAAAGTAGACAAAGATTTGCGCGGCGGAATTGCGCCAGGCAAGGCGGGCTCCGCAGAGCATAATGGACATATATGGTCAAGGAGCCCAACGCAGCAGAGCACGATTCTGACCGCAAAGATTGTCTTGTTTCTATCAGGTATCAGAATGAAAATACCAAAATCATTAGAAAAGGAGGAAGCGTCCATGGACGGTGGAAGTAGTACCGGCAGCTCAGCAGGCCGAAGTACAACAGCGGAAGTCCCGCCCTTGCGGGCGCTTCCGTCGCATAACTGAATAGTGGACTTCGGTCTGCCGCGCCGTCCTTCCCGGTCTGAACGGAACCCCAAATCATTCAGAAGGAGGAAGCACCCATGGCAGAACGCAATGCGACCCTGAGCGGCACCGTAGAGGCGCTGCTGCAGGACAAGAAGTATTCCACGATCAAGGACGTTCTCGTGACCATGGAGCCGGCTGACGTGGCCGGTATCCTGGAGGAGATCGGGGACGCCCGCATTCCCAAGCTCTTCCGCTTGCTCCCCAAGGAGCAGGCGGCGGAAACCTTTGCCGAGCTGGAGCCCGAGCTGCAGGAGCTGCTGATCCGCGGCTTTTCCGACGCGGAGCTGCACGACATCATCGAGGAGCTCTATGTGGACGACGCGGTAGATCTGGTGGAGGAGATGCCGGCCAATGTGGTCAAGCGCATCCTGGCCCAGGCCAACCCCGACACCCGCAAGGAGATCAACGATCTGCTGCGCTATCCGGAGAACTCCGCCGGCTCCATCATGACCACCGAGTATGTCTCCCTGCGCCCGGGCATGACCGTGCGGGACGCCATCCAGCGCATCCGCAGCACCGGCGTGGACAAGGAGACCATCTACACCTGCTATGTCACCGAGAACCGGAAGCTCCTGGGCCAGGTCTCGGTGAAGGACATGATCCTCTGCGCCGACGAGAGCACCCCCATTTCGCAGATCATGGACGAAAACGTGATCTCCGTGAGCACCCAGACCGACCAGGAGGAGGTCGCCCGGATGCTCTCCAAGTACAACTTCCTGGCCCTGCCGGTCATCGACACCGACGGGCACATGGTAGGCATCGTCACCTTCGACGACGCCATGGACGTCATGCAGGAGGAGGTCACCGAGGATATCGAGAAGATGGCCGCCATCCTGCCCTCGGACAAGGCCTATCTGCGCTCCAATTCCCTGGATCTGTTCAAGCACAGGATCCCCTGGCTGGCTCTGCTGATGGTCTCGGCCACCTTCACGGGCATGATCATCACCGGTTTCGAGGACGCGCTGGCCAAGTTCGTGGTGCTGACGGCCTTCATCCCCATGCTGATGGACACCGGCGGCAACTCCGGCTCCCAGGCCTCGGTCTCCATCATCCGCGCCCTGTCCCTGGGCGAGCTGGAGTTCTCCGACCTGCCCAAGGTGGTGTGGAAGGAGATCCAGACGGCGGTGCTCTGCGGCTGCGCCCTGGCGCTGCTCTGCTTCGGCAAGATCATGCTGGTGGACAAGCTGCTCATGGGCGCGGACATCAGCGCCCTCACCGCGGCTGTGGTGTGCCTGACCATGGCCATCACGGTGCTGATCGCCAAGGTGGTGGGCTGCACCCTGCCCATGGGGGCGCAGAAGCTGGGTCTGGACCCGGCGGTGATGGCCAGCCCCTTTATCACCACCATTGTGGACGCGCTGTCCCTGCTGGTCTATTTCGGCGTGGCCACCGCCCTGCTGTTTTAGAAAAAATAAAACGACAAACAGAGGCCGCATCCCAAAGGATGCGGCCTCTGCTGTTTCTCGAATCTCAAAACGCAAAACTCATTTCCGGTTCTTCTGCCACAGGATCCACAGGCCCTTGAGCAGCAGATCGTCGTCACAGACGATCTCCCGCTTGCAGTAGGGGGTGATGTAGGAGGCAAGGCCGCCGGTGGCCACCAGGTTGCAGGGATAGCCCAGCTCCGCCTCCATCCGCTCGATCATCCCGTCCAGGATGGCGGCGGTGCCGAAGACCGCGCCGGAACGCATGCAGTCCACGGTGTTGGAGGAAATGGCCTTTTTCGGCGGGGTGATGGAGATCTCCGGCAGCAGGCTGGTGCCGGCGGCCAGAGCCCGGAAGCCCAGCTTCACGCCGGGCAGGATGGCGCCGCCCCGGAAGGCCCCGTCCTTGTCCACCACGGTGATGGTGGTGGCGGTGCCCAGATCCATGACGATGGCCGGCGCGCCGTAGCAGCTCAGCGCCGCCACGCCCCCCACCAGCAGATCGCCGGCCAGGGTGCCCGGATCGTCGATGCGCAGGTTCAGCCCGGTCTTCATCCCGGGGCCCACCACCATGCAGTCCAGCCCCGTGACCTTTTTCACCGCCTGGGTCAGCGGCACGGTCACCGGCGGCACCACAGAGGACAGGATGGCCCCCTCGAAGCCCTTGGGATCCAGGTTGGAGATGGACAGCAGCTGCAGCAGCTTGATGGCGTACTCCGCGTCCGTCTCCCCCACCCGGGTCTGGATCCGGACGATGTCGCGGATCTCGCCCCCGTCGATGCAGCCGAGGACGATATTGGTATTGCCAATGTCGATTGCAAGGATCATGAAATCACCTGACTTCTTTTTTCCCGATGCGGATCAGCCGCACGATCACGGGGCAGAGGACGATGTTGATGGCCAGTTCAATCAGGAAGTTGACGCCAACGAGGCCGAAGATCATGTAGGCGCCGGCATTTTCATAGCCCAGGCCGGCGGCCCATTCCCGGATGGTGGGCATGAAGAAGAGCAGGCATCCCAGCAGGAACACGCCGGTGTTCACGATGGGCGAGGCGATGGCGGCGGTGGCCACGGCGGGGATCTCATGCCTGGAGAGCGCCCGGTAGATCAGGCCGGGGATCAGGCCGGCCAGAGTGCCCTTCAGAAGGACGGTGAGGATGGTGCCGGGGATGTTGACCACCAGGAAGGGGGCCGCGTCGCCGCTGATGAGGACCACCACGCCGAACGCAAAGCCCAGCCAGGCGCCCGCGCCCCAGCCGTACAGGGCGGCGCCCACCACGATGGGAACCAGGGCCAGGGTAAAGGTAAAGATCCCCACGTGCCCCACTGCGGCGGAAACCGCAGCCAATACCACGACGATGGCCGTCAGAATGGCCAGGCCCGTCATCGTGCGCGTGCTCATGTGCTGTTTCATATTCAATTCCTTTCTGCTGTCGCCCCAGTCCAGCCGGGTGCGGCGCAATTTGAATTTTAGTCCCCCGGGGCGTCCTTGTCAACGCCTTTTTGGAACCGGCAGTAAGACGCCTTCGAAGCGAAAAAGTTTCCCCGCGGCGGAAAAAGAAAGAGGGAAAAGAGCCGGGCGCAGGCCCTTCTCTCTTCCCTCATCTCTTTTCACTTTTCACTCTTCACTCTTCACTTCCGAAAGGTCACTCGGTCCCAGCCCTCGTAGCTCTCCACCAGGCGCCAGTAGGCGAAGGCCTCCCGGATCCTGTGGTTTTTCTCGGTATCCCGCCAGCCGTTGCCGGTGGATTCCAGATCGCCGTTGCCGAAGTAGACGATCCGGGTCTCCGGCAGGCGCTCCTTCCATGCCAGATACTCCTCCTCGGAGACGCCGGAGAATTTGATCATCAGAAAGCGCAGCTTGGGCAGGTCCTCCAGGAAGGACATATCCTTCAGCCCGTCGTTCCGGGCCAGGTTCAGCTCCTCCAGATTCGGGAGGGAGCGGAGGAAGCCGTAGTCCTCCACCTTGGGGCACATGAACAGCTCCAGATAGTGCAGCTTTGTCAGATTGCCCAGGGGGCTGGCGTCCGTCAGCCGGGGATTGTCCGCCAGGATCAGCACCTCCAGATCGCTGAGCTTGCCGATCCACTGCAGATCCGTCAGATCGTTGTGGCCCAGGTCCAGGGCCCTCAGGCGCCGACAATACTTCATCAGGGGATAGAGCTCCTCGTCGGTGAAGCGGTGCTTGATCCCGTCCAGCAGGGTGGAATAGACCAGGATGTCCGTGGTGATGATGTGCCCGTCGAAGCGGAAGGACCAGTAGTAGAAGGCCTCGGGATTGATGTCGTAGAGCCGGTCCAGCTCCTCCAGGCTCAGCCCCGCGTCGATCACATCGATGCTGCGCAGGGCCGGCAGATAGCGCAGCGCGTCCTCCAGTCCCTCCTTGCCCTGGGCCCGCAGCTCGGTGGCGGTGCTGGGGTAGACGACACCCTCGAATTCATAGTTCCAGAGCACTTCGCAGTCCGGCCGCAGGCGGCTCAGCTCCAGCAGGGCCTCGTACTCCCTGCTGGCGGTGGCGTCGATGCGCCGCAGGCTGTCCACCTCCGCCAAAGCCAGGATCTCCTCGGCGCTCTCGTCGGTGACGGTGTACTCCGTCGGTCCGGGCGTGGGCTCCGGAGATGGCTCGGGGCTTGGTTCAAGCGTGGGCTCCGGCCCGGGCTCCGGCGTGGGCGAAGAGCTTTCCTCCTCCGCGGGGGGCTCCGCCCCACCGCAGGCGCAGAGCAGCAGCGCCAGGAGCAGGAGCAGGGCAAGGGCACGCTTCATGGAGATCTCCTTTCCGGCCCGCTCAATAGTGGAACAGGGCCTCGGCCAGCAGCTCGTCCCCCGCGTCCCGCAGGATGATCCGCGCCTGGTCGTCCACGTCCACCGGGCCGCCCAGGGCGGTGATCCGGCTGGAATAATGCACGTCCACCAGGAAGCGGCCCCCTCCCATGGCGGTGACGGTGCCGATCTCCACGGAGAGGATCTCCAGATCCTTGGTGTTGGAGTAGCCGAAGCTGCCCACGGCCTGGTTGATGCGGGTGGCCAGCTGACTGCCGGGCACCACCTTGTCCATCAGCCGGATGTAGTAATTCATGGCGCTCTTGCCCACGTCGGCGGTGTAGAACACGTAGTCATGGACAAAGGCGGGGATAAAGGCCTCCACGGCCTCCCGCTCCGCCGCCGGGCAGCGCTCCAGGAAGCGCTCCTGGTTCAGCTCCTCCGGCTGCAGCTCGCGGCCGGTCTCGTCAAAGACCCGCAGCGCCGGGGAGCCGACAAAGGGCATGCTCTCATAGCGCAGCAGGGTGGGAAGCCCCTGGTAGAGGTCATAAAAGTCCTCCAGCGCGTCATAGTGCAGACCGCTCTCCACTACATATTCCGGGCCCAGCTGCCGCCCGCCCAGGAACACCGTGTAGTCCGGCGGG
Source organism: Oscillospiraceae bacterium (assembly GCA_017428565.1). GTDB lineage: Bacteria > Bacillota > Clostridia > Oscillospirales > Oscillospiraceae > Limivicinus. Next base: position 9,864 of record JAFRQP010000027.1, read on the forward strand.
ACCACGATCTGGACGGTCTCATAGAAGGGAGAGAAGTCGTAGTTCTCCTCCACCGGCGCCCAGACGGGCACGCCGTATCTCCCGTGGCCGGTCACGCCGAAGGTCACGGTGCCGATCCGGTCTCCCCCGGCGGTCTTGATCCAGTAGACCGGCCGATCCTCCGGGCTGTTGGCCACGTCCTTGACCAGCGTCGCGCCCTGCAGCCGCTCCAGGGCCCAGGCCCGGTTCTCCTCCGGGCTCTGCACCGCGGGATCCAGCCCGTTCAGCGCCTGCGCCGCCGCCTCGGGCAGCTGCTGCTCCCATCCGTCCCGGTAATCGGCCAGGGCGTATTTGAGCTGCGAGTCCTCATAGACGGTCAGATAGTCGTTCAGCGCGAAGAGCAGCATGCCGCCCACCATGAGCAGCAGGAAGGCGTAGAAGAAGAGCCAGAGGCCGAAGCGGCTCTCTTTCTTCTCTCTCGCCGCATTCTTCTCAGCCATTGCCGCGCCTCCCTTCCGGCAGCACCACAAAGGCGGTGGGGATGGGGCGGATGCCGATGACCGAGGCGCTGTTGTTGATATACTCGCCGTTGAAGTACATCATGCTGGAGGAGCCGCCGTCCAGATTCACGGCGTTCACCGCGCCGAAGCGCAGCATCTCCTCCGCCAGGTCCGTGTAGCTGGCGCCCAGGCGGGAGGGCTGCCGCCCCTCGATGACCAGCATCAGGATCGCCCCGTCGGAGCGCTGGCCGATAGCGGTGCGGGGGTTCAGGCCGCTGCGCAGGTTCCCCTCCGGCGCCATCTCCCCGTTGATGACCAGGATGGGTCCCGGCGCGAAGCCGCAGCCCTCCTGGATATTCCATTCTGTGATGTCATAGGAGGACTGGAAGCCCACCCGGAGCTTATACTCGTCGTCGATGCCGACCCAGCCGTGGCCGATGCCCTTCCACGCGGCGTAGATCTGCCCCTCGTGCACGATCACCGTGTCGGGGGTGGAGCCGTCGCCGTTGCCGCCCTTGTCCTCAAAGCCGCTGGCGTTGATGCCGGCCACGCCGCCCTGCGCGTTCACGTACCACTCCACCGTGTGGCCCCGGTGGTACAGGGTATCCGGATCACAGCCCAGCACCACCCGGGAGGGATCCAGCACGATGAGCATGTAGCCGTTGTAGCTGCCGGCCTTGACATCCACAAGGATCAGCCCGTCGCCGTCGTCATCCACATAGCCCCAGGCGTCCGCCGCGGGGCCGTCCTCCGTCTCCGCCGGGGCGGCGATCTCCACCAGGGAGGTGTCCATCTGGGTATCAAGCTCCACCTGGGGCCGGTTCACGATGGCGTCCACCTCCTCGGGGCTGAGGAAGATGTCCGCCAAAAAGCCGATGGCGCTGGTTTCCTTCACGGTGAAAACAAATTTTTCCCGGGCCGTCTCCGAGCCGCCGCGGGTGAACACGTATACCGCGCCCAGCAGGATGAGCGCCAGGACGACCAGGGTCACGCCCAGCACGGCCAGCAGACGCAGGAAAAAGATCCCGATCGCCCTGCCGATCTGTCTCTTCGGTTTGGTCGTTTCTTCCATAACACGAACTCCAACGAACTTGCTTCTCCGCCGGGGGCGGAGCTAAAAATCGATCAGGGCGCTTCCCGCAGCCCCGCCAGGGTCATCAGCCGCTCCAGAAGGGCCGCGGCCTTCCCGCTCCAGGGGTAGCCGCATTCCTCACAGCCGGCGTCCTCCAGCAGACCCAGGGCCTGGGCGGCGTCCTCCCCGGTGAGGATCCGGGCCATCCCGTCCACCGCGGCAAGCTGCTCCGGAAAGTCCCCCGGCAGCCCGTCGTCCAGCTCTCCCAGCCAGGGGGACAGGATGGCCAGCAGCTCCTCGTCCGTCAACTCCGCGCTCTCGGCCCAGTCCAGCAGCTTCGCCGCCATGGAGGCTGCCCGCAGGGAGCTGCCCGCGGTGCCGGGGTGCACGGTCTGCCGCACTTCGCCCAACAGGGCGTCCAGCGCCTCCGCCGCGGGGGAGAGGGCGGCAGGCGTCGCCTGTGCGGCGGGAGCCGCTTGCGGCGAAGCCGGGGCGGTCTGCCCGCAGGCGCAGAGCAGCAGCGCGGCGGCAAGCAGCGGCAAAAGCGTCTTTTTCATGGGATGATCCCTCCTTGTCCCTGTCAAGACAAGAACAGAAACAGTATACCACCCGAGGCGCGGAAAGGGGAAGCTTTTTTTACAGCTTTTTTACATTTATCGTAAAACAATAAATAATGCTTGACTTACAGGAAACTTCATGTTATGCTCTGGTTGAAAGCAAAAAAGGAGGCGCAGAATATGCGGCAAAAAACGCTGTCCAACTGGTTAAAATTCATCATTCTCGGCGTAGGGCTCTGCGGACTGGTGATCTATCTGCTGGTGGTACCCATGCTGGGGCAGACCGTCGCCGTGGCGGAGGACGGGGCCTTCGACCATCTGTACTGGCCCTGGCTGGTGCTGATCTGGGTGACGGCGCTGCCGGTCTACGCGGCGCTGGCCTTCGGCTGGATCATCGCGGTGAACATCGGGAAGGACCGCTCCTTCTCCGTGGAGAACGCAAGGCTCCTCAAATGGATCTCCGGCCTTGCCGCCGCGGACGCGGCCTTCTTCTTCCTCGGCAACATCCTCTATCTCTTCCTGGGCTGGAGCCACCCGGGGGTCACGCTGCTGAGCCTGGTCGTGGTCTTCGTGGGCGTGGCCATTTCGGTGGCGGCGGCCGCCCTGTCCCATCTGGTGATGAAGGCGGCCCTGCTGCAGGAGCAGGAAGACCTGACGATTTAGGGACGTGCCATGGAAGACGAGATCATTTTCAACATCGACGTGATGCTGGCCCGGCGCAAGATGAGCGTCACGGAGCTGGCCGAGCGGGTGGGCATCACCCTGGCCAACATGTCCATCCTGAAAAACGGCAAGGCCCGGGCCGTGAAGGTCAGCACCCTCTTGAAGCTCTGCCAGGCCCTGGACTGCCAGCCGGGAGATCTGCTGGAGTACCGGAAAAGGGAAGAGTGAACAGTTGTGATGTCGCGCGTAAGCGCGACAAAACAGACCGAAGGTCTGTCATTGCGAACCAGCGCCGCAGCGCTGGTGTGGCAATCCGCGTCCTCCGTTTTATGAAAAAGAGTACGGATTGCCACGACAGTGACGTCGGTCACTGTCTCGCAATGACAGCATCTGCGATGCTGTGCGGCCTGCGGGCCGCGGAATCGGGCCGCCGAGGAGCCCGTGGCCGGGCCCTACGAGCGTGTCGGGTGCCGAGCGATGCTTGGCGCTACGGTTTACTCTTCACTTTTCACTCTTCACTCTTCACTTTTCACTCTTCACTCTTCACTTTTCACTCTTCACTCTTCACTTTTCACTCTTCACTCTTCACTTTTCACTCCTCACTTTTCACTCTTCACTCTTCACTTTTCACTCTTCACTCTTCA
>JAFRQP010000028.1 GCA_017428565.1 Oscillospiraceae bacterium
ATGAGCACGGGGTTATTCTTGGTCTTGCGGGAGAGGATGCGGATCACGTTCCGGATCTCGTTGTCCCGGCCGATCACCGGGTCCAGCTCGTTCTCCCGGGCCCGCTTCACCAGATCGGTTCCGTACTTGCTCAGGGCGTCGTAGGTGCTCTCCGGATTGTCCCCGGTGACGGGGGCGGTCTTCACCTTGGCAAGCTCCGCGGTGAAGGCGTTTTTGGTGATGCCGTGGTCGGCGAAGATGCGCTTGATGGCCGGTGTGGCCGCGGCGAAAATGCCGATCATCAGATGCTCCACGGAGGTATACTCGTCCCCCATGGATTTGGCCGCCTTCTCGGCGGCGGTGAGGACCCGGTTGGCGTCGGCGGAGAGGTAGACGGAGTCCGCGTTCCCCACCTTGGGCAGCTGCCGGATGGCGCTGTCCAGCTCGGCAAGCAGCGCGTCGGCGTCCACGCCCATCTTACCAAGCAAAGAGGGGATCAGGCCCCCGTCCTGGTCGATCAGGGCATAGAGCAGATGCTCGGGCGTGATGTAGTTGTTGTGGTTCTCCTGGGCCATGGCCTGGGCGGTCTGAATGGCCTCCAGAGACTTGCGGGTATAGGTTTCAGCGTTCATAGGAACACCCCCAATTCAAGTGAAGAGTGAAGAGTGAAGAGTGAAAAGTGACGAGTTGAGGTGTCGCCTGCGGCGACGGATCGGAACCCCCCCTATCCCCCAGTGTGCGCACTGGGGACTTCCCCCTGAGGGGGAAGCAAGACTTCCCGGCGTCCTTGCCTCCCCCTTAGGGGGAGGTGGCATCCGGCGTCTCACGCAAGCCGGATGACGGTAGGGGTGTCGTCTCCTCTTCCGCCGTAGGGGCGATAGCCGAATCGCCCGCCGCGTCCTCCGCCTTCTAAAAACTAAAAACTGAAAACTAAAAACTAAATGTGGATCTTCGCCTGGGTCATGGCGGCGTAGTAGGCGGCCTCCACCTCGTGGGCATCAAAGCGGCCGGAGAGGTAGCCCTTCATCAGCCGGTCGAACAGCTGGATGTATGCGGACAGGGCCTCGGCCAGCTCCTCGGCCGTGCAGTCCCGCTCCGGGACGGCGATGGAGCGCAGGAACTTGCCGTCATAGAGGGCGTAGTCGATCCGCGCGCCGGTGGCGGGGGCCAGATGGGCGTCCTCGATCCGCTTCCAGAGCCGGAAAAACTCGGTCATGGCCTGCAGCAGCGGGGCGGACTGGGTGCGGAACAGCACCGACAGCTCCCCGATGGACTCGCCCCCACCCCGGTACAGCTCCACCTCGTACTTCACCGTGGGCCGGTACTTGTACTCCAGAGAGCTTTTCAGCGACATGCTGGAGGAGTTGGGCGCGAAGAAGGGCACCAGGTCCCGGCTGGGGCTCAGCAGGGCCTGGATGGCGGAGAGCACGTCGTTGATGCGCCGCTCCGGCGTGGTGTAGCCCACGTACTCCGCCAAGATCTGATTGATGAGGCTGGAGCGGTTGGTGCCCATGCGGTGGGCCATGGCGTCCACCTCCCGCACCACCTCGTCGTTGAGCATCAGGCTGTAAAGGGTCTTTTTCATGGGAAGATCATCCTTTCCCGGGGGACGCCGGTTCCGCCGCGCGCCTCCCCCTTTTCTCATGGCTGTATCATACACCCTGCGAAAACTTTTGTCAACAGTTATATATAAATTTTTATTCAAATTATATATGGCGCCGAGAAAATACTTTCCCTTGCAATTTGCAAAAGCTTCGGATATAATAGAGCGGCGCACGGAGGGTTACTCAAGTGGTCGAAGAGGCGTGACTCGAAATCTCGTAGGCCGGCGATCCCGGCGCTAGGGTTCAAATCCCTAACCCTCCGCCAGAAAAGGATTGCTATTTTTACAAGATAGCAATCCTGTTTCATATATGGCTGGAATTACTTGGAGAAGGTGTCTTATGGTTTTCAATAATGAAATCAACCATTTAAAACTGTGGTGTATCCATAAAGCAGAGTCGTATCAACAAAAGTATGCAGGATACGGAGGCATCTGTTATGTTGGTTATCAAGTCGCCTATGAAATGGAGTTCAAGCTATCAACACTCATAGACAAATCGTTTGAAAGCATAAATGAATTGAGAGAAGAAATACTGAATTTCATCTACATTCATTATGAGCCCTCCGTTTTAAAACCTCAGAATAGTGCGGCAAAGCACATCGTTGATAAAACAAATCAAGAATTTTGTGATTATTTGGAAGAAGTGATTTCCCGAAGGGAAGCTCTTTCTTTGGCAGATATCTCGTATAAGCGAGTTGTTGTTGGCGCGGAAGCTGTTGCACTGAAAGAGAAGTTTCGTTTGATCTGGCAATATGTAAATACATCATATTGGTTCCCCCTTATGGGGGAGGAACCAACAGAAATCTCAGAGAAGTTTTTTATCATGTATGACTTTTTTGAGCCTTATGTGAAACAGCTTGAACAGATAATAGGTCTTCCACAAGTACATATATATAGTTTTGGTGAAAACATTTTTCTACCAGAACACTGTATTGAAACCACAGAATTGATTGAATTCGGCGGATGCGAAAGGATATATACAGATAAGGGTTTCTCATGGGCGATCTATTTTTCTCACGAAGGTACCATTTCATTTGCGGGTTCAATAGTTCCTATTGCTAAAAAACTGCTCTTAGCCGAAAAAGAGCATTGGAACAGATTTGAATGGAATGAAGAAGAATAAAGTATTATTTTCAATTAGTCAAGCATTTTTCGATTTAAGCGTTACGAAATTTAACGACAACCCCTGCTTTGTCAAAATAGCAATCTTTGCTCATGACAAAAGGTCCCTGCCCTTTTTGGGCAGGGACCTTTTGTCGTCAAGTGGTTAGGGATTTGAATCATGTCCGAAAGCCCCGGCGATGCTTCCCGTCCCGATGCAAAATTCGTCTTCCCCCCGGCGGCTTTTTGTGATATACTTATTTTAATAACTTTCTTTGCCATTTTTTCGGCCGTCGGGGTCCATGGGATGCTTTCCCGGCGGTGTTCTTCAGAGGGGAGAAGCGTTCCATGGACAATATCATCAAGAAAAAGCTCTTTATATCCAGACGGCTGATGGCGCTGGGCTTTGTCCTCACCCTGCTTCTGTTCGCGCTGATGGTCATCCTGTGCATCGTCCGCGGCTTTGCCGACATGGAACCGAGATGGGTATTCAATGTCGGGACGGACGTGGTCTCGATGGCCGTGTGCGCGGTGGTTTATTTCGGCTGTATGATGGACTCCAACGGCCTGAGCGAAAACACGTCGCTGTTCACCACCCTTGTGCTGGTCAACGACTTCGCCCTGTTTTTTGACGCCTTCGCCTGGGTCCTGCAGGGGCTGGCGCCTTACGCGTTCTGGAACCGCCTGGTAAACGCGCTGCTGTATGCCAACGGCTCCGCCGTGATCTATTTATTCTGGCTCTACGTGACCATCACCCTGGAGATGGAGAGCCGGAGACTTCGGATCGTCAAGAAAGTGCTGGGCATCCTGCTGCTTCCCGATGTGCTGATCAAGCTGGCAAACCTCTTCCTCCCGATCTATTTCGTCGTCGACGCCGCCGGCGTTTATCAGCGCGGAACGTATTTCGGCTTCAGCTATCTGTATCTGGGCATCGCGATGTTGACCTTCGTTTCCGAGCTCGTCGGTTCCAGGGTTTCGCTCCGGCAGAAGATCGTGGCGCTCTCCTTTATTACGATCCCCGTGCTGAACCAGCTGCTGATCGGCCGTTCCTTCGGTCTGTCCACCCAGTATTCCTCCACGCTGCTCTCCATCGTGCTGATCTACGGCGTCCTGTTTGCGGATCGGGGCAAAACCCTCGCGGCGACAGAGCAGGAGCTGAACACCGCCGCCGGCATTCAGGTCGGTTCCCTGCCCAGCGCTTTCCCGGCCTTTCCGGAGCGCAGCGATTTCGACATCTACGCCAGCATGGCCCCCGCCAGAGAGGTGGGCGGCGATTTCTACGATTTTTACCTGCTTGACGACGACCATTTGTGTCTGATCATCGCGGATGTATCGGGAAAAGGCGTCCCGGCGGCGCTGTTTATGATGTCCACCAAGATCTTGCTCCAGAGCTACGCGCAGACGGATTTTTCTCCCTCGTCTATCCTCCGGAAGGCAAACAGCCGGATCTGCGCCAGCGACAGCAAGGACATGTTTGTAACCGTCTGGCTGGGCGTCCTGGATCTGCGTACCGGCACGCTGACCGCGGCGAACGCCGGGCACGAATACCCCGTCATCCATCGAAAAGGCCGTCCCTTCGAGCTGATGAAGGACAGGCACAGCTTTGTTCTCGGCGGGATGGAAAATACGGACTACAAGGAGTATGCGATCCAACTGGAAGCCGGAGACGAGATTTTCCTGTACACGGACGGCATTCCGGAGGCGAACAATCCGGCCAACGTTCTCTACGGCACGGAGCGGATGCTGGAAGCGCTGAACCGCACGGAGGAAGGCAGCCTGAAGGACCTGCTGGACGCGGTCAGGCAGGATGTGGATCAATTTGCGGAGGGCAAGGAACAATTTGACGACCTGACCATGCTGTGCCTGCGCTATTTGGGCAAAGAAAGGGCCGCGGAAGAAAAAACGGACTGATCGGGCAAAAGCACAGACCGGGACAGAGGATGCTCCTCTGTCCCGGCGTTTTTGTTGCCGTCAGGCGGCTTTTCTGGTATAATCGCCTCATCATAACGGGATTCGCGGAGGAATAGACATGAAAACGGAAAAACAAGGTTCTCGCGGCAGACGCATCACCGGCGATATTCTGCTTGCGCTGGTCATCCTTCTCACCGCCGATGTGGCGGTCGTCATGCTGCACAAAATCAACACCGTCGTCCTGAAGGCGGACTATCGGGAAGTCTTCCGGTACGAGCTCATCCTCTGCGCGATTCTTCTGCTGTTCGCGCTGGATGTCCGCTTCCGTCTCTTCACCCGTTCCAAGCGCCTGGTCCTGCGGATCGCCGGCTGGATTCTGCGTTCTGTGGTCATTCTTCTCACCCTGGTGATCCTGTTCTTCTGCGGAAAGGTGATCTGCGGCAGTCTGATCAACACCGCCGGCCGGGCAGATTACGCCATCGTGCTCGGTCTGGCGCTGGAAAACGGGCAGCCCACGGACGATCTGCTGGCAAGGCTGGACACCGCCCAGGCCTATCTGGAGGAATACCCGGAAGCGCGGCTTATTCTGACCGGAGGCAACGCGGACGAGTCGGGCCGCACGGAAGCCGCCGTCATGCACGATCTGCTGGCGGAGCGCGGCGTGCCGGAAGAGCGGATGATTCTGGAAGATCAGGCGGAAAGCACCAAGGACAATTTCCGGAACACGGCGCAGATCATCGATCCCGGCAAGCCGGTTGTGCTCATCAGCAGCAATTACCATATGGACCGGGCGGTTCAGACCGCAGAAAGCGCCGGTTTTACAAAAGTCCTCCGTCTGCCCGCGCCCTCGTCCTTCTTCTGTTACGGCGCCAATATGATGTCTGAGGTCATCCTGGAATTGAATGAGCTGACCCTCAGAAGGTAGGAACGGCAGCCGGGAACGGAAAATTTGACAGAATTGCCCTTTTCTCGCTGGTCTGCCGGAATGCTGTGGGCGGATGAAGCCGAGGGCCCATCCTCGCTGCGGACAAGGACCGGCATGCGGAAAGACAAAGCGAAGCTTGCCGCAGGGCTCAAACAGCAAGAAAGCAGAAAAGCAACTTCAAGTTGCGAAAAAGCAAATTGAAGTTGGGGAAAAAAAGAGCATCAAGCGATATGCTCCTTTTGCAAGGAGGATGATCCTATGAGTTTTGGAGAAAATCTGCAGAGAATGCGCAAGAAGAATCAGCTGTCACAAGAAGGGCTGGCGGAAATGCTGGGGGTGAGCAGACAGGCCGTGTCAAAATGGGAGCTCGGAGACGGGTATCCCGAAGTGGACAAGCTTCTGCTCCTGTAAAAAAAGCTGAACATCTCACTGGACAGCCTGCTGGGGGGGCGAAAACACGCCGGCTTTGTCCGGGGACGGCAAAACTGCCGGTACGATCAGAATCGTTTCCCCCATGAAGGCGTGATCCTCAACGCGACAAAAGTAACCCGTTCTCAGCAGTTCAAGGGCAGAAAAAACAGTCCGCAATTTGCCTTGTATGCCTCCGACGGGAATGATCTGTCCCACTGGGGGGGCGCAGAACACCTTCCTCGGCTGGTACAGGAATCTCGAAGACATGACAAGAGAGATTGCCGAAATCCAGGCGGCCCCGGACGCAGGGGCGGCTTCCTATACGCTGCAATACAGCGTATAGTGCAAACAGAACCTGTTCAGGACAATAGAAGACTGAGCGAACAACTCCCCGTTGGACGTGGTGAACACGGACCTTTTCGGCGTCTTCGGCGAAAGGCTGGCGCCATCAGGAAAGAGAGCCCTTCGTCCTTCTGCGCTTCGGCGGGCAGTCCCTTGTATCACGCCTTTTCCGCGAAGAAGTCCCGCTTGTTAAAAGCGGCGGTCATGAAGCGCCAGGCCGCCTTGCCGCTGGTGAGCCATTCGATATGGGCGTTGTTCTTCGTGTTCGCCAGCATGCCCTTCACCAGATGCTCCGCCACCACGTCCGGATAGTCGCCCAGGATGTTGTAAACCTTCTTGGTCTTCTCCGGCAGGGCGATGCTCTCCTTGCCGCCCAGGGCCTTCACCGTGAAGTCGGTGATCATGATGCCCGGAGAGAGACGACCGGCCTTGACCTTGCTGCCCCGCTCCTCCAGCTCCTTGGCCAGGGCCACGGTGAAATGGGTCACGGCCCGTTTGCTGGTGCCGTACATGTTGAGCCCCAGCATCATGGCGTCGTTGCTGCCGTAGCCCTCCAGATTGTAGACGAAGCCGCCCTCGGGCTGCCCCTCCATCAGCCGCACGGCCAGGCGGCTGCCCAGCACGGCGCCCCGCAGGTCGATGTTCAAAATCGCGTCGATCTCCTGCTCGCTCAGCTCCCAGACGGGCTTCATGGGCTGGTTCACGCCGGCGTTGTTGATCCAGATCTCCACGGTGCCGAAGCGCTCCCGGGCGAAGTCCGCCAGAGCCTGCAGCTCCTCCGCGCTCTCCACGCTGCCCCGGCAGCCCTCCACGGCCCCCGCTCCCGGCAGGGCGCGCAGCGCCGCCACCGCCTTGTCCAGCCGCTCCGGGTTCACGCCGTTGAGCACCAGGTTCCAGCCGGCGGCGCGGAAGCGCTTGGCCATCTCCAGGCCCAGCCCCCGGGTGCTGCCGGTGATTACCGCTGTCTTCATGCTCTCGTCCTCCTTGTGTGATATGGAATTCTTTTGTATGATGATTATATCACGCGCTGCCCCGCCGCGCAAGCAGAGGGAGGCCCGCTTTCGTTTTTCTCTTGCATGTCCGGGCAGATCATGGTATTGTAGAGGACAGCCAAATATGAGGAGGCGGATTCCATGCGGAAAAGCATAGCCCTGCTGCTGGTCCTTCTGATAAGCCTCAGCCTCTGCCCGGCTCTGGCCGGCTGCGGCGTCACCGAGAGCAGCCCCGCTGCCGTGATCGGCACCTGGGAGGGCGAATGGGACTACAACGGCGCCCACATCAAGTGCACCCTGAAGGTGAAGGACGACGGCACCTATGAGCGCACCCACGTCCGGGACAACATCCCCAGCGGCACCGAAAAGGGCGACTATGAATTTGCGGACAACATTCTTACCACCTATAAGGACGAGGAGCACAGCGTCATGATCCGGTATGAGCTTGTGGCCGGGCAGCTGGCCAACGGCGAACACGTCCTGAAAAAGCGCTGAGCCCGCCGGAGCCGAAGCTCCCCCGCGCGCACACCCCCCTGTCTTTGACCGGGGGCTTGTGTTTTTCCCGGCTTTGGACTGGACAAGTTCTTTTTCTTGTTGTACAATGACTTTATCGAGCCAAAGACCGGCCGCGAAAAGCGGTCCTGAAATCACAAAGGAGGAATCGATTATGGCTGTTTGTCCGAACTGCGGAACACAGCTCCCCGACGGCGTGGGCTTCTGCACCGAATGCGGCCAGCCCCTGCGCGCCCCGGCGCAGACTGGCGGCTATACCGCACCCGTCAACATCCCCGCCCCCGAGGCTCCCAAGCCTGCCCGCTCCGGCGGCGGAAAAACCGCTTTGATCCTGTGCCTTGCCGTGCTGCTGCTGGCCGGCGCTACCCTCGGCGTGCTGTTTCTCACCGGCGTGCTGGGCGGCAACAAGGACTACGACCGGGCGATGGAGCTTTTCAAGCAGGGGCAGTACCCCGAGGCCGCCGCGCTCTTTGAGCAGCTGGGCGATTACAAGGACAGCGCGGAGCTGGCCCAAAACTGCCGCTACCAGCAGGCGCAGCTCGCCTACACCAGGGAGGATTACGAGCAGGCCCTGGAGCTGTTCACGACCTTGGGGAATTACCGGGACAGCGCGGACTGGGCCGCGCGCTGCGAGCAGAAGCTGGAGGTCGCTCCTCCCGCGGAGCCCGCGCCCGTCATCTTGGAACCCCCCGTCTCTTCCGAGCCGCCCGCCTCTTCTGACAACGGGATCTGCGGCGTCTGGGAAGGCGAATGGGACTGGGACGGAGGCCACATCAAGTGCGTCATGGTCGTGCGGGCGGACGGCACCTATGAGCGGCACCACACCCGGGACGGCTCCCCCAGCGGCTCCGACGAGGGCGACTACGAGTTCGACGGCAGCGTGCTCGTCACCTGGAAGGACGCCGGACACACCACCAGCATCCGCTACGACTACGTCAACGGCGCGCTGACCAACAACAACCACTACCTGTACAAGGTCGGGCCCTGATGATCCCGAAAGACCTTCCTGCGCAAAAAGCAGCACCCCAAGCTGGGGTGCTGCTTTTTTCCATGTCGGAATCACGCATCCGTTTTCTCGCCCGGCTCCGGGCTTCTGTGGCGGCTGTAGTAGCCGTAAGGGATCGACAAAGGCCGTTTCCCGGCACCAGCGGATCCCCTCGTCCGAGACGATCACCACGGGCTCGTCCGCAGCGTCCGGGTGCAGGATGCTGCGGCGCGTCAGAAACCACCACAGGGCGGCGGAAGCCAGCATGATCGCCAGGCTCCCCCACCAGGGGAACAGGGCGATTGGGGGAAAGATCAGGGAGCACAGGGCGAACAGGAAGGGAAATACGCACAGGACGCTGAGAAAGCCCGAATAGCAGCCCCTGTTTTTGTAGACGACAAAGGGCTTGCTGAAGTCGATCCGCTGCGTGCCCGGATTCTTCTGCCGTTCCTCCATAGGTCTCCCTCTCTTCAAAAAAAGCATAAGCCCTCCGAAACGGAGGGCTTATGGCGGGTTTCAGTTGATGATGCGGCGGGCCTCAAAGCCGCGGGAGTTGTAGTAGCCGGACAGGTCGGAAACAATGACGCCGGTGCGGGAGTTGGCCGCGTGGACGAACTGGTTGTTGCCGATGTAGATGCCGACGTGGCCGATGTAATCGCCGCTGGAATAGAAGCAGAGCACGTCGCCGGGCTGCAGCTGGTTGGGATCCACATGGACGCCGTTGCGGGCCTGGTCGGCCGCCACACGGTTCATGCTGTAGCCGAACTGGCCGTAGATGTAGTAGACGAAGCCGGAGCAGTCAAAGCCGGTGGAGGGGGACATGCCGCCCCAGACGTAGGGGTAACCCACGAACTGCAGGGCGTAGTTGGCGACCTCCTGCCCCTTGGCGGAAGCGCCGGGGTTGGGCGCGGGGACGCTGGGCGTGCCGGGCTCCTCCGGCTCGCTGGGCGTCGTGGTCCCGTAGGTGCCCCTGGCCACATACTGGCTGTACACGTAACCGGCTTTGCCGTTGTAGATCACGGCGGTCCAGCCGTTGACCTCGCCGGTGATGGTCACGGCGTTGCCGTAGAAGAGCTCGCCGTAGATCTCGCCGGACATGTACGGGGCGCCGCGGAAGCGCACGTTATTGCCGGTGATGTAGCCCGGCTCCCCGGTGGTCGGGGTGCTGGGAGCCGGCGTGGGCGTGGGCGTAGGGGCCGCCGTGGGGGCCGGCGTAGGCGTCGGCTCCGGAGTGGGATCCGGTTCGCGTTCCGGCTTCTTCTCGATCACGTACTGGCTGAAGACATAGCCGCTGACCCCGTCGATGACGCAGGCGGTCCAGCCGCCGGATTCGCCGGTGATGGTCAGCTCCTTGCCCTTGTTATACTCGCCCAGGATGCCGTAGTTGGTGCCGGGGCCGGAGCGGAAGCGCACATAGTCGCCGTTGATGTAGCCCGCCTTGCCGGTGGCAGGGGTCTCCGGGACGGGGGTGGGCTCCGGCGTGGGCTCCGGGGTAGGCGCGGCAGTGGGGGCGGGGGTCGCCGTGGGCTCGGGCTCGGCTTCCTTCTCCTTCACGTAGAGGCTGTAGACGAAGCCGTCCTTCCCGTCGATGGTGCAGGCCGTCCAGTCGCCGAAAATGCCGGTGATGGTCAGCTCCTTGCCCTTGTTGTAGGTGGACATCACCCCGTAGTTGGTGCCGGGGCCGGTGCGGAAGCACACGTAGTTGGCGGTGATGGTGCCGGCCTTGTGCTCCACGGGAGTGACCTCCGGCGTGGGCTCGGGCGTGGGCGTAGGCGCCGGGGTGGGCTCGGGCGTGGGCGTGGGCTCGGGCGTGGGTTCGGGATCCTCGCCGACGATCACGACCTCGCCGCCCTCATCCGGATCCGGCGTGGGCTCGGGCGTGGGTTCGGGGGTGGGCTGCACCACCGGAGCGCTGGAGCCGTCCACGGTCACATACTGCCCGAACACATAGCCGGCCCGGCCGTCGATGACGCAGGCCACCCAGTCGCCGGAGCGGCCGGTGATGGTCAGGGTCTTGCCGTTGTTATACTCCCCCAGGATCGCAGAGCTGGTGGAGGGGCCGGAACGGAAGCGCACATACATGGCGTTGATGTGTCCGGGCGTTCCGTCCACCTGGACGGGGGCGGGGGCGGGCGTGGGATCGGCGACGGGGGCGGGATCGGCGGGCGCCGGGTCGGGCTCGACAGGCGCGGGGGCCGGATCGGGCTCGGGCTGGCTGACCTTCAGGTAGCGGGAGGACATGTAGCCGCTGACGCCGTCGTGGGTGACGGCATACCAGTCGGGATTGGACATATCCGTCACGATGACGACCTCGCCCTTGGGCAGACAGTCGATCACGGGGAAATTGGTGCCCGGGCCGGACCGCAGGTTCACATCGCTGCCCGTGACGGTGGCGTTCTCGTCGGCAAAGGCCGTCGGGAAGCCCAGCATGGAGCAGATCAGCAATACCGCGATCAGGGTCCGCAAGAACTTCTTGCTCATGAAACAGTTCCTTCTTTCTGTATTCGGGAAGCGGCGGCGGGCCGCCCGCTCCCCTCGGAGGCTGTTCGGAAGCTCCGGAAACGCTGGGTCAGACGTTTCCTGGGAAAGACAAGGCTGTCTTAACGGGAGGCCAGTGCGCGTTCAAGCCACACGGCGGCAACATCAATGGCGGAATACAGGCTGTCCTTTTCGCTCTTCTTCACGATCTTGTCCCGGGTCTTGATGCTGGGATCGGTGAGCTGAAGCTGGACGGAGACCTTGGTGGCCACGTCAAGATCCTTCACCTTTTTGGTGTCCAGGATCTGCAGCTGGATAATATACTTATCCGCAAAGCTGCCGTAATAAATGATGTTGTCCTTCCTTTGGAGAGGATGTCCCTTATACTCCAATGATTTTGCCAAGAATAGCACCTCCAATAATGTAATCAAAATGTAACATAATGAACTTGTTTTGTCAACAACAAAAGCCTGGAAAACGGGTCGAAGTGGGGGAGAAACCCCGGTTTTTTCGTTAAATCTTTGTAAAATACCGGGGTTTTTGCATGTTTCTTCCTGTTTTGGGACGATTTGGCGCGGGGGGACGGCTCAGCCGTAGACCACCACCGCGTCGTCCCCGCCGTCGCCCCCGCCGTCGTCGGTTCCGGGATCCACATAGATGCCGCCGTCGTCATCATCGATGATAATGGCGTCGCCCGGGTCCTCGTCCTCCTGATTCAGGCCGAAGACGCCGGTGTTCTCCCCCAGGTAGGGATAGGTGAAATCCTTCCAGGCGTAGCCCTCCAGCACCCGGGACATGACTCTGTTCCAGATCCGGGCGGCGGGATTGCCGTTGACGTTGATCTTCTCCGGAATGTCGAAGCCGGTCCAGACCACGGCCACGTAGTAGGGCGTGACGCCGGCGAACCAGCGGTCCTTCTGGTCGGTGGAGGTGCCGGTCTTGCCGCCCACGGGCACGGTCCAGAGCCGCGCCTCGCTGGCGATGCCCTCCTCCACGTTCTTTTTGAGCATATAGGTCATGACGTAGGCGGTGTTGGGCTGGAAGGCCTGGATGGTGCGGGGGGAATTGTCCAGCACCACGTTGCCCCGGGCGTCGGTGACCATGGAGTAGGTGCGGCTGTAGGTGAACACGCCGTCGTTGACGAAGGCGCAGTAGGCCTGGCACATCTCCCGCACGGAGATGCCGTAGGTCAGCTGCCCCAGGGCCATGGGCGCGTAGGAAATGTCGTCCGGCACCAGACTGGTGACGCCCAGATGCTCCGTCAGATAGTCGTAGGAGGTCTGGGGCCCGCCGGGCAGGATGTCCACGATCTGGGCCGCCACGGTGTTCAGGGACCACTTCAGCGCCTGCTCGATGGTGATGACGCCGAAGCTCTGGTAGCTGTCGTTGTGGGGATACCAGCTGGTGCCCCGCAGGCGGACGGTGGGCGAATCGTTCACATAGGTGGCCGGCGTGATGAGCCCCAGGTCCACCGCCGGCCCGTAGGAGGCGATGGGCTTGATGGAGGAGCCCGGCGAGCGGGTGGCGCCGCCGTAGTCAAAGCCGTTCACGTACTCGGGCACGGCCCGGTTCAGGGGGAAGTTGGTGGTCTTCTCCCCCACGCCGCCGGAGAGGGCCAGGATGCGCCCGTCATAGGGGTCCATGATCACGATGGCGCTCTGGAAGCGCTGGTTGGTCTGGCTGGGGGGCTGGGGGATCTGGGTGGGATCGGTGTAGATCGAATCCACGATGGCCTGGATGCGCGGGTCGATGCAGCAGTAGATCTGGTAGCCGCCGTTATAGAGCAGGGAGGTCGCGGCGGCGCGGCCGATGCCCTTGGCGTCCATCAGGTCGCGGATCACATCGTTGATGACCACTTCCTCATAGTAGGTGTAGATTACCTTGTTGGTGTTCTCCCCGGGGCTGTGGGCGAAGACCAGCTCCTCGTCCACGGCGGCCTTGTAGGTGTCGTAGTCGATGTAGCCCTGCTCATACATCTCCCGCAGGACCACCTCCTGCCGCTGCTTGTTGTTGTCCTCGTTGTAGAAGGGGTCGTAGTAGGTTGGCTTGTTGGTGATGCCCACGATGGCGGCGCATTCCGCCAGATCCAGCTCCGACACGTCCTTGCCGAAATAGGTCTGGGCAGCGGCCTGCACGCCGTAGCAGCCCTCTCCGAAGTAGACGGCGTTGAGATACCACTCGATGATCTCCCGCTTGTCGTACTTCTTTTCCAGCTCCAGGGCGCCGAAGATCTCACCCAGCTTGCGCTGGACGGTGACCTCGTCGTTGCCGGTCAGGTTCTTGATGAGCTGCTGGGTGATGGTGGAGCCGCCGTAGCCGGAACCGGCAAACATGCGCACGAAGGCGGTGGAGGTGCGGAACCAGTCCACCCCGTTGTGCTCGTAAAAGCGCTTGTCCTCGATGGCTACCAGGGCCTGCTCCATGTAGGGCGGGAGGTTCTCATAGTCCACCCAGATGCGCTTGTACTTGCCCACCAGGGTCACCAGCTCCTGCCACTCGCCGCTGGGCGTCTGGTACCAGATGGTGCTGGACTCGCTGAGCTGGAAATCCTCCAGAGAGATGTCCATATTGGGCGTCAGACTGTTCTTGACGTAGTAGGCAAAAATGCAGGCGAACAGAAGCCCGGAGACGATCAGCACCAGCATCACCGAGCCCACGACCTTGAACACGGCGCTGATGATGGACGTGGCGGCGTCCGCCGTGAAGCCCAGGGCGCGCAGGGTCATGCGCAGCGGACCGCGCTTTTTCTCCTTGCCCTCCGGCTGTTTCTCCGCAGGTTTTTTCATGGGATCCAAAACACCTCCTCTTTCAAAGGGGGAAAGGGTATAGTTCTTGATTTTATATCCTGGATATTATACCACAGTTTTTTTCTGCCGGGTGTAGAAAATGTGAATTTTCAGAGAAATTAAGATTTGGGCGGCCGCGGCTTCCCAGGCGTCCCCGCGGCGGATCCGCGAATATTTTTCCCAAAACCGGAGAGAATAGCCTTGTCGGGAGTCGGATCGGAAGGAGGAGCGGAGCTTGAAGCTGAAAATCGCGCTGCTGCTGTGTCTGATGGGTGCGGCGCTGTTCTCCGGCGCGGAGGCCCTGCGCAGTCTGAAAAGCGGGGCGGGCGAGGCCTTTCCGGAGGCGCTTTACGCCCCCTTCGCCCGCAACGCGGACCGGGCCGCCTATGTTCTGGGCCGGGAGGGGGCCTATCTGGCCGTCTTTCCCCCGGGCGGGGGCCGGGAGCCGCTGAACGTCACGGCCATCGAGCTGCAGACTCTGCGGCGGGTGGACCGGGCCATGGTGGAGGCGGGGCTGCCCGTGCGCAGCCGCAGGGAGCTGCTGCAGCTGCTGGAGGATCTGGGCTCGTAAACAGTGAAAAGTGAAGAGTGAAAAGTGAAGAGTGAAGAGTGAAGAATTATGGCGTCTCTCTGGGGATGATGATAAGGATCGCCGGGCGATCCCCTCGCTTCTCCCTTTTCACTCGATTTTCCCTCTCCACAAAAACAGTTGATTTCTCCTCCCGTTTCGGGTACAATAACAGTAGCCTGAACAGGAGGAGAAAAATATGAGCGAAGATTTCGGCAGCGATTTTATCACCATCGTGGACGACGACGGTCAGGAGTTCGAGCTGGAGGTCCTGGACGAGATGCAGTATAACGGGGAGACCTATGTGGCCTTCCTGCCCGCGGACATGAAGGAGGACGATCCGGACTACGGCATCATCATCCTGCGCTCCGTGGAGGACGAGAACGGCGACGAGCTCTTTGAGTCCATTGACGACGAGGATCAGCTGGACGACGTGTATCAGCAGTTTATGAAGATCCTCTTCGACGACGAGGACGAGGAAGAAGAGGAAAAATAATGCGCCCGGGCCGGTTCTGAACCGGCGGCCGGACGCGTAGAATCCAATGGAAAACAGAGAACGCTCTGCGGTGCGCGTGTTTGTCCTGATGGACTTGCGGCTCATGAAACCCACATCTCTTATAAGGGATGCCGATTTGAATCTGCGGATTGCAGGCCTCCCGGCCTCGGCCGGACGTTGGAAGCAGCGAAACAGAACTTAGGCGACCCACCTGCCTATGTGTGCAGGTTACTACTGAGCCGGCACGGCACACGCGGAGAGGCTCCCCCGGGCAACCGGGGGAGTTTTTTCGTGTCTGAAAAGGCTTTCAGCCTTTTCAGACATGGGATTGCGCCCTGCTGCGCGCACTCGCTTGCGGGAGACGCTCGCACACTTGCAGGGCGAGCGATGTTTTTGCCGAGGCAAAGCCCCGGCAAAAACGGATCGAACTTTTTTCGCGCCTGCGGGCGCGAACTCTGCGAGGCTGTTTCCCGCAGGAACAGCGGCCCGAAAAAATGAGCATGAAAAGCGCTTTGTAGGGGCCGACGCCCCCGGCGGCCCGTCCCTGTGCGTCGCAGAGCGCACAGGCCCGCAAGGGCCTGTCATTGCGAACCAGCGTCGCAACGCTGGTGCGGCAATCCGTTCTCCTTTTTTGAGCCTAGGGAGACGGGAGAACAGAAGAAAACGAGGGACGAAAGTGACGGGAGACGGGGGATGCGGATTGCCACGGCAGTGTGCGCACTGCCTCGCAATGACAACCCCTCCGTCAGCCTGGCGGCCGACGCCTCCCCTTGCACAGGGGGGATTTTTTGTGTCTCCGTCCCCCTAAGCACTACGCACTGAGCACTAACTACTCTCTTCCCTGTTCGCTGTTCACTCTTCTCCCCCTCCGGCAAGAAAGGGATGCGCAGACCTGCGCATCCCTTTCTTGTCTTTTTTCCGCCCCTATACCGTACCGGCGAAGAGGCCGCCGGCGCCGCCGGAGTGCAGGAACAGCACCTTGTCCTCCGGCCGGAAGGCCCCCTCCTCCGCCAGCTCCAGCAGACCGGCGAAGGCCTTGCCGGTGTAGACCGGGTCCAGGAACAGGCCCTCCCGGGCGGCCATCAGCGCCACGGCGGCGTTGCCCGCCTTCGAGGGGATGGCGTAGCCGGGGCCGCACATGTCCCGCAGACGGTAGTCCTCCGGCGTGATCTCCGGCTCCAGCTCCAGCAGCTCCGCCGCCTCCCGCATCAGCGCGGGGGTGATCTCTTCAAAGGGGTCGGTGTCCACCATCATCCCGTGGACCCGGGTCCCGGGGAGGAAGAGTTTTGCCCCCAGAGCCAGGCCCGCCATGGTGCCGCCGCTGCCCTCGGCGCAGACGATGTGATCGAAGGCGAGGCCCTGCCCGGCGATCTCCCGGGCGCAGTCCACGTAGCCCAGGGAGCCCAGGGCGTTGGAGCCGCCGCAGGGGATCTTGTAATAGGGCCGCCCCAGGGCCGCGCCGATGCGGTCCATCTCCGCGTAGATCTCGGCATAGTCGTCGGTGTCCACAAAGCGCACCTCCGTCCCCATCAGCTTTTCCAGCAGCTGATTGCCGAGACAGGCGGTGACGCCCCGCTTTTTCAGCACCAGGATGGGCTTGAGGCCCAGCCTGCCGGCGGCGGCCGCCGTGAGCATGGCGTGGTTGGACTGGGCGCCGCCGGTGGTGAAGACCAGCTCCGCGCCCTTGGCCAGAGCGTCCGCCAGCAGGAATTCCAGCTTGCGGGTCTTGTTGCCGCCCAGGCCCAGGCCGGTCAGATCGTCCCGCTTCACGAAGACCTGGGTGTTCAGCAGCCGGCTGATATTCTCCAGTTTGTGGATCGGCGTGGGGAAGACCCCCAGGCTGACTCTCGGAAAACTGTCCAACGTACGCATAAAAACCGCTCCCTTTCCGGAAATGTCGTTTTCTTCTCTGCCGCCATTATACCCGAAGCGCGCCCATGGTTCAAGGGCTTTGCGCACGATGGACAGCGGACGAGCAATGCTCGTCCCTACGAGGGGCGAGGGACGTATCCCCCCGCCCCAGTGTGCGCACTGGGGCACCCCCCTTTAGGCAAGGGGGGCTTTGGCTTCCCCCGTCTCCTAAGCACTAAGCACTAACTACTCTCTTCACTCTTCACTGAAAAGACGCCCCGGGGGAACCCGGGGCGTCCTGTTTGGCTTATGCGGTTTTCGCGCAGGAGGGATCAGACAACACCCTGGGCCAGCATGGCCTGGGCGATCTTCAGGAAGCCGGCCACATTGGCGCCCAGCATCAGGTCGCCGGGCTTGCCGCACTCGACAGAGGCGTCGTAGCAGGCCTTGTAGATCTCCTTCATGATGGTGTGCAGCTTCTCGTCCACCTCGTCGAAGCTCCAACTGAGACGGATGGAGTTCTGGGTCATCTCCAGACCGGAGGTGGCCACGCCGCCGGCGTTGGAAGCCTTGCCGGGGCTGTAGAGCAGGCCGTTCTTCTGAACCGTGGCAATGGCCTCGGGAGTCAGAGGCATGTTGGCGCCTTCGAACACGGCCATGCAGCCGTTGTCCACCAGAGCCTGGGCGCCCTTCTCGTCCATCTCGTTCTGAGAGGCGCAGGGATGGGCGATGTCGCACTTGACGTTCCAGATGTTGCGGCAGCCCTCATGGTACTCGGAGCCGGGAACCTCCTGGGCATAGACGGAGATGCGGGCGCGTCTCTTCTGCTTGATGTCGAAGAGCTTGGGCAGGTTGATGCCGTTGGGATCGTAGATGTAGCCCTGGGAGTCGGACATGGCGACGACCTTGCCGCCCAGCTGGGTGACCTTCTGGGCGCAGTACTGGGCCACGTTGCCGGAGCCGGAGACGACCACGGTCTTGCCCTCGTAAGAGGTGTTGGCCAGGTACTTCAGCGCCTCGGCGGAGAAGTAGCACAGGCCGTAGCCGGTGGCCTGGGTGCGGGCCAGGGAGCCGCCGTAGGTCAGGCCCTTGCCGGTGAGCACGCCGCCCTCAAAGCGGTCGACGATGCGCTTGTACTGGCCGTAGAGGAAGCCGATCTCGCGGGCGCCCACGCCGATGTCGCCGGCGGGGGTATCGGTGAACTGGCCGATGTGACGGTAGAGCTCGGTCATGAAGCTCTGGCAGAAGCGCATGACCTCAGCGTCGCTCTTGCCCTTGGGGTCGAAGTCGGAGCCGCCCTTGCCGCCGCCCATGGGCAGGGTGGTCAGGGAGTTCTTCAGGCACTGCTCAAAGCCCAGGAACTTGATAACAGAGAGGTTCACAGAGGGGTGGAAGCGCAGACCGCCCTTGTAGGGGCCGATGGCGGAGTTGTACTGCACGCGGTAGCCGCGGTTGACATGGATCTCACCCTTGTCGTCCACCCAGGGAACGCGGAACTCGATCACGCGCTCGGGCTCCACAAAGCGCTCCAGCAGCGCGGCCTTCTCCCACTCGGGATGCTTGTCGATAACCAGCTCCAGAGACTCAAAAACCTCACGCACGGCCTGCAGGAATTCCGGCTCGTGGCCGTCCCGCTTTTCAACCTGCTCGTATACTCTCTTCAGATACTCGTTCGTCAGCATAGTGACCTCCTTAGACGTCCTTTTCGTTAAATATTCGCCCTTTTCGGAGGGGCGTTCCGAGGCGAGTATAGCACAGTTATTTTGGCAATTCAAGCCCGTTATTTGTGAATTGTAAAAAAGAATTTCCTGTGCTATACTGATCTAAATTAGTAAAATCACCGAAAAAGGAGGATCCTGATGATCACCGAGAAAGCCTTTGGCAAATACCGTCTCTTCACGCTCTCCGCCGGGAAGCTGGAGGTCTCCGTCACCGATCTGGGGGCCACCGTGCAGCGCATCCGCTTCCGCGGGCGGGACTGCATCCTGGGCTACGACAGCCCGGAGGAGTACCTGGCGGGCACGGGCTACCTGGGAGCCACCGTGGGCCGGGTGGGCAACCGCATCGGCGGCGCGGCCTTCACCCTGGACGGCGTCCGCTACGCCCTCGCGCCCAACGAGGGGCCCAACCAGCTCCACGGCGGGCCGGATTCCTATGACCGCCGCCGCTGGGAGGCGGAGGCCCTTGATGAAACCACCCTGCGCTTCACCCTGCTCTCCCCCGACGGGGACAACGGCTTCCCCGGCGCGCTGCGGGCCGAGGTGGAATACCGGGTCAGCGAAGCGGCCCTGCGCATCCGCTTCGGCGGCCTGTGCGACCGGGACACCCTCTACGCCCCTACGAATCACATGTATTTCGACCTGGGAGGCGAGGGTCGGGCCCTGGACCTGCGGATGCAGCTCGCGGCGGACCGCTATGTGGAGACCGGCGAGGGGCTGATCCCCACGGGGCGCCTGCTTCCCGCGGAGGGGGACTTTGACTTCCGGCAGCTCCGCCCCGTGGCCCGGGACTACGACCACGCCTTCGTCCTCACCGGGGAGCGGGCCTGCGTCCTGGAGGGCGGCGGGCTGCGCATGGAGCTCTGCACCGACTTCCCCGCCCTGCAGGTCTATACCGGCAGCGGCCTCGCGGCGCCGCACCGGCGCAACCAGGGTCTGGCCCTGGAGCCGGAGTTTTTGCCGGACAGCCCCAACCACCCCGGCTTCTCCGACATCCGTCTTCGGGCCGGAGAGCCCTTCTCCCGCTGGGCGGAGTACAGGTTCAGTGAAAAGTGATTAGTGAAATGTGAAAAGTGAAAAGTGAAGAGTGAAGAGTGAAGAGAGTTCAGGGGAGAGAATGGAAAAACAACGAAGCGGACCTTGGTGGGTCCGCTTCGTTGTTCGCTTGACAGGATGCTCAGATCAGGCTCAGCAGCACGAAGATCCAGTGGGCCGCCACGCCGGCGCAAAAGCCGCCGATGGTGTGGCAGAGGATGGCCTTGCCGATGAGCTCCTTGCAGTTGAGACTGTCCATCATGGAGGTGTGGGTGCTGAGATAGCCGCTCCAGCACATGCACATGGCGGTGAACACCGCGATGTCGTTGGCGCCCACCAGGCCGTTCTTGATCAGATCCGGCACCAGGCCGATGGCGGCTCCCGCCGCGCCCAGGGCGGTGACGGGCACGCCGATGGCCTCGGGCGAGGTGAAGCCGAAGAGGGGCTTGAGCAGAAAGTCGATCTTGCCGGCCAGCCAGGGAAGCAGGGCGATGCCCTCGTAGGCGCCGCCGGTATAGCCGCCCTCGGGCATCTTCATGGTCAGCATCATCACCAGGGTGCAGATCACCAGCACCCCGGGTACGATGCTCACGCCCATCTTCACGCCGTTGTGGCCGCCGTCCAGGATGGCGCCCATGATGCGGTTGCCGATGTTGCCGTCCCGGATCTGGCGCATGTTCTCGGGGATCTGGGAGGCGCTGCCGCCGGTCTCCATGGGCTCCTCCGTCCCGAAGCGCCTTTTGGTGAAGATCAGCATCAGCCGGGTGCTGACGATGCTGCCCACCACGGCGCCCAGCAGGCCCACCAGCACCGCCGAGCCCAGAGGCATGGCCGCGGTGGAGCAGCTGTACATGGCGGTGCAGACGATGAGCCCCATGCCGAAGGCGGTGCCCAGGTTGGTCAGCGCCGGGAACTGGTATTTCTTGAAGTAGCGACGGAAGTTCTGATCCTCCGCCAGGCTCAGGATGGCCGGATTGTCTGACAGGAAGGTGGTGACCACCCCCAGGGAGGAGGCGCCGGGCATGCCGAAGATGGGCTTCATCAGCGGCTGGAGCAGGCGGTTCAGCAGCGACACAAAGCCGAACTCCGACATCAGGCCCGAGATGGCGCCCATGATGACGCAGATGGCGGTGAGCTGCAGGACGGTGTCCTTCAGCAGATCCTCCGCCGTTTTCAGCATGGTGCCCAGGGCGTTGGACAGGCCCATCTTCCAGGCGAAGAGGGCGAAAATCCCGAAGAAGAACAGAGGGAACAGGAAGGTCTCCAGCCCCAGCTCCTTTTTGAGCAGCGCGGACGAGGCCGGCTTGCCCCCGGGCTGGGTTTTGCCCTTGCTTTTCTTGAACATGGCTTTTCCTCCGAAAGATCACCCGAACCGGCAAAGCTCGCGGTTCGGGCGGGATAGAATTCGGTATCGTTGCGAGCTGTGTCGCATCGAGTATCATTCTATCCAAGAGCGTGCCGCTTGTCAATCGGAATCTGCGGAAACGGCAACTTTTCCGCGCAAAAAACGCAGACCCCCGGGGGTCTGCGTTTTTGCAGGCATTCGCGTCTGTCGGATCAGAAGATGGGGACCACGGCGCCGCCGTAGTTCTCGTTGATGTAGTCCCGCACCTGGTCGGACTGGAGGGCTTTCAGCAGCGCCTGGATGGCGGGGTCGTTCTCCCGGCCGGCCTTCACGCCCAGAAGGTTGGCGTAGGTCTGGGCCGCGTCGCCGGAGGCATCCTCCACGGCCAGGGCGTCCTCCGCGGCGTTCAGTCCGGCGGCCAGGGCGAAGTTGCCGTTGATCACCGCCAGATCCACATCCGGCAGGGAGCGGGCCAGCTGGGCGGCGTCCATCTCGGTGATCTTCAGATTCTTCGGATTCTCGGCAATATCATAGACCGTGGCGTTGGAGGAGGCGTTGATGCCGTCGGCCAGCTTGATCAGCCCCTCCTGCTGCAGCAGGAGCAGGGCGCGGGTCTCGTTGGAGCCGTCGTTGGGGATGATGATCTCGGCCCCGTCGGGCAGCTCCTCCAGAGAGGCGGTCTTGCCGGCGTAGATGCCGAAGGGCTCATAGTGGATCAGGCCCACAGAGACGATCTGGGTGCCGTTTTCGGCGTTGAAGCTCTCCAGATAGGGGCTGTGCTGGAAGTAGTTGGCGTCCAGCTCGCCGCTGTCCACCACCAGGTTGGGCTGCACATAGTCGTCGTACTCCACGATCTCCAGCTCGTAGCCCTCCTGGGCCAGGATCTCGGCGGCCACGGCCAGGATCTCGGCATGGGGGGTGGGAGAGGCGGCCACCCGGATCTTCACGGGCTGGGCGTTCTCGGTGTTTTCGGTCTTGCCGGTTTCGGCGGCGCCGCCGCAGGCGCACAGCAGCGCCAGGACCAGCAGCAGGGAGAGGATGAGGGTGCATTTCTTTTTCATGTTGTTCAGGCTCCTTTATTTGTTGTTTTTTTGTTGTTTTGGTTCAAAATCGCCTCAGCGGATGCGTTTGTCCGCTTTCTTGACCAGCACGTTGCCCGCGCTCTGGAACAGCTGCACCAGGATCACCAGCAGGATCACCGCGAAGTACATGACCAGAGGCTTGTAGCGGTTGTAGCCGTAGTTCACGGCGATGCGGCCGATGCCGCCGCCGCCCACCGCGCCGGACATGGCGCCGTAGCCGAAGATGGTGATGAGCGCCACCATGAAATTGGCGATCAGGGCGGGGCGCGCCTCCGGGATCAGGACCTTCCAGATGATCTGGAAGGTGCTGGCGCCCATGGACTGGGCCGCCTCCACCACCCCCGGGTCCACCTCCCGGATGGAGGTCTCCACCAGCCTCGCCACAAAGGGGAAGGCCGCCACCACCAGGGGGACCAGGATGGCCCGGGTGCCCACCGTGGTGCCCACCAGCGCCCGGGAGAGGGGCAGCACCACGATCAGCAGGATCAGGAAGGGCACGGAGCGCAGGATGTTGATGATAAAGTGCAGCAGCTTCATGAGCCAGCGCGGCAGCGGGCGGATGCCCTTCTCGTCCCCCGTCACCAGCAGGATGCCCAGGGGCAGCCCGATGACGAAGGCCAGGATCGTGGGCACGAAGGTCATCAAAAGCGTTTCCCCCAGCGCCTGCAGTAGGCCCTGGCTGATGATCTTTTGCAGCAGCTCCAGTTCACCCTCAGAAAACATAATCCGTCACCTCCTCCACCGTCAGACCGGGGATCTCCCGCAGATACAGCAGGGCTCTTGCCGCCTCCGTCTCGTCCTGGGGCAGGCCGAGGACCATGCTGCCGAAGGTCTTGCCGCCGATGGCGTGGGTGTCGGCGGAGAGGATGTTCAGCAGGATCCCCTGCCGGGCGGCCAGGCTCGCCACGATGGGCTCCGTGGCGGCGGCCCCGTCGAAAACCAGGCGCACCAGGCGGTTTTCCGGCAGCACGTGGATCTTCTCCCCCTCCGGCAGCACCAGTCTCCGTCCCGCCTCGGAGCGGGGATTGGAGAAGACCTCCGACACGGGGCCGGTCTCCTGAATCTCGCCCCCGTCCAGAATGGCCACCCGGCTGCAGATCTGCTCCACCACCCGCATCTCGTGGGTGATGATCACCAGGGTGACGCCCAGCTCCCGGTTCAGCTTCCGCAGCAGCTCCAGGATGGCCCGGGTGGTCTTGGGGTCCAGGGCCGAGGTGGCCTCGTCGCAGAGCAGCACTCTGGGCTCGCTGGCCAGGGCCCGGGCGATGGCCACCCGCTGCTTCGGCCCGCCGGAGAGCTGCACCGGATAGGCGCCGGCCTTGTCCGGCAGCTCCACCAGCTCCAGCAGCTCCAGGGCGCGCCGGCGGGCCTCCGCCCGCTTCACGCCGGCCAGCTCCAGGGGGAAGCAGACGTTTTCCAGCGCCGTGCGCTGCATCAGCAGGTGAAAGCCCTGGAAGATCATGCCGATGGATTTGCGCGCCTTGCGCAGCTCCCGGGAAGAGAGGGCGGTGAGATCCCGCCCGTCCACCAGGATATGCCCCTCCGTTGGCCGCTCCAGCAGATTGATGCAGCGCACCAGGGTGCTCTTGCCTGCCCCGGACAGGCCGATGATGCCGAAGACGTCTCCGTCCTCGATGCGCAGAGAGATGTCCTTCAGCGCCTCCACCTGCCCGTCGGCGGTGGAAAAGGTCTTGGACAGCTTTACCAGTTCGATCATAGATTTACTCCAACAAAAAACCGCCCTTACAAAAACCTGTAAGGGCGGGATAAAAATCTCGCGGTACCACCTTGCTTCGCGTCCTGCTCGCGCAGGGCGCCTTTGAGCGTTCCAACAAACGCATCCTCTGTAACGGGAGTACCCGTCGGGCGCTTGCCGTGCCGGTTCACGCCCGCAGCTCCGAGACCATGTTCTCCCGTCTTCCTTCTGTTCCCTCTCAGCTCCCGGAACTCTCTGTAAAGATCTCCGACGGGGTACTCTTCTCTTCAATGCCGCTTTATTTCGCTATGGAATTGTCCCGATGATACACCCGCGCCCCTCTCTTGTCAAGGGGCGGGGGAAAACTTCGGTCTTCCGACAAAAGATCGGCGCGCGGGGAGAAAAACTTTGTGAAAAACGCAAAAAAGAAAACGGCCCGTCCCTCCGGGAGGAGGAACGGGCGTTTTTCTCGGTAAAGACTTACTGCAGCTTCTCCAGATACTCCACGATGCGGCGCACCGTGTAGAGCTGGGCGGCGTCCTCGTCGGAAATGGCGATGCCGAACTCGTCCTCCAGGGACATGATCAGCTCCACCACGTCCAGGGAATCGGCGCCGATGTCGTCGATCAGATTGGTGTCCATGGTGATGGTCTGGGGATCCATCTCGAACTGCTTGGCCAGGGCTTCCTGCACTTTTTCAAAAAACATGTTCATTCCTCCCATGTGCTGTGCACATAAAGTGATGTGTTCCTCAGGCCCACTCGCGGCTCTGGGGCTTGTTGGTCTTGGGGGTCTCGGGCTTGACGTAGGAGACCACCACGCGGCGGTTGGGCTCCACGCCGGTGGAGCTGGTGGTGACGCCCTCTACGTTCTGCAGGGCGGTGTGGATCACATGGCGCTCATAGCTGTTCATGGGCTCGAAGGCCATGCTGCGCTTGTACTTGAGCACCTTCTCGGCCATCTTCTGGGCGGAGTGGGTCAGGGAGTCCTCCCGCTTGCTGCGGTAGCCCTCGGCGTCCACGCTGATGTGCATGTGCTTGTCGTTGCCCTTGTTGACGGCGTAGTTGGTCAGATGCTGGATGGCGTCCAGGGTCTCGCCCCGGCGGCCGATGATGGCGCCCATGCTGTCGCCGGCCAGGTTCACGCCGATGCCGCCGTTCTCTCTGCGGCGGATCTCGATGCGAGCCTTGACGCCCATGTGCTCCAGGAGCCCGGCCAGGAAGGCGCGGACCTCGGCAAACTCCGCCTCCTCATCCGCGGGGGCGGCGGGGGCGGGCGCGGGGGCCGGCTTCTCGGGCTTTGCGGGCTTTTCGGGCTTGGGGGCGGGGGCGGGTTTCTCCGCCTTGGGAGCGGGGGCTGGCTTCTCCGCCTTGGGAGCGGGCTTTTCCTCCTTCACGGGGGCGGGGGCGGGCTCGTCCGGCACCTGGTAGCCCACGCGCACCTTGGCGGGCGCGGCGCCGAAGCCCAGGAAACCGGTCTTGGGCAGCTGCAGGACCTCCACCGTCACGTCCTCGCGCTCCAGATGGAGCTCCGCAAGGGCCGCGGCGATGGCGTCGTCGGTGGTCCGCCCGGTCTTTTCAATATACTTTTCCATGAACTCGTGCTCTCCTTATTCCTCTTCGTTGACAGAGGGGATGATCTCCTCCTCCACGCTCTCGTCGATGGAGGCGGCGCCCTCAGACTCCAGAGCCGCGGCCAGGGTGGCTTCCTCGGCGTGCTCCGGGTTCTCATAGCGATCCGGCACATAGGCGCGGCCGCGGGCATAGCGGCGATTGCCCACCTGGGAGGCGGGCTGCTCGTTCTCCTTGATGCCAAGGCGCTCCCGCCGGGCGGCGCGCTCCGCCTTCTCGGCGGCGGCTCTGCGCTCGGCGTTCTTCTGCTTCTCGCCGGCCTGGAGCTTCTTCTTGCTGGTGTTGGTGTTGACCTCGGTCTTGCCCTCGGCCTTCAGGCGCTCGGTCTCCTCCCGCTTGGCCTCCAGCTCCTTCTCCCGCTCGCTGCGGGCGGCCAAACGCTCCGCGTCCTCCCGATCCAGGACCTTCTTGTAATGCTTGGTGAGCAGGAAGTCGCGGATCATGGCGAAGAGGCTGTTGGCGATCCAGTAAATACCCATGGCGGCGGGCATCATGAAGCAGAACAGGATGCTCATCAGGGGCATCATGATGTTCATGCTCTTGGTCATGCCCTGGGCCTGGGGATCCTGGACGTTGGCGTTGGCGGCGCTGGACACCTTCATGCTCAGCCAGGACAGGCCCGCGGAGACGAAGGGGATGAGGAACAGGCCGATGGCCGCCCAGGTCCAGGGCCAGGCGAAGATGGACGTGGGGCTGGGCTGCTGGCCCAGGTTCAGACCCAGGAAGCGCAGGTTCACGTCCATGACCTTGTCCCAGCCCTCCACGCTGCCGCTGAAGGCCGCGTTGACCGCGTCCCAGTTCTCGTGGGTCAGGTGGGTCAGGGCGATTTCCTTATAGGCCTCGGAGGCGCCGGAAAAGGCGGGATTGTCGGCAAAATACTCGCTCAGCTTGGTGACGACCTCCGCAGGAGCGCGCATCATGCTGGTGATGGGCGCGCGGATGATCCGGTACAGCGGGATCAGCAGGATGATGGGCAGAAGGGACCAGAGGCAGCCGCCGGTGGGGCTGGCGCCCTCTTCCTGGTAGAGCTTCTGCATCTCCTGCCGCAGCTTCTGGGGGTTGCCCTCGTGCCGGCGCTGGATCTCCTTCAGCTTGGGCTGCAGGCGGGTGGTGCGCATCATGCCCCGCTTGCTCTTGGCCATGAAGGGGGTCAGGACCAGGTTCACCACAAGGCTGAAGAGGAGCAGCGACAGGCCGTAGCTCCCGGTCAGATTCAGAAAGCTGCGCATCAGCCATGCGAAGGGCCAAATGATATACTCAAACATGGTTCCGTCTCCTTTTTACGGTACAGGGTCATAGTAGCCGCGCCTTCCCTTGTAAAAGGGATGGCAGCAGCTCAGGCGCCGCAGGGCCAGCCAG
Organism: Oscillospiraceae bacterium; assembly: GCA_017428565.1. Classification (GTDB taxonomy): domain Bacteria; phylum Bacillota; class Clostridia; order Oscillospirales; family Oscillospiraceae; genus Limivicinus. The sequence continues at coordinate 26,808 of JAFRQP010000028.1, forward strand.
CCGCCCTTGAGGGCGCCGTACTTTTCAATGGCCTGAAGCGCGTATTGGGAGCAGGTGGGGCGAAAACGGCAGCAGGGCGGGCGCCCCGGAGAGATATACTTCTGATAGAAGCGGATCATGGCGAGGAAGAGCGTTTTCATTCCTCCGCCTCCTTTTCCAGCAGCGAAAGCTTTTCGCAGCTTGCGAGGAAGGCGGCCTGAAGCCTGGGCCAGGGGGCCTCGGCGCAGCGGGCGCGGGCCACCAGCACGATGTCCCAGCCCTGCTTGAGCCGGGGGCTGTTGAGGCGCACGGTCTCCCGCAGGCGGCGGCGGATCCGGTTGCGGAGCACCGCGTGGCCAAGCTTTACCGACACGGTGTAGCCCAGCCGGTTCTCCCCCATCCGGTTTCGCCGGCAGTAGAGCACCATATAGGGGTTCGCCGCGCTTTTTCCCTTGGCGTAGAGCCGTCTGAAATCGCTGTTCTTTTTTAGCGTAACGCGACTCTTCAAGTCATTTCTCCTGAACGCACCTTAAGGGCGGATCGCTCCGCCCTGAAAAAATGTTCGTTTTTGCCCTTCGGTCGGACCCTGCTCACGGGCTTGCGTGGGATCAGTAGCTGAGCTTGGCTCTGCCCTTGGCTCTGCGGCGGGCGAGGACCTTGCGGCCGTTGGCGGTCTTCATTCTCTTGAGAAAACCGTGCTCTTTCTTGCGCTGGCGCTTCTTGGGCTGGTAGGTACGAAGCATGTTCTGCACTCCTTTCCGGATATTTTTTTGGCCTGGCCGCTCGGCGGCGGACAGGTCTACTCAACATCGCGCCCCTTGGGGGACGCGAAGCAGTTGACAAAAGCAGGCGACGGACATGCCGTCGATTGGCCATTATAGCGGAAGAAAGCCCGGTCTGTCAACATAAATTTCCCTCTTCACGCATCTTGGGGCCCCCGGAACCGGGGACCCCAAGGACTAGTATGCTTTTGGGCGCGTTCTCAGCGGGCGTTGTACTTCTGGATGGCGATGGCCAGGACCTCCATGGCCCGCTCCAGCTTCTCCCGCTCCAGCACGTAGGCCATGCGCACCTCGTTGACGCCCTTGCCGGGCGTGGCGTAGAAGGCGCGGCCGGCGGCGAACATGAGGGTGTCGCCATGGTCGTCGAATTCGGTGAGCAGCCACTGCTGGAACTTCTCCGCATCGTCCACGGGCAGGGCGGCCATCACGTAGAAGGCGCCCTGGGGCACCTCGCAGACCACGCCGGGGATCTTCCGCAGGCCGCGGATCATGGTGTCCCGCCGGGCCATGTATTCCTCGCGCATGTCGTCGAAGTAGCTCTTGCTGAAGGAGTAGAGAGAAGCGGCGGCCAGCTGGTCCACGGTGGGGCTGGAGAGGCGCATCTGGCTCCATTTCAGACAGTGGGCCAGCAGCTCCCGGTTCCGGGAGATCAGCGCGCCCACCCGTGCGCCGCAGGCGGAGAAGCGCTTGGACACCGAGTCGATGACGATGACCTTGTCCTCATAGCCCTCGAACTGCAGGGCGCTCATGAGACGCTCCCCGTTGTACACGAACTCCCGGTACACCTCGTCGCAAATGAGGAAAAGGCCGTGCTCCTTGGCGATGTCCAGCATCAGCTTCAGCTCCTCACGGTTGATGACGCAGCCGGTGGGGTTGCCGGGATTGGTGATCATGATGGCGCGGGTATGCTCGTTGATGCAGGCCTCCACCCGCTCCCGCTCCGCGTAGCGGTAGCCCTCCTCCGGGCAGGTGGTGATGGGCCGGACCCGGGCGCCGGTCAGATTGGTCATGGTGGCGTAGTTGGGATAGAAGGGCTCGGGGATCACGATCTCGTCCCCCTCGTCCAGAATGGCGGAGAGCGCCATCTGCAGCGCCTCGCTGCCGCCGGTGGTGCCCAGCAGCTGCTCCCGGCTCAGATCCACGCCCAGGCCGTGGTAATAGTGGATCACCGCATCCAGATACTCCGGCAGGCCGTTGGAGGGAGAATAGCTCAGCACCGGCTGGTGGAAGTTCCGCAGCCGCTCCCAGAAGCTGTCGGGCGTGGGCAGATCGGGCTGGCCGATGTTCAGGCGGAAAATATGCAGTCCCCGCTCGTCGGCCCGCTCGGCCACGGCGGCGAACTTGCGCATGGGAGAAAGACTGCACCGTTCGATCTTGGACGAAAACTTCATCGCTTGCTCCTCCTTCTGCCTGCCGCTCCGGTTTTTTCTTTGATATACAGGATCAGCGGCAATTTTGAGCATATCACACTTTCCCGCTCCGCGCAAGTCTCAGCCCCGGACCGGCGCAAGTTTTTCCCGCCGCCCCGGCCGCTCCCTTGCAAGGCTCCGTTTCATTTGGTAAAATAGAGAGGAAGAAAACGAAAAGGAGGCGCGGGGATGCTGCGCTTGATCATCGGAAAAGCCGGGACCGGCAAGACGGCCGCCATCTACGGGGAGCTCCGCCGGGCGGTGGAGCGGGGGGAGAGCCGCCGCTTCCTGCTGGTGCCGGAGCAATACAGCCACGAGGCCGAGCGGGAGCTCTGCCGCATCTGCGGGGACGCCCTCTCCCTCACGGCGGAGGTCTTCAGCTTCACGGGCCTTGCCCGGCGGATCGGGCAGGAAAAGGGCGGCCAGGCGGCGCCCCTGCTGGACAAGGGGGGGCGGCTGCTGTGCATGGCCCTGGCCCTGGACGCGGTGGGGGCGCGGCTGCAGGTCTACGGCGGCGCCCGCCACAAGGCGGAGCTGCAGGAGCTGCTGCTGCGGGCCGTGGACGAGCTGAAGGGCGCCTGCGTGGGCGCGGCGCGGCTGACGGAGGCGGCGGAGCGCTGCCCCGGGGGCCTTGGCGAGAAGCTGCAGGACCTGGCGCTGATCCTGGAGGCCTACGACGCGGTGGTGGCCAAGGGCCGCGCCGATCCCTCCGACCGGCTGAGCCTCCTGGCCCGGCAGATCGAGGAGGGCGCCCTGGGCCCGGAGGACCGGGTCTATGTGGACGGCTTTCTGGACTTTACCTATCAGGAGCAGGCGGTGCTGACGGCCATGCTGCGCCGGGGGGTGCAGCTCACGGTCTGTCTCGGTCTGGACGAGCCGGAGAGCGAGGACGAGATCTTTGCTCTCAGCCGCAGCGCCTTCCGCCGCCTGTACGCCGCCGCCCGGGAGCTGGGCGCGGAGGTCGAGCTTTCGCGCCCGGAGGCCGACAGGCCCGGCGACCCGGCCCTGCGCTTTTACGCGGAGGAGCTGTTCCGCTACGGCGGGCAGCGCTGGCAGGGCGATCCACCGCCCATCCGCCTGGGCTGCGCCGAGAGCATCCCCGCCGAGTGCGAGGCCGCGGCCGCCCGGGTGCTGGAGCTGGTGCGGGACGGGGGCTGCCGCTGGCGGGACATCGCCGTGGCGGTGCGGGGCTTCGAGGACTACCGCAGCGCCCTGGAAAACGCCTTCCGGCACTACGGCATCCCCCTCTTCGTCACGCGGAAGGACGAGCTGCTGCAAAAGCCCCTTCCGGCGCTGATCTCCCTGGCCTACGAGATCACCGACGCCGGCTGGGACGTGGACGACATGATCAGCTATCTGGGCACCGGGCTCACCGGGCTCAGTCCGGACGAGTGCGATCTGCTCTCCGACTACATCTATAAATGGCAGCTGCGGGGCGGCGCCTGGGCCCGGGAAAAGGACTGGCGCCAGCACCCGGAGGGCTACGGCGCGGAATACACGGAGGAGACCGAGGCGCGCCTGGCCCAAATCAACGCTCTGCGCCGCCGGGTGGCGGAGCCGCTGCAGCATTTCGCCTCCCGCTGCCGCCTGGCGGAGACCGCCGCCGGGCAGGCCGCGGCCCTCTCCGGGCTGCTGGAGGAGCTGCGGCTGCCGGAGCGGCTGGAGGCCCGGAGCCAAGAGCTGCTGGCGGACGGACGGGAGGAGCTGGGGCAGGAGTACCGGCAGCTCTGGGAGCTGACGGTCAGCGCTCTGGAGCAGAGCGCCGCGCTTTTGGGCGACATGCCCATGGACGCGGCGTCCTTCGGCCGGCTCTTCACCCGGATGCTGTCCCAATACGATATCGGACTGATCCCCGTGTCCCTGGACCGGGTGGCCGCCGGCGATTTTGACCGGATGCGCCGCCGCAGTCTTAAGCACCTGCTGGTGCTGGGCTGCTGCGAGGGGCGGCTGCCCCTGTCCCGGGAGGAGGCCGGGGTCTTCGACCAGGAGGAGCGGGAGCGCCTGCTGGAGCTGGAGATCGACCTGGGCGCGGGAGAGCAGGAGCTGTGGCGGGAGTTTTCCCTGATCTACAGCGTTTTCACCCTGCCCTCGGAGAGTCTGAGTCTGAGCTATCCTCTCTGCGATCACGAGGGGGAAGCCCTGCGCCCGGCCTATGTGTTCGAGCGGGCAAAGGCCCTCTTCTCCCTGCAGACAGAGCGGCTGAGCCTGGACCGTTCCCGGCTCGCCGCCCCGGCCCCGGCCCTGACTCTGGCGGCCCACGCCCTCCAGGGCGGGAACGCCGCCTCCGCCGCCGCCGCGGCCTACTTCCGGGAAGCGGCGCCGGAGCGCTTCGCCCGGCTGGAGCGGGCCGCCGAGAGCCGCCGGGGAAAGCTCTCCCCCGCGGCGGTGGAGGCCCTCTACGGCTCCCGGCTCTATCTCAGCGCCTCCCGCATCGACAAATTCGCCTCCTGCCGCTTCTCCTACTTCTGCCAGTACGGTCTGAAGGCCAAGCCCTATGAGCCGGCGGGCTTCCAGCCGCCGGAGATCGGCACCTTCATGCACTATGTGCTGGAAAACGTGGCCCGGGAGGTCAAGCAGAAGGGCGGCTTTGCCCGGGTGGACGACGAGACGGTCAAGGCCCTGACCCGGAGCTGGGTGGAGCGCTATATCCACGAGGAGCTGCAGGATTTTCAGGAAAAATCCGGCCGCTTCCTGCATCTGTTCCGGCGGCTCTGCGCCGACGTGGAGCTGGTGGTGCTGGACACCGCCCGGGAGCTGCGCCGCTCGGACTTTGAACCGCTGGACTTTGAGCTGGACTTCTCCAAGGCCCGGGACATCCGCCCCCTGGAGCTGGGCGACGGGGAGGGTGCCATGACCCTCACCGGCATAGCCGACCGGGTGGACGGCTGGCTCCACGAGGGGAAGCTCTACCTGCGGGTGGTGGACTACAAGACCGGAAAAAAGGCCTTCTCCCTCTCGGACGTGTGGTACGGCATGGGTCTGCAGATGCTGCTGTACCTCTTCGCTCTGGAGGCCGACGGGGAGGGCCGCTACGGAAAAGAGATCGTCCCGGCGGGGGTCATGTACCTGCCGGCGCGCAGCGTCCTGCTGCAGGTGGACGCCGGCGCGGACGAGGCGGAGATCGCCAAAAAGCGCTCCGACGCCCTGCGCCGCAGCGGCCTGGTGCTGAACGACCCGGCGCTGTGGGAGGCCTGGGAAAAGGGCGAGGACAAGCGCTATATCCCCGTGAAATTCACCAGGCGCAGCTCCGGCGCCGACTCTCTGGCCTCCCTGGAGCAGCTGGGCCGGCTCTCCCGCCACCTGCGGGGGACTTTGAGCCACATGGCCGGGGAGCTCCACCGGGGCAGCATCGCCGCCGACCCCTATTACCGCAGCCAGCAGGAGAGCGCCTGCCTGCGCTGCGACTATCTGGACGCCTGCTATTTCACCGACGGCGAGGGCGGCGAGAGCTGCCGCTATCTGCCGAAGCTCAGCGACAGCAAGGTCTGGGACCTGCTGGGAGAGGAGGAAGCGGAGCATGCGTAATTTCACGCCTACCGACGCCCAGCGCGCCGCCATCCAGCGGCGGGGCTGCGCGATCCTGGTGTCCGCCGGCGCGGGCAGCGGGAAGACCCGGGTGCTCACCCAGCGGCTGATGGCGCAGCTTTGCGACCCGGAGGCCCCGGTGGACCTGGACCGCTTTTTGATCATCACCTTCACCCGGGCCGCGGCCGGGGAGCTGCGGGGCCGGATCATGCAGGAGCTGGCCGAGGCGCTGGCGGAGGATCCCGGCAACCGCCGTCTCCGGCGGCAGAGCGCCCTGCTGCGCCGGGCCCAGATCGGCACCATCCACAGCTTCTGCTCCTCCTTTTTGCGGGAGCACAGCCACCTGGCCGGCATCGCCCCGGACTTCGCCGTGCTGGACGAGCAGCGGGGCCGCGCCATGAAGGCCAGGGCCCTGGAGCGGGTGCTGGAGCTCTGCTATGACCAGCCGGAGAGCCACCCGGATTTCCTGCTGCTGGCCGATACCGTGGGCGCCGGGCGGGACGACGGGCGGCTTTCGGAGCTGGTGCTGGAGCTGCACGAGAAGATGCAGTGCCACGCCCGGCCGGCCCGCTGGGTCGCGCAGCAGGTGGAGGCCCTGGAGGCCGAAGCCGCCGATGCGGGCGAGACGGCCTGGGGCCGGGAGATCCTGCGCAGCGCGGCCGAGACCGTGGACTACTGGGCGGCAGAGTTTGACCGGATGCTGGGTCTCATTTCCTCCGAGCCCGCCATCGCCAAGGCCTGGCTGGAGGGTTACGCCGACACCGCCGATGCTCTGCGGGAGCTGCGGCGCTGTCTGGATCTGGGCTGGGAGCCCACCCGGGCCTGCTTCCCCCTCCCCTTCAAGATGGGGACCCTGCGCAAGTCCCCCGATCCGGCTCTCAGCGAGGGACTGAAGGCCCGCCGGGCCGCCTGCAAAACGGCCATGGAAAAGCTGGCCGCCCGCTTTGCCCAGCCCTCGGAGGCGCTGCTGCGGGATCTGCGGCTGACTGCCCCGGCCATGAAGGCGCTGCTGCGCCTGGTGCTGGACTTCGACAAGGCCTTTACCGCCTCGAAGCGCAGGGCCAATCTGCTGGACTACGCGGATCTGGAGCATCTGAGCGCCCAGCTCCTGCTGGAGGAGGACGGCGCGCCCACGGAGCTGGCCCTTCGGCTGCGGGAGCGCTGGGCGGAGATCCTGGTGGACGAGTACCAGGACGTGAGCCAGGTGCAGGACGACATTTTCCGCGCCCTCAGCCGGGACGGGAGCAATCTCTTCCTGGTGGGGGACGTGAAGCAGTCCATCTACCGCTTCCGCCTGGCGGACCCGGGCATCTTCACCCGAAAATACGAACAGTACGCCGACGACGGCGACGCCGCCCCCGGCCAGCCCCGGCGCATCCTGCTGCGGGAGAATTTCCGCTCCCGGCGGGAGATCCTGGACGCGGCCAACGCGGTCTTCTCCCGCTGCATGTCCCGGGCTCTGGGCGACATCGACTACGACGAGGCCGCCGCCCTGCGCTTCGGCGCCGCGGGCTACGCCGGCAGCGTCCCCGTGCCGGAGCTGACGCTGCTGCGGCTCACGCCCGGCGGGGGCGAGGAGGAGGCGCCGGACAAGCTGCGGCAGGAGGCCGGCTTCGTGGCCGGCCAGATCCGGCGGCTGATGGCCCAGGGCCTGCAGGTGGAGGGCCGCCCCATGGATTACGGCGATATCGCCATCCTGCTGCGTTCGGCCAACAACGTGGGTCCCATCTACCGGCAGGAGCTGCAGCGTCTCGGCATCCCCGTGGGCTTCGGCCAGGGCGGGGGCTTCTTCCGGGCCGCCGAGGTGTCCGCGGTGCTGTCCATGCTGGCCATCCTGGACAATCCCCACCAGGACATCCCCCTGATCGCGGTGCTCCGCTCCCCCGCCCTGGGCTTCGATGCGGACACCCTCTCCGCCATCCGGGCGGCGGACAAAAAGGCCGATTTCTTCACCGCCCTGCGCCTCTGGGCGCGGGACGACCGGCGGGGACAGGACTTTCTGGCCCTGCTGGAGCGGCTGCGCCGCCAGGCGCCGGATCTGCGGGCCGCCCAGCTGGTGGAGCGCATCCTGGAGGAGCTGGATCTGCTGGCCGTGTGCAGCGCCATGCGGGACGGCGAGCAGCGCCGGGCGCGGCTGCTGGAGCTGGTGGAGCTCTCCGAGCGCTTTGAGAGCACCGGCTACCGGGGCCTGCACCGCTTCGTGCTCTGGCTGCGCCGCATGGCGGAGCGGGGGCAGGAGCCCTCCCTGGGCGCGGAGAGCGGCTCTGCCGTGCACATCCTGTCCATCCACAAATCCAAGGGCCTGGAGTTCCCGGTGGTCTTCCTCTGCGACCTGGCCCACAGCTTCAACCGCCAGGACAGCCGCAGCGCCGTGCTGGTGCACCCGGAGCTGGGCCTGGGCCCCAAGGTCACGGACCTGGAGCGCCGGGTGCAGTACCCGGGTCTGGCCCGGGCCGCCGTCTCCCTGCGCCTGGAGCGGGAGATGCTCTCGGAGGAGCTGCGGCTGCTGTACGTGGGCATGACCCGGGCCAAGGAGCGCCTCTTTCTCAGCGCCGGGGCGAAGGACCCGGAGGGGCTGCGGGAAAAGGCGCGGCTGCTGGCGGACACGCCCATGGCCCCCGCCCTGCTGGCCGGGGCCCAGAGCCCCCTGCTGTGGCTGATGGGCGCGGCGCTGGCCGACGGGGAGGAGCATCTGCGCCTCTCCATCCGGGAGCCGGAGGAGGCCGCGGAGCAGCAGCCGGTCCTGCCGGAGATCCGGCCCGACGAGGAAACGGAAAGAGAGCTCCGGCGGGAGCTGGCCTTCGTCTACCCCCACCGGACGGCGGAGCGCCTGCCCTCCAAGGTCACGGCCACGGAACTGAAGGGCCGGGCGGCCCCCGACGAGGACGCCCGGGATCTTTCCCCCAAGCCCCGGCGCCCCTTCCGTCTGCCGGACTTCGCCCGGGGCGACAAGCCTCTCACCGGCGCGGAGAAGGGCACCGCCACCCACCTGGTGCTGCAGTACATGGACTTTGCCAAAGCCGGGAGCCTGGACGGCATCCGGGGCGAAATCGAACGCCTGCGGGAGGCCGGCTTCCTCTCCCCGCGGGAGTGTGACGCCGTGGACGCCGAGGCCATCCGGGCGCTCTTCGCCTCCCCCCTGGGGGAGCGGATGCTCTCCGCGCCCACGCTCAGGCGGGAGTTCAAATTCTCTCTGCTCTGCGACGCGGGGGACTTCTTCCCCGAGGCCGCCGGTGCCGGGGAGCAGGTGCTGCTGCAGGGCGTGGTGGACGCCTTCTGGGAGGAGGACGGGCAGCTCGTCATCCTGGACTACAAGACCGACCGGGTGAAAAGCCGCCGGGAGGCCGAGGAGCGGGCCAGGGTCTACGCCGGGCAGCTCCGGGCCTACGCCGGGGCCCTGACGCGCATCTGCCGCAAGAGCGTGCGGGAGTGCCTGCTGTACTTCCTGAACGCCGGGGAGACGGTGCGGGTGGAGATCTGAGGAAAGCCCCCTGCCTCCCCCTCAGGGACTTTTGCCGCCCGCAAAAGCTGCCAGTGGCAGGTTTTGCAGGCAAAAGAGGAGCGAAGCGAACAGTGGCATCCGGCGTCTCACGCCCTAAAGGACTAGCTTCGCGTCGCAAGCCGGATGCCGGAAGGGGTTTTGAGTTTTGAGTTTTCAGTTTTGAGAAAACGGGAGACGCGGCGGTACGCCGTCCAATGGACGGCGCAGTGGAAAACGTCCGTCTTCCTCGCAGGGGCCGTTCATGAACGGCCCGCGATCGAGGATCCCACTTGCCTCCCCCTCCGGGGGAGGTGTCGCGGCGCGTTCCCCGCAAGCGCCGTGACGGAAGGGGTCGTTCCGCGCCCACGCTCCGCCCACGCCGTAGGGACGACCATCGGTCGTCCGTCTGCCCGGCCTGGACGCGTTACGGCGGCCGAGCAATGTGTACAGTGAAGTAAGATAGTAAACAGGTGTGAAGGGACATGGTATACAGTTCAGTAGTAAAATAAAAGGCATCAAAAGGCGGGGAGCTGGTAAAGATGCCGTGGGAGAGCAGAACTGTGAAAGAACAAAGAGAA
>JAFRQP010000029.1 GCA_017428565.1 Oscillospiraceae bacterium
AGCAGTTTTGAGCGAGGGCTTTTTCGATCAGACAATATAGAAAAATCCGGGAATACTTGATGTATTTCCGGATTTTTCTATGCAGGATGGGCGGAAAAGAGCCGCTCAAAACCTGTCGTCTCCTTATGTGAAGGCGCCCTTTGGGGCTGTTTTCAATGTGTAGACAAAGCCTGTCCGCTCCCGGGTCAGTCGAGCACCGTGACGCTCTCGATGACGGGCTGCTGGGCGGCGGGGATGGTGCCGTTGTTGTCCACGGGCCGGGCGTCTTTGGCGATCTGCTGGACGATGGCCAGGCTCTCGTCGTCAGCCACCCAGCCGAAGGCGGCGTACTGCCCGTCCAGGAACTCGGAGTCCGCCACGCAGATGAAGAACTGGGAGCTGGCACTGTTATAGGGATTCGCCCGGGCCATGGAGATGACGCCGGCCTTGTGGGAAATGGGGTTGTCCCAGCCATTGAGGGCGAACTCGCCCGTGATGTTCCGGCCGGAGCCGCCGGTGCCGTTGCCCAGGGGGTCGCCGCCCTGGATCATGAAGCCGTCCATGATCCGGTGGAAGGTCAGGCCGTCATAGAAGCCGCTGCCGGCCAGATCCAGGAAGTTCTGCACGGTGATGGGGGCGGCGGTGGCGTCCAGCTCCAGGGTCACGGTGCCGTAGTCCCGGATCACGATCTGGACATGGTGCAGCTCGTGCTCGCTCTCCGTGGGGGCGGGGCCCGCGTCGGTCATGATGGGCAGCTCGTTCTCCTCCAGGCCCTCCGGCTCCCCGGCGTTCTCTTCCGCCTCCTCGGCAGTCTCAGAAGTCTCGGAAGTTTCGGCGGGCGCGGTCTCGGGGGCCGCGGTCTCGGCGGGCTTCACGTCGGCGCCGCAGGCGGCGCAGGAGAGCGCCAGTGCCAGGCACAGCAGCAGTCCCAGGGCAATTCTCAATTTTTTCATGTTTCTTCTCCTTTTCGGTATTGTTCCGCAGCGCGGACGGTATTGACAAGGTATCGCATGGCCTCCGCGGGGTGCTTGCCCGCGGCGGTCTCGCCGGTGACCATGACGGAGGCGGCGCCGTCCAGCACGGCGTTGAAGATGTCGCTGACCTCGGCCCGGGTGGGCACGGGGTTCTGCTCCATGGAGGCCAGCATCTGGGTCACCACCATGAAGTCCCGCCCCGCCTCCCGGCAGGCGGCGGCGATGCGCTTTTGGGCGGCGGGCAGCTCCCAGAGGGGCATGGCGTTGCCCAGATCCCCCCGGGCGACGACGATCTCGTCGCAGGCGGGCAGCAGCTCGGGGAGCCTTACCAGGCCCTCCCGGTTCTCGATCTTGGCGAAGAGCCGGATCTCCCGGCAACCCGCGGCGTTCAGGGCGGCGCGCACCGCCTCCAGATCCTCCCGCGAGCGCACAAAGGGCTGCATCAGCCCGGTGACGCCAAAGCTCCGGGCGGCGGCGATGTTTTGAAGGTCGGCCTCCGTCAGCGGCGGCAGACGGATCTCCCGCCCCGGCAGGGCCACGCTCTTGCGGCTCTGCAGCAGGCCGCCCCGGTTCACGTGGGCCTTGCCGCCCCGCGTAACGGTGAGCAGCAGCTTTCCGTCGTCCAGCAGCAGCTCCTGCCCCGGCGTCAGCGCCCGGCGGACTTCCGGCGGGAAGGGCAGGGCGTCCAGGTCCAGGGTCTCGCCGTTTCGCAGCAGCAGCGGCGCGGCCAGGCTCCCGATGCGCAGCTCCGGCCCCTGCATGTCGATGAGCAGCTCCGGCGCGGCGCCGCAGGCGGCGGAAGCCTTTCGCAGGGCCTCGATCTCTCCGGCGGCCCTGGGCAGGGATCCGTGGCTGAGATTCAGCCGCAGGCCGGTCATCCCCAGGCGCAGCATCTGCTCCAGCGTCTCCGGCGCGGCGCAGGCGGGGCCGAGGGTACCGTAGATTTTGGTCATGACAGTTCCTCCGACAAAAAATGAAGCGCGGGAGATGGCGGGCGATTCATGAATCGCCCCTACGGGAAAGGCGCGGCTCCATTTTTCACTTTTCACTTTTCACTTTTCATTTTTCACGCCAGCCCCGGCTTGCAGGGGCGGCCGATGGCCCGGCGGTGGGCGTAATACAGCTCCTCCGTGGCCAGGGCCATCTTGGTCACGGAAAAGTCGCAGTCGTGGGGGTAGATGTACCAGGTGTCCTCCAGGGTGTTCAGATCCACACAGTCCCCGTGCTTGCCCAGATACTCGTACTCGATGTGGCAGGAATAGAGGCTGGGGACGGGCTTGACCATCTCGAAGGGGTCCCCGTCCACGTCCACGCCGCGGACCGTGAAGCCCTCCATATCGTGCACCAGGGTACCCTCGCCCAGGCGGATGAACTTCTTCGCATTGGGCAGCGTGTCCACGGTGACGGGCAGGACGCCGGAGCTGTAGGTGCCGGCCTCCACCTCTTTGCGGACATTGGCCCGCTCCCACTCATACCAGTCCGGGATGTGGGAAAACTCGGTCTCGCCCTCCACCGCGGAGAGCTCCGACAGCTCGCTCATCTCCCAGCGCTTGCCGCAGGCCTTGCAGAAGAGCTGGGTCCCCTTGGAGTCCATTTGATACTCCCGGCCGCAGTGGGGGCACTGGTAGAGCACCTTGTGCAGACCCTCGGCCCGGCCCTTGTAGGGGGTGCGGATGCCCCGCTCCTTCTGCCAGGCGAAGTCGTCATACCGGAAGGCGGCCACCAGCTTTTCGTTCAGCTGGTCCGGGCTCAGGGCCTTCAGATCCTCGGGGCTGAAGAGCAGCCTGAACTCCGCCTCGGTGGGCTTCACGCCCCGGTCGTGCAGGTTCCAGAAGGGGGAGTTCACGTGGTGCCCGTGGCAGATCAGCGTCACCACCGGCACGCCCAGCAGCTTGCAGAGCTTGCCCAGAGAGGCGGGCAGCACCGCCGTGGTGCCGCAGAGGGAATAGCGGGCCTCGGGATAGATCATGGCCACGTCCCCGTTCCGGATCACCTGCTTGAGCTGGCGGATCAGGGTCAGGTCGTTGGTGAATTTCCGCTTGCAGATGCAGCCCACGTCCCGCAGCAGCTTCTCCCGGCCGATAAAGCCGTCGATGGCCACCACGTAGTTGGCCTTATGGGGGTAGATGGTGCGGGTGGCGACCTTGAAATCCAGAAAAGCGTTGTGGTTGCAGAGCATCACATAGGGGGGCTTCAGCCCCTCCACGCCCACGCGGGTGATTTGGGCCCGGTGCTTCCACACGTCCGGCAGACTGAGAGCCAGGGTCAGTGGGCGCAGATACCATTTGGTGGATATGGGCGGCGCCTTCATGTCAAAGCGCTCCAGCTCCTCCTGCTTCACGGCGATCCCTCCTTGATTGTAGGTGTCTCACTTTGCGCACAGATATATTGCTTACACTTTACCACAGTCCCGCCCAGGATTCAAGAGGGCGAACGCCCAGGCCCCTACGCCAACCTCCCCTTGCACAGGGGAGGTTGATGGGCCGACGGGGAGCACATGGCCCGCCCCTGCGGCGGATTACCAACATTTCCCCGGGTCCGCGGACGACCACAGGTCGCCCCTACGGCGTCATTCCTTCATTCCTTCATTCCTTCATCCATTCATTCCTTCATCCCTCCACCCCCCTTCCTCTGCCGACAAAAAAAGGCTGCGAATCGAGATCGTCGATCCGCAGCTTTTTGCGCTTATAGGCTTTGGGCTTCTCCGGCCGCCGGGTCACCGGGCTGAGGCCGCCCCAGCTCCCCCGCCGGGCGGCGTCCAGCGCCCGCTTTTGCTTCTTTGAGAGCTTCTCATAGGGGATGAACTTTTCCATCGGGCATCACTCCTTTCGGACTATTGACGAAATCCGCGCCCCATTGTTCCCGTACGACGGATGGGGAGGACGTATCCCCCCGCCCCAGTGTGCGCACTGGGGCACCCCCCTTTAGGCAAGGGGGGCTTTGCGGGGACGGGGGATGCGGATTGCCACACCGCTTTTTGCTTTAGCAAAAATGCAGACATCGGTCACTGGTTCGCAATGACAACCCCTCCGCCCAGTGTGTGCACTGGGCACGCCCAAGACCTCTTGCACCGGGGAGGTTTTTCCTCACCCGGCTACTAAGCACTACGCACTAAGCACTAAGCACTCTCTTCACTCTTCACTTTTCACTCTTCACTGTTCACTCTTCAGATAGTCCCGCAGGATCTCCTTATGGCTGCGCACCAGGGTCTCCGGCACCTCTTCGGGCCTGAACCAGCCCAGGGTGACGGACTCGCCGTCATTGACCCGGGCCTCGCCAACGGGCTCGTCGCAGGCGTAGGCGCAGTTCACCACATACCACTCGTCCCCGTTGGGCGCGGAGCACAGGGCGTCCGGCCCGGAGTAGACCCCGATGAGCCGCAGCTCTCCCAGCTCCAGGGCAGTCTCCTCCCGCACCTCCCGGCGGGCGGTGTCCTCCGTGGACTCGCCCAGCTCCATGAGGCCGCCGGGAAAGGCCCAGCGCCCCGTGGGGTGTACCCGCTGCTGCAGCAGGAGCTCTCCCCTGTCGTTGCGGATCACCACGCTGCTGCCGCAGAGGATCAGCCGCCGGTGCCCCACCAGCTTCCGCAGTTCTTCCACATAGCCCATCAGCGAATCCTCTTCTGCTCCTCGTCGTAGACGAAGCCCGCCTCCGCCAGCCGCCGCTCCAGCTCCTCCCGGTCGATCTCCCGGTCCTCGCAGAGGGCGTCCAGATCCGCATACTCGTCCCGCAGCTTTTGGTTTACATAACTCATCAGAATGAAGGGATCTCTCGGCAGCATGGCTCAGTCCTCCGCTTTTTTCAGCACCAGCTGGACGCTGGGGTAGTCCCCCATCATCCGGGGCAGGGTCAGGCCGGCGTAGAGCAGCGCCGCGCCGGTATAGATCTCCGGCAGGGGCTCGGGCTTTTCGGGCAGGAAGGCGTCGAAAAGATCCAGCCGCTCCACCCGGTAGCGGGCAGCCGGGTCCAGGCCCTTCAGCCGCAGGTGCAGCGGGCGGGGATTGGCCCGGGGATGGGTCAGCACCAGGCTCATCAGGCTCTCTCCCCTGTCCGCCGAGACGAGCTGCCAGGCCTCAAAGTCCCGGGGCTCGTCCAGCTCGGTGAGACGGTAGAGATCCCCCTCCCGCAGCAGGGGCGAGAGCTCCCGGAAGCGGGCGATCTGGACGCGGATGCGCTCCTTTTCCTCCTCGCTGAGCTTGCCGGGGTCCAGCTCGTAGCCGAAGCCGCCGGCCATGGCCACCACGGCCCGGGTGTCCAGGGGCGTGCGCCGCCCGGTCTGGTGATTGGGCGAGGCGGAGACATGGGCCCCCACGGCCGAGAGCGGGTAGCCGTAGCCGGTGCCCCGCTGGATCGTCAGGCGCTCGATGGGGTCGGTGTCGTCGCTGCACCAGATCTGGGGGAAGTAGGCCAGCATCCCTGCGTCGAAGCGGCCGCCGCCGCCGGCGCAGCCCTCGAAGAGCACCTCGGGAAATTCCGCCGTCAGCCGCTCCAGGATGCCGTAGAGCCCCAGAGTGCAGCGGTGGGCCAGCTCTCCCTGGCGGTCTGCCGGGAGGGCCTGACTGTAGAGATCGGTGAGACTGCGGTTGATGTCCCACTTGATGTAATCGATGGGGTAGCGGCGCAGCAGCCCGACCAGGGTCTCAAAGACCCAGTCGGCCACCTCCCGGCGGCTCAGATCCAGGGCCAGCTGGCTGCGGCCGAGGGCGGGCAGACGTCCGGGCACGGCCAGGGCCCAGTCCGGGTGGGCGCGGAAGAGCTCAGAGTTTTCGCTGACCATCTCCGGCTCCACCCAGAGGCCGAAGCGCAGTCCCAGGGCGTGGATGTCCCGAATCAGCGGCTCCAGTCCCCCGGGCAGCTTCTCCCGGTTCACGAACCAGTCCCCCAGGCTGCTGCGGTCGTCGCTGCGGCGGCCGAACCAGCCGTCGTCCAGCACGAAGAGCTCCACCCCCAGCTCCTTCGCCTCCCGGGCGATGGAGAGGATCTTCCGGTGGTCGAAGTTGAAGTAGGTGGCCTCCCAGTTGTTGAGGAGCACGGGCCGCTCCGCGCCGCTCCAGCGGCTGCGGCAGAGGGCCTCACGGATCAAGCGGTGATAGCGCCGGGACAGGGCGTTCAGCCCGTCGTGCCGGAAGCAGAGCAGGGCCTCCGGCGTGTCAAAGCTCTCCCCCGGCTGCAGGGTCCAGGAAAAGCCCTCGGACTTGATCCCCGCGGTCAGGCGCAGGGAGCCCATCTGATCCTGCTCCAGCTCCATCTCGAAGCTGCCGGAGTAGACCAGCATGAGACCCAGACAGTCCCCGGCGTCCTCGTTGGCGTGCTTGTCGCAGAGGATGAGAAAGGGATTGTGCTGATGGCCGGAGGACACCCGGCCGGAGCCGATGCGCTGCACCCCGTTCATCACGGCGACGCGCTCCGGCTGGCGCTCCATGGCGTGGCGGCCGTGGAAATGCAGCAGATCCCAGTCCCCGAAGGGCAGGTCCAGGCAGCAGGAGGCCGCTTTTTCCAGCCGCAGAGGCGCGCTGCCCCGGTTGGTGACGCGCACCGCCCGGGTGATCAGATCCCGGCTCTCGTACACGCCGTAGAGAAGTTCCGCCTCCAGGCCCAGAGCCTCGTCCGCCAGAGTGACGGAGAGGGTCTCGGCCTCCCCGTCCGGGTCGAAGGCGGCGGGCAGGCCCCGGAGGGCGTACTTGCCCCGCCGGATCTCGTGGCGCACATAGCGCAGCGACCCGCCGCGCCGCCCGTCCGCCGTGACGGCGCAGAGGGAGGTCAGCCGGAAGTCGCCGGAATTGGCGCCGCTGAGCTCCTGGGGCAGGGTGTCCAGCGACCAGCCCCGGGTCTCCCCGTCCAGCTCATGGGGCACGGGGGAAAAGCCCACGTCCTTCAACAGGTGCAGCGAGCGGAAATCCCCCTCGGCCCGGCGGCCGTAGTAGGTATGCAGCAGATGCCCCAGAGGGCCGATCTGCATCTGATAGCTGCTCTCCCGGGTGTGCAGGGTCAGCGTCCGGGCGGCGGCGTCATAAACGATACTCATAATTCAGTTTCCTTTGCTCTTAGATGAAAAGCCGCCGTTGCCGGCGGCGTCTATATGAGTTTTGAGTTTTGCGTTTTGAGCGGGATCGCGTTCCCTCGTATCCTCAAAACGCAAATCTCAAGCCTGCCTATCTGGCGGCGCCGATGCGCTGGCCCATGCGGACGGGCGTCTCCTCCCCGCGGGCGGAGGTCTCCAGCAGCGCGGGCAGCAGCTCCGCCGCGCCCTTGCGCAGCAGGACGATGACGGTGGAGCCGCCGAAGGCGAAATGCCCCTTCTCCTCGCCGCGTTTCACGTCCCGGGGCCAGAGATGGTCGTTGACGATGCGGCCCACCAGCATGGCGCCCACCTCCATCTGCACTGCCTTGCCGAAGCGCTCCGTCTCCAGCACGGTGTATTCCCGGCAGTTCTCGGTGAAGACCGGCACATCCGCCAGGGCCACGGGCCGCACCGTGTGCAGCGCCCCGGGGAGAAAGACGTTCTCGCCCTTGCGCCCGTCGGCAAAATAGCAGTAGCGGTGATAGTGCTCCACGCAGAGTCGAAAGACCAGGCAGAGCCCATCCTCAAATTCGGCGGCAAGCTTCTCGTCCCCCAGCAGCCGGGCCAGGGAATAGCGGCTCTGCTTCACGGGCAGCACCGTGTCCCCGTCCACCCGCAGGGCGGTGAGCAGCCCGTCGCAGGGCGCGGTGAGCGCCTCGGGGTCCGGGTCGAAGGGCCGGCGGCCGGATTTCAGCGGCCGATGGAAGAAATCGTTGAAGCTGTTCAGATCCCGCAGGTCGTAGTCCGAGAGATCCATGCGGTTTTTGCGCACGAAGGGGCCGATCAGAGCCTTGGAAGCCCGGGTCTCCAGCGCACGGCCGGCAAGCCGGGACAGGGGTCTGGCGGTCAGCGGGCGCAGCAGCGCCCGGCCGGCTGCGGTCCCATAGAGAAAGTCCAGCCCGCTCATAGCTTGGTCACACGCATCAGGATCATGAAGGCCACGAATTCGGCAAAACCGATGGCGACCATGATCCAGACTCCCTTCCGACCGGGCTTGCGGATCTTGAAGCGGCCCAGGAACAGCACCGCCATGGCCAGCATGACGACGAAGTAGGGGATGGTCAGGTCGATCTGGGGCACATAGTGCATCAGCAGCACCATGGGGAAGACCAGGGCGGCGGTGGTGACGGGCAGGCCGGTGAAGTAGGCCACGCCGTTTTCCCGGATCTCCTGCTCCCGCTCTTCCTCGGTGGCGTTGAAGTAGGCCAGGCGGATCATGGCGGCCAGGATGTAGATCAGCGCGATGATGATGAGGGCCGCCCGGTAGAGATCCGAGTGGGCCGCGGCGGTGGCGGGGTCCAGCCAGCTTTCCGGCAGCTCGTGCAGGTCAGACAGCCGCTCGTAGTGCCGCAGCATGGACATGCCGATGGCCGCCGGCAGCATGCCGAAGGCGATCAGATCGGAGAAAGAGTCGATCTGGACGCCAAACTTGCGCTCCAGAGAAGTGCGGTCCTTCTTCATGCGGGCCACGCGGCCGTCAAAGCCGTCGCAGAGGCCGCAGAGCAGAAGCAGGAACATGCCGATGTAGGGGTGCCCCACGCCGCTCATGGCGATGATGGTGCCAGTGCAGCCGGACAGCAGGGACAGATAGGTGAGGATGACCGTGTAATCGTATACGCCGATCATGGGGTTTCCACTCCTTTCTCTTTCTTGCGAAGCAGCAGATATCCGATCAGGGTGATGACGCCGCTGACGGCGACGCAGAGGTAGAAGGACAGGCCGCGGCTGAGCATCTCCAGGCGCAGAGCCTCCTCGGCGGCGATAAAGCCCAGGCAGGAGAAGGCGTCCAGCATCAGAAAGTCCGCCACGCCCATGGCGCCGGGGATGGGCACCGGGGCATAGCCATTCACCACCAGACACTGGACGGCGAAGAGCGGTCCCGCGCCGGAGAGCCTGCCGCCCAGCGCCAGATACAGGCAGGCGGGCACGGACAGCTGGGAGGCGCGCTGCAGGATATTCCAGACCAGGGCCAGGGCGAAGGCGCCCCGCTTGCCCTTCATGACCTTGGCGCAGCTCTCATACTCCCACTGGGCCTTGTCCAGCTTGTCCAGCTTGCGCTGCAGCCGGTGGACGATCTTTTTCCGGTGCAGAAAGTGCAGGAACCTGCGCAGCACGCCGAAAACGAAGGGCCCCTTCCCCAGCAGGATGAAAAACACGATGGTGAGTCCCAGCTGCAGCACGAAGCCCACGCCGATGAGGATCTTGGCTGCCAGCCCCAGCCGGAAGAACAGGGAGGGATAGGCGATAACGGCCGCCAGACCCAGGATCACCAGGGAGACGGTGTAGAGGATCAGATTCACCAGCAGGGCCACGGTGGCGGCGCCGGCAGGGACGCCGTCCTTGACCATGAAGTAGGCGCTGGCGGGCTGGCCGCCGGTGGCGGAGGGGGTGATGGCGGAGAAGTAGATGTCCGAGGTGCTGTAAAGCAGGCTGCGGCGGAAGGGCCGGGGGTAGCCGAGGCCCTTCAGGATGCGGGTGAGGGCGGCGCACTCAAAGACCACGAAGAAAACCGTGCCCAGAACGGCCAGACAGAGCCAGACCGGGTCGGCGTTTTTCAGACTTTCGATGATGCTCTCCAGCGACCATTTTTTGCTCTGCGACAGCACGGCCCAGATGGACAGCGCCGCCAGCAGGGTGGAAAACAGCGACCAGAACAGCTTCTTTTTACCACTCATAGCGAAAAACCTTGTGTGCCAATGTTGTTGATGGAATCCGATCTGATATTATATCAGACTTTTCCCCGAAAGGCGAGACCTTTTTCAAAAATTGCCAGGTTTTTCTTTCCGCCGCTGCGCCTCTCTCCGCCGTGGCCTCCCGGCGCGGCGGCAGGCTCTTTTTCCCCTTGCAAGCCCCGCGGGAAAGGCTTATACTGTGTCGGGCCCGCCCCGTGCCATTGTTGCGCGAGGGCGCGTCCTCCCTTCACTTTTCCTTTTTTTCGGGAGGCTTCCATGTCCAGTATTCGTTCCTTCATCCGGCGGGAGCCGGTTCTGCTGATCGCGGCGCTGGCGGCGCTGGCGAGTTGCCTGTTCGTGCCGCCGGACGCGGCCTATCTGAACTACCCGGACCTGCGCACCCTGGCGCTGCTCTACTGCCTGATGGTGGTGGTGGCCGGGCTGCGGCAGGCGGGGCTTTTCTCCCACCTGGCCCACCTGCTGTGCCGGAAGGCGGGGAACCTGCGGGCCATGGGCACGCTGCTGGTGCTGCTGTGCTTCTTCTCCTCCCTGCTCATCACCAACGATGTGGCATTGCTGACCTTCGTGCCCTTCGCGGTGGTGGTGCTGGGCCTGGCCGGGCAGAAAAAGGCCCTGATCCGGGTGGTGGTGCTGCAGACCGTGGCGGCCAACCTGGGCAGCATGCTGACCCCGGTGGGCAATCCCCAGAACCTGTACCTCTACTCCCATTACGACTTGGGCATGGGGGACTTTCTGGCCATCACCGGGCCCATCTGGCTGCTGAGCCTGCTGCTGATCCTGGGGGCCTGCCTGCTGCTGCCCCGGGAGCCGGTGCAGGTCTTTCTGGGCGAGGCCCCGGGTCTGGACAAGCGGGAGCTCTGGCTGCATCTGGCGCTCTTCGCCCTCTGCCTGCTGACGGTGCTGCGCCTGCTGCCCTGGCCCTGGATGCTGGGCGGCGTGATGCTGGCCCTTCTGCTGTTGGATCGAAAGACCCTGCTGCGGGCGGATTTCATGCTGCTGCTGACCTTTTTGGCCTTTTTTGTCTTTGCCGGGAACCTGGCGCGGATCGACGCGGTGGTGCAGGTGCTGAACCGGCTGCTGGCGGGCCGGGAGTATTGGACGGGCCTGCTGGCCAGCCAGGTCATCAGCAACGTGCCGGCGGCGCTGATGCTCTCGGGCTTTACGGACAAGGCGCCGGCGCTGCTGCTGGGGGTCAACGTGGGCGGTCTGGGCACCCCCATCGCGAGCCTTGCCAGCCTCATCTCCCTGAAGCTCTACTCTCATTCCGAGCACGCCCACACCGGCCGCTTCCTGCTGGAGTTCACGGTGGTGAACCTGGCTCTCCTGGGCCTGCTCTCTGTGGCCGCGCTGCTCTTTTGCCTTTGAGCCTCGCCGCCCCTTCGGAAAACAGCCCGCCTTGCCGCCGGGCTGTTTTCGTTCTTGCGCGGGCCGCCGCACTGTGGTAAACTAAAGAAAAAACGGAAAGGAAGTGCGGCAATGGCACGCTTTTACGGAGAAGAGACCGCCGCGCCGGAAATCCTGCGGCTCTATGAGGAGCTCTGGCCTCTCTGGACCCTGGACACCTGCGCGCCCCGGCTGCGTCCGGGCTGGACGCCGGAGAACCGCACCCTGGGCCAGTGCAGCATCACGGCCTTTCTGGTGCAGGATCTGCTGGGCGGGAAGGTCTACGGCGTGCCGCTGGCAGACGGAAGCGTCCACTGCTTCAACGAGGCCCTGGGATGTGTCTTCGATCTGACCAGCGCCCAGTTTCCGGGGGTGACGCTGGACTATGAAAACCGCCCCCTGCAGAGCCGGGAGGCGCATCTTGCCGACGAGGGCAAGCGAGCCCGCTACGAGCTGCTGAAGGCCCGGCTGCTGGCTGCCCGGGAGGATGCGAAATGAAGGTTTCCGCGAGTCTGGACGATATTCTCTCTCTATCCGCGGAGGCCGCGGTGCTGCCCCTGGAGATGACCGGCCGCCCCACCGAGGGGCGGGCGGCCCGCCGTCTGGCGGAGCTTGGCGGCGAGGCGCTGACGGCGGCGCTGCGAAAGGGCAGCTTCCTTCCGGTTGGAAGCGCGGAGGCGCTGGAGATCCCGGGGCTGCCCTTCGGCCACGTGATCGCCACGGCGGTGCCCCGCTGGCTCACCGGCAAGGCCAACGAGCTGCTGGCCCTGCGCCGCTGCTACGAGGCGGTGTACGAGAAGGCCGCGGAGCTGGGGCTGCGCAGCCTGGCCTCCCCCTTCCTCTCCAGCTGCTACTACCACTTTCCCCTGGAGGAGGCGGTGCACATCGCCCTCTCCGCCGCGGAGAACTGGGAGGGGGAAACCCTCTTCGCCGCCGACACGGAGGAGCTGCTGGCTCTGAGCCGGAAGCCCTGGCGTCGGCCGCAGATCGTCTCCTATGTGGGCTGGTACCGGGATCACGCCCTCTTTGAACTGGACAACGGCCAGTACGCACGGGTGGATCTGCGGCCGGAGCTGCGGCGGGCGGACCGGATCCCCTATTTTGAGGCCTGCTACCGGGAGGGGAACAATCCCCTGCAGCCCAAGCTGCCGCCGGAGGAGATCGAACGCCTGCGCCGCATTTGGGATGACTGCGGGATTTGACAAGGAGGTACGGACATGGATTTCTATGAACAGGTACAGCGCGCCGCGGATTCTATCCGCGAGCAGACGGATCTGCGCCCCCGGCTGGGGATCATCCTGGGCAGCGGCCTGGGCGGTCTGGCCGAGCGGCTGCAGGACGCGGAGTTTATCCCCTACGGGCAGATCCCCGGCTTTCCCGTCTCCCATGTGGCGGGGCATGCGGCCCGGCTGGTGCTGGGCCGGATGGGCGCGCGCGAGGTGGTTGCCATGCAGGGCCGCTTCCACTACTACGAGGGCTTTTCCATGCGGGAGCTCTGCCTGCCGGTCTTTGTGCTGCGGGCCCTGGGCGTGACGGATCTGGTGGTCACCAACGCCTGCGGCGCGGTGAACCGGGCTTTTGCCCCGGGGGATCTGATGCTCCTCTCCGATCACATCAATTTCAGCGGACAGAACCCTCTCATAGGGCCCAATGACGAGCGCTTCGGCCCCCGCTTCCCGGATATGTCCGAGCCCTACAGCGCCGCTCTGCGCGCCTTCGCCCGGGAGAGCGCCGCCCGGCTGGAGGTCCCTCTGCAGGAGGGCGTCTACGCCTTTTACACCGGCCCCAGCTTCGAGACGGCGGCGGAGATCCGCGCCTTCCAGGCCCTGGGGGCGGACGCGGTGGGCATGTCCACCGTGCCGGAGGTCATCGCCGCAAACTACCTGGGCATGCGGGTGCTGGGCATGAGCTGCATCACCAACATGGCCACCGGCATCGCAGACAGACCGCATTCCCACGAAGAGGTGCTGGCCGCGGCCGCCGCGGCGGGAGACCGCTTCTGCGCCCTGGCGGAGGCCCTGCTCCGGGACTGGCCGGAATAAGTCTGCTCCCTCGAAAAAAGAAAACGCCCGTCGATCCTGCATGGGATCGACGGGCGCTTTGCGCTTATACTGATACCTGATAGAAAGGTCGATAAAGATTTCCGAGCAGAATTCGCACCAGACGAGGCGAAGACCGCAGAGCATAATGGACATATATGGTCAAGGGCTTCAACGAAGGTTGGTGCGAATTATACCGGAAAGATTCCGAGATTTCTATCAGGGATCAGTATCTGCCCTCTTTTTTCAGGGGGAGCCACCAGGTGAAGCCGAAGGACAAGCACTGGGCCAGGCCCTCCGCCTTGCTCAGGCCCTTCTCCTCCGCCACCTTGCGGCCAACGAGGAAATACTCCACCGTGTGGGTGCCCAGCAGCGTGAGCAGGGGCAGGGGCTTTTTCTTCCCCGCCAGCAGGGCGAAGAGCCCGTAGAGCAGCACGCAGATCGGCTTTCCGAATTGTCGGGTCAGCTTGAGAAACATCGCAGAATCCTCCCTGTATGAAATGAGACGGCTATAGTATACCACGTTTTCGGAAAAAAGCCAGGGGCGCGGGGCGAAACGGCGCTTTGCTCCCTTCCTCTCTCCGCGCGGTCTCTTCCCTCCTTCCCGCAGCCCCCGGGCTTGCGCGGAGGCCGCGGCTATGGTAAAGTAGAGCCGGAAAACACGCAAGGGAGGCGCTGGGCATGGCGTTATACGCGATCGGGGATCTGCATCTGCATTTTCAGTCGCCGCTGAAATCCCAGCGGCAGATGCGGGAGCGGGTGTGGAAGAACCACGAGGAAGTCTTTCGCCGGAACTGCGAGGCTCTGCTGACGCCGGAGGACACCCTGGTGCTGGTGGGCGACCACAGCTGGGGCCGGAAGATGGAGGAG
Organism: Oscillospiraceae bacterium; assembly: GCA_017428565.1. Taxonomy (GTDB): domain Bacteria; phylum Bacillota; class Clostridia; order Oscillospirales; family Oscillospiraceae; genus Limivicinus. Next base: position 14,000 of record JAFRQP010000029.1, read on the forward strand.
TGCGAGGAGGATTTCCGCTATATCGAGAGCCTGCCCGGGCGGAAGATCCTGGTCCGCGGCAATCACGACATGTTCTGGGACGCGGGCAAGACCGAAGAGCTGAACCGGCGCTTTGCCGGGCGGCTCAGCTTCCTGCAGGGAAACTTCTGTTCCTACGGCGACTTTGCTCTGGTGGGCACCAAGGGGGCCTGCTTTGAGGGGCCCTTCTGGCTGGACCGGCGGGGGCGCATCCTGGGCTGGGACGAGGAGGCCGAGGCCAGGGCCAAAAAGCTGGTGGAGCGGGAGCTTGCCCGGCTCCGGGACTCCTTCGAGGCGGCCCGGGCGGCGGGCTTCCGGCGCTTCCTCTGCTTTCTGCACTACCCGCCCACCAATATTCTGGAGGAGGACAGCGGCTTCACCCGCATGGCCGAGGAGTACGGCGCGGAGCAGCTGATCTACGCACATATCCACGGGGAGAACCGCTTCGGCGACAGCATTCTGGGAGAGAAAAACGGCGTCCGCTACCGTCTGGTATCGGGCGATTATCGAAAATGGCAGCCGGATAAGCTGCTGGACTGAGGAGGATCGAGCCATGAAACGGAGTCTTTGCATGCTGCTGTGCGCGGCGCTGCTGCTGGGCCTCTGCGCCTGTTCCCAGGCGCCTTCAGCGGGCCCACGGGATGGGGGAAGCGGGATCGGGATCGCCCCAACCGACGCCCCCGCCGGGCAGGAGCCCGCGCCGGCGACCGGGACGGAGCCGGAACCCGCAGGGCTGACGGAGCCCGCGCCCACGCCGGCGCCCACGCCGGCGCCTACCCCCGAGCCCACGCCGGTGCCCATGCGCACCCGCTATGTGATCCCCGAGGGGAGCACCGTGGCCCCCGCGCCGGACCCGGCCTGCTACGGCTCCGTCAGCCTGGACGAGCCGGAAAAGACCCTGGAGGTCGTCCAGCGCGCCCGGGATCTGGGCCTGCTGCGCCCGGACGAGCGGGTGGTCTTCGACCCCGGCGTGGACTTCTACCGGGGAGCGGACCGGCAGGACATCCAATACTACCTGGACGAGACCATCCTGGTGATCTGCTGGAAAGAGGTGGTGGACGGCCGCACCTGCTCCTTCGCGGAGATCAAGATCGCCGATCCCTCCCAGTTCCGCCGGAAGCTGGCTGACGACCAGGTGAACCCGGTGAACCGCTATTTCTGCACGGAGCTGCACCAGCAGACCAACGCGGTGCTGAGCCTGAACGCAGACTTCTACCAGAACCGGGACCTGGGTCTCGTGGTCTATGACCGGGAGCTGCTGCGCTTCCCCGAACAGGGCTACGCCGGGGGCTACACCTTCTCCAACTGCCTGGAGACCTGCTTTGTGGACAGCAAGGGCGAGTTCCACTTCACCGAGCTGGGCCAGATCACCGGGCGGGAGCAGATGGAGCAGTACATCGCGGACAACGACATCCTCTTCTCCATCGCCTTCGGCCCCATCCTGATCCGGGACGGCCAGGTGCAGGAGTGCTTCTGGTACCCGGTGGGCGAGATCGACAAGGTATACTCCCGGGCCGGCATCGGCCAGGTGGACGAGCTGCACTATCTCTACATGTCGCTGAACCACGCCCCCGAGAAGGCCGGCAGCTGGACCGTCAACGAGTTTGCCCGGCACTTCGGGGAGAAGGACGTGCGCGTGGCCTACTGCCTGGACGGGGGCCAGACCGGCGAGATGGTCTTTCAGGGCCAGGTCTACAACCACGTGGACTTCGGCGAGGAGCGCCGGGTCAGCGACAACATCTACTTCGCCACCGGCATCGGCGCCACGGCGATCACGGAGCCCATCCCGGACCGGGCCCTGCTGCGCCTGCAGACGGCGGCGGAGCCTCTGCCGGAGCACGAGAGCTGCGTGGTGGAGGAGGGGCCCTACGCCCTGGAGCTGCTGCTCTCCACGGACCGGCCGGTGCGGGAGCTGAAGATCCTGGCCCTCAGCCCGGCGGACGGGGAGAGCGGACTCACCTTTGAGACCCGGGAGCTCTTCGATCTGGGAGAGCTGCGGCCGGAGCGGCCCCTGCTGCTGACTCTGGTGATCCACGGGGATCTGCCGAGCTGCGGCTTCTCCTATGTGGACCCGGACGGGACCTTCCACCGCTGCGCCATCGGTCTCAGCGGCGAGAGCGGCGAGCCGATGTTCTGGGAGTTCTGAGCGGGCAGCGAAAATCGAATAGAATGGTATAGCCACAGGAGGCCGCCCCCGCAAACGCGGGAGCGGCCTTTCTCCGTAGGGGTGACCTTTGGTCGCCCGCCCTTGCCTCCCCCTCCGGGGGAATACCGGCTTCGCGCTGCCAGTGGCAGAAGAAGCGAAGCCGGAATTTCCGCAGCGGTCGGAAAACACAAGGATCAGCGAAAGCCCGCAGTGTTTTCCGGGCACCGCAAGGTGGAACGGTGGCGCGGCGCGTCCCCCGCAAGCGCCGTGACGGAAGGGGTCGAGGACGGGCGCATCGTGATGCGCCCCTACGGCGCAGACAGGCGGTTTCTCGTTTCCCCCAAAAAGGAAAAGCAAAAATCGCAAAAAATTTTATAAAAACACTTGACAAGTATATCGGGATGCGATATACTCAAGTCACGATATATCGAGAGGCGATGTAACGCCGTGGGATATAACGAGCGCGGATATATCGGAAAGCGAGGGAAATGCCACATGAACAACGAACTGGCCTTGACGGAATCCACCTACTACATCCTGCTCTCGCTCTATCAGCCCCAGCACGGCTACGGCATCATGCAGCGCACGGAGGAGCTCTCCGGCGGCCGCGTGCGTCTGGCGGCGGGGACCCTCTACGGGGCCTTGAGCAGCATGAGCGACAAGGGCTGGATCCGCCTGCTGCCCGGCGAGAGCGGCAGCCGCAAGAAGGAATACAGCCTGACGGCCCAGGGCCTGCTTGCCCTGAAAAACGAGCTGGACCGGCTGAAGGAACTGGTGGAGAACGGGGAAAAGATTCTGGGAGGAAATGACCATGACTGAGAAAATGACCGAGAGAAAGACCGTCCGCAAGTGGTTTTGGGTCTGGGACTTCGACAAGGAGGAGCGCTGGCTGAACCAGATGGCCATGCAGGGCTGGGCCCTGGCGGAGGTGGGCTGGTGCCGCTATGTGTTTGAGAAGTGCGAGCCCGGCGCCTATATCATCCGGCTGCAGATGCACCCGCGGGATGAGAGCTACACCGATTTTCTGGAGGAGATCGGCGCGGAATATATCGGCCGGGTGGTACAGTGGATCTATTTCCGCAGAGAAGCGGAGCAGGGCGAGTTCCAGCTCTTTTCCGACACCCAGTCCCGCCTGGAGCACCTGCAGTGGATCGCCCGGATGCTGCTGGCCATCGGCCTGACGAACCTGCTGATCGGCGTGGTCAACGCCTTCGCCGGCAATCCCATCGGCGCGGTCAACGTGGTGCTGGCGACGCTCCTGATGTACGGCCTGGGCCGCATCCACGGCAAGACGGAGCAGCTGAAGCGGGAGCGGGAGCTGCAGGAGTAGCCTGAGCGCGGGAGGATCGCCATGGACATCGACGTGTATGAGCAGTATTTTGCGGCGAAGCACCCGGGGAACGGCACGCCCCGGCGGGCCGCCCGGGCGGCGCTGACTCTCAGCTCCGGAGAGGGGCGGGTGCGCTATACGGCAAGCCTGAGCTTTTTCCCCTTTGAGGACCCGGAGGATTTCCGCATCAGCTACGACGTCTATACCGAGCGGGAGCTCTACGCCGCGCCGGGCCGCCGCTCCAAAAAGCGGGAGGCGGCGCTGCTGGCGGCCCTGCGCCCGGTGTTGGAGGAGCTGGCCGCCGGGATCGGAGGCGAGATCTTCCTCGATCAGCCGCTGACCGCGGCGCGCTGCGGCTGAAAAGCCCTTGCTCTCCGGCCCGGGCTGTGGTAAGCTGGTGCCAAAGGAGGCGATGCGCCATGGAGGAGAGCAGGCAGCGCTGGCACATCCTGTTTTCCGGCCAGGTGCAGCACGTGGGCTTTCGCTATACGGCCTACTATCTGGCCCGGGGGCTGGGGCTCACCGGCTGGGTGCAGAACCTGCCCGACGGGCGGGTGGAGATGGAGCTGCAGGGGGCCCGGAGCCAGCTGCGCAGGATGCTGCTGCGGCTGAAGGAGCAAAAGCACCTGCGCATCGCCCAGCTGCAGGTCCGGCAGCTGCCCTGGAAGCATGGGGAGCGGCGCTTTGCCGTCCGTTCCGACGCAGAGGAGGAATCATGATGAGCCTGTTTCACAGACGCGCCCCGGAGCCGCCCCGCTTTCCCCCGGAGGAGTTTGAGCCGGTGCTGCGCTGCAGCATCTGCACCGGGGAGCAGACCGCCTGCATGCGCGAGCGCAGCACGGGGAAGCTGCGGGAGCTGGAGCTGATCCGCAGCGAGGCGGATCTGGAGGAATTCTGCCGCGCCTACGGCGTCCGGCGGGAGGACATCCGCAAGGTATATTGAAGGGAACAACAGAACGCAAAAATGCAGCCATCGTTTCCGATGGCTGCTTTTTTGCATTTGGTGGAAAGCGCGGGCGGGCTCGCTTCTCCGGGCCGGGCTTACCGGTCCCGCTCCAGGGCGCGGAAGATGCCGTAGACGGCGCCGTAGGCCACGCCGGCCACCGGCCAGACGACCCAGCAGTGGTCCCAGGCATTGCCCAGGAAGCCCCAGGCCAGGAAAGCCGCCGTCACCAGGCCCCAGTAAATGCCGTTGAAGGGGGCGGCTTTCCGGGAAGCCTCCTTGGCCAGGCGGTGGTAATCCCCCTCCTCCAGCAGCATCTGGTAGGCGCCCCAGAGGATGGAGCTGCGGACGATCAGCAGCACGCCGATCCCCGCCAGCAGCAGCAGGACGCAGACCGCCAGCAGATGGTGGAATGTGTCCTCCTCCCCGAAGAAGAGGAGGCTCAGGAAAACCGGGACCACCGCCAGCACGCAGAGGACGATGCCCAGGGTGAGCTGCCGGTTCCGGGTGGGGCGGAAGCGCTCCATGCGCTCCCGGGCCATGCCGTCCACGCCGTAGAGGGTGTCCACCGGCATCTGCTCCATCCACTCATAGCGGCTGACCCGCAGGGCGCTGAGCACGAAGAGGGCCACCGCGCCGCCCACCATGAGCAGCAGGGCCGTCACGCCCAGCCCCGCGGCCTGGGCCTCGCTGAGGGGGACCTTGCCCAGCTCCTGGCCGCCGCAGAACAGGATCACCCAGATGGGGGACAGGATGCACAGCAGCACCCCCAGAGCCACCTGCCGGGCGTTCTGCTCCTTGACGCGGAGGAAGGCGTTGGCCTCCTCCATGCCCAGGGTGCGGGCGGGGCTGTCGCCGGGATCGTCCTCGGCGGGGGCCGGGGCCTCCAGACTGTCTTTCAACAGATAATCGGTGCTGACGCCGAAGAGCTCGGACAGCTGCACCACCCGGCCCATATCGGGCACGGACTGGGCGCCCTCCCACTTGGACACGCTCTGCCGGCTCACACCCAGCTTCTCGGCCAGCTCCTCCTGGGACCAGCCGTTCTTCTTCCGCAGGTCGATGATTTTATCTGCAAGGATCATTTTTGCACACTCCTTTTTCTCGCCGGGAGCAGCGCTCGCTGTCGCCGCTCGCCTGTTTTCTCCCTCATCGGGCAAGCCCAGCATAGCCGATTTTGCCCTTGCAGGGAAGAAAGCGGGCTTGGAAATGCCGCAACCGGCGGTTGCAGCCGGGGTTTTTCCCCTTTACGGGGGCTCCGATCAGTGCTCCAGGAGCATTTTGCCCCGCTTCATCCAGCCGCCCCGGCGGAAGTAGACGGCCATGGCCGTCCCGGTCACCACCCAGGAGACCACATAGCACAGGGACAGGACGAACAGCGTGTGGAACCACTGGAACAGGGTCAGGATCCAGAGGATGCGCAGCAGGCAGATGCCGAGCCCGATGATCACCACCGGGCGCACCGCGTCCCCCGCCCCGCGGAGCACCGCGGAGAGCACCTCGATCACCGTCCAGGTGAAGTAGAAGGGCACGAAGTAGGTCATGATCTCATAGGTGGTGGCGATCACCGCGGCGTCGTCCGTCAGCACATGCAGAAGGGGCTTGCCCAGCAGCATGATAAGACCGCTCATGCTCACGGTGATGATGCCGGAGAGGATCAGCCCCTGCCTGACGCAGAGCTTCACCCGATCCTGCCGCCCCGCGCCCAGATTCTGGCCCACGAAGCTGGTGATGGCGGCGCCCAGGGCGTTGCTCACCGCCCAGAAGATGCCGTCGGTCTTGCCGCTCATGGCCCAGGAGGCCACCACCACGGTGCCCAGGGAGTTGACGCCCACCTGGATGATCATGTTGGACACATTGTACATGGCCGACTGCAGCCCGGAGGGCAGCCCCAGCCGCAGCATATTCCGCAGGTACACGCCCCGGAGCCGCAGCTCCCGCAGGCTCAGCCGGTAGGGCTCCCGGGTGCGCAGCAGCTTCAGCGTCAGCAGCGCCATGTTCAGTACCTGGGCCAGCACCGTAGCGATGGCGACCCCCGCCACGCCCCAGCGGAACACCAGCACGAAGAGCACGTCCAGCACGATGTTGGACAGGCAGCCCGCCACCATGTACAGGAAGGGGCTGAAGGAATCCCCCACCGCGCGGAGCATGTTGGACTCCATGTTCAGCACCAGCACGAAGGGCACGCCCAGAAAGTAGATGCGCAGGTACAGCACGGACTCCTGCAAGGTGTCCTCCGTGGTCTGCATCAGCCGCAGCATGCCGGGCGTGGCCAAAAGCCCCACGCCCATCAGCGCCAGGCCGATCAGCGCGAACACGGCCACGGCGTTGCCCGCGGCCAGACGCACGTCCTGACTCCGCCCCGCGCCGTAGACCTGGGCGATGACCACCGAGGCGCCCGCCGTGGTGGCCACGAAAAAGCCGATGAGGAGATTGATGATCTGGGCGGAGCTGCCGCCCACGGCGGCCAGGGCCGTGGTGCCCACGAAGCGGCCCACGATGAGCCCGTCCACCGCGTTATACAGCTGCTGGATACAGGTCCCGGCGGCGATGGGCAGGAAGAAGATCAGCAGCTTCTTCCACACCGCTCCCTGGGTCAGATCCTTTCCGGAAAGACGCTCTTCCATCGCTCAGCCCTCAAAGCGGCACAGGGCGAAATCCGCCACCGCCGCAGCCAGCTTTTTGATCTCCCAGCCGCTGGTGTTCACCGTCAGATCGAAGGCGCTGGCGTCCCCGTGGGTCTTGCCGGTGAGCACCTCCCGGGTGCGGGCCCGGTTTTTGTCGATGCGGCGGATGTTGCGCAGGATTTCCTTTTCACCCAGCCGCTCCCGCCGGGGCTTTTTCTCCTCAAAGGCCAGGCAGCGGCGGAGCCTTGCCTCCAGATCCGCGCAGGCGAAAATGCGGAAGGGCTTGCAATCCTGCAAAATCACGTCCGCGTCCCGGCCCACGATGACGCAGTCCTGGCCCAGGGCGGCGATCTGCTGCAGGATCTCCCGCTGCCGCACCAGCAGCTGGGTGCGGACGCCCGGGTCGAACATGAGCTGCTTGAAGCTGCTGCGATAGCTGAGTTGAATGTTCTGCCAGCCGTGGTTGGCCAGGGCGCGGCGCACATACTCCGCGTCCATGTTGTGCTCCTCGGCCAGCGTCTCCAGGATCTGCCGGTCGTAATAATCCCAGCCCAGACAGTCGGACAGGCGCTTGCCCAGCTCCCTGCCGCCGCTGCCGAACTGGCGGCTGATGGTGATGATGCGCATGATTTTTCCCTCTCTCCCGCATACGGTTCTCGGGTCTGGATATACCACCGAAGCGCGGCTTTGTCAACGGCAAAACACGGGGTTTTTCGCAAATTCCCCCGTTTTTTCCGTCTCCCGGCCCCGGGGGGGCGGCGTCCCCGCCTTTTTGCGCCCCGACTCGCCCGACGGGCAAGTCCGCTGGAAAAGCGGGCGATTGCATTTGCCGCCTTTTTGTTCTACAATGAGCCTGCAAACGAAAAAAGCCCCCACGAAGGAGGATCGGATATGGAATTGGGAAAGAAAATCAGAGGCCTGCGCTTCAAGGCGGGCCTGACCCAGGAGCAGCTGGCGGAGAAGCTGGGCGTCGGCCCCCAGGCGGTGTCCAAGTGGGAAAACGCCGTGGCCATGCCGGACATCTCCCTGCTGCCCCTGCTGGCCGAGACCTTCGGCGTCAGCATCGACGAGCTGTTCGATCTGAGCGCCGAGCAGCGGCTCAACCGCATCGAAAATCGCCTGGACATCGAGGAGCTGCTGCCCCCCGACGTATTCCGGGAATACGAGGACTTCCTGCAGGCCCAGCTGGGCGACGAGCGGAACCGGCAGCGGGCCACCCGGCTCATCGCCTATCTCTACTGGCACCGGATGTACGGCGACGCCCGGAAGGTCCGCCGCTACGCCAGGGACGCCATCCGCGCCGAACCCGGCCAGATCACCTGCCAATGGATGCTCACCATGGCGGAGGGCCACGCGGTCCGGGACTGGAATCTCGCGAACCACGCCAGGGCGGTGGACTTCTATCGGGAAGTGGCCGCAGCCAATCCCACGGAGCGCCTGCCCCTGGAGTACCTGCTGGATAATCTGCTGGCGGACCGCCGGGCCGACGAGGCGGAGCAGGTCCTGGCCCGGCTCCGGGCCCTGCCGGATGCCGACGAGCTGCTCTGCCAGGTGTATCGGGCGGAGATCGCCCTGGCCCGCTTTGACGCGCCGGAGGCGGAGCGGATCATGGAGGAGCTGGGCAGACAGTACGGCGAGGACAGCGCCTTCCTCTTCGAGGCCGCCCAGTACTGCGCCCGCAAGTGCGACTATGACAGGGCCATCGAATACTACGAGCTGGCCTTTCAGAAGGACCCGGCCCGCCCCCGCTTCCAGGACGCGCTGATGGGCATGGCGGAGATCTGGGAGATCCGGGGCGACTGCCGCAGGGCCGCGGAGACCTACGGCCGGATCGTGGAGCTGCTGGAGACCGAGTGGGGGCTCACCGAGGATCTGTCCCTCCAGGTGGCCAGGGACGAGCGCGCCCGTCTGCTGGCCCGGGCCTGACGGAGCCTCGGCGCTTTGCGCGAAAACAAAGAGGGACGCTGGGAAAACCGGCGTCCCTCGTCGTCTCGATAGGGAGATACTCTCTCCCGTTTTTTGCCTGATCCTTCGTTCTCTCACCAGCCGCTGTAGTCGAAGCACAGCTCGACCCACTGATTCTCCCCGTTGAAGGCGGAATAGCGCAGGATCCGGTTCTCGTGGTCCATTCCCAGAAAGCGGCCCGTCCAGATCGGGCGGAAGCTGTCGTCGTCCGCCGTATAGTCCGGGTGGGGGTGATCCTGGGCGTAGTTGGAGCAGATCACATACTCCTCCCGCAGGTAGCCGTCCGCCGCCTCCCGCTGGGCGTCGTCCATCATGAAATACTCCAGCGAATAGGGGTCCCCGATGACATAGGTAGGGTCGATGTGGTAGTTGTGCCCGTTGATTTTCACGTAGGTCCACTGGTGGCCGGCCCGGTCGTAGCTGCGGTGGCCGCTCATATTCGTGGCGTCCACCCCCGCCTGCAGCAGCAGATAGGCATAGGCCACCGAGAACTCCTGGCAGATGCCGGTGCCGGTGCTCAGGACCCGGTAGCTGGAGAGGTAGTCCGGGTTTGCCTCCGGGCGGGCGGCCTCATAGTCGTAGACGTAGTGGTCGGCAAAGTAGAGATACAGCGCCAGGGCCTTTTCCACGTCGGAGTAATCATCCTCCAGCGTGCTGTTGAGAATATCTTCCACCAGCCGCTCAAATTCCGCGATCCGCCGGGCGGCCTCCTCCGGCGGCACCAGGTAGACGAAGCTGGCCATGCCGTCCTTCACGGGATGCTCCCGATCCCAGCAGTAGTCGATCAGCTCCGGCAGCACCGGAAAGCACTTGTCCGGGAACTGGCCCATGACCCAGTTGTAGGTGAAGGCGTCCGGGCAGGCGAATGTCGTCTCCCCGGCCATCACCGCGTCCACCAGGTTGTACCAGGTGTCCACCATCTCCTGGCCGAAGAGCTCCGCCTGGAAGGAGGAGCAGACCTTGGGCTGGAAAACATAGTGGCTCTCCGTCTCCCGGGGCTCCTGGGGCGCCGCTTCCTCCGTCGGCGCGGGGCTTTCTTCTTCCGGCTGCGCCGCTTCCTCCGTCGGGGACGGGGCGGCACTCTCCTCCGCGGCCTCCGTCGGCGCGGGGCTCGGCCCCAGGCCGCAGCCCGCAGTGAGGGCAGCCAGCAGCGCAAGGCAGAGCAATAGGGCGATCTGTTTTCTCATCGGGCGCTCCTCTCCCCCCGAAACGGAGCGCGGGCGTCTTCTGTCCGCTTCCCGGCGGGGTTTTTTTGTTTTCTTTATACCGCTCCCCCGCCCCAAAAGCAAATAAAGAATTCTTAAGTCGCCGCGCCAAGCGCAGGAAAAAGCTCGCCGCCGGGATTGCTCCCGGCGGCGTTGCGGGTCACTTTTTGAATGCCTGGTAGCTCTCCGCGGTCAGCGGCAGGCCTGCTTCCTGCAGAAGGGCATAGACGCAGGCGCGCACCTCCGCCGTGGTGATGATCTGGTGCCGCGACGTCAGCCGGGAAAAGACCTCGTCGGCCAGGGCCTCGGCTATGGCGGGATTGACGATCTCGCCCTCCGTGTCCGCGTTGGCTCTCAGAATGCTCTTGGCCACCTTTGCGTCGTCGTACAGGCTGACCACGCCGTTTCTCTTGGTGATCTTCATGGGACGCCCTCCTTTCGATGGGGGATCGCTGCGATCCTCTGTCTGCAGTATAGCACAGTTCTGCGGCAAATGCACCAGTAGTTTTCCTCTGTTTTTTTGACGCGCCGGGCCGCGATTTGTTCCACGCCGGCTTCGTCGGCCTGCACCGGCTCCTGAACGCCCCACCGGGGCGTTCGGACTTGATGCAAGGCCCTTCCCTCTCCTTTTCAAAAAACAAACCGGGGGCCTTTGGCCCCCTGCCGTCCGTTGGGACGAGTGAAGGGACTTGCCTGCATTTTCGCCTTCCGTGAGACGGCGAAAATCATAGAATCGCCCAGTTTTTGAACTGGGCGATGAACGCCCCGCCGGGGCGTTCGGACTTGATGCAAGGCCCTTCCCTCTCCTTTTCAAAAAACAACCAGGGGGCCTTCGGCCCTGCCGTCCGTTGGGACGAGTGAAGGGACTTGCCTGCATTTTCGCCTTCCGTGAGACGGCGAAAATCATAGAATCGCCCAGTTTTTGAACTGGGCGATGAACCCCCCACCGGGGCGTTCGGACTTGATTCAAGTCCCTTCCCTCTCCTTTTCAAAAAACAACCAGGGGGCCTTCGGCCCCCTGCTTGTTTGCTGGTCCGAGTGAAGGGACTTGAACCCCCGACCTGATGGTCCCAAACCACCCGCGCTACCAACTGCGCTACACCCGGATACCGCGCTTTTCGCGCGTATGGGCATTATACTCCAAGTTCTCCCGCCGCGCAAGAGCTTTCTTCGCGGAAAGGGCGCTTGTTTGCCTTGATGTTTGACGGTTCTTGTGGTATTCTGTAAGTTGGAGTGTGATATCAGTATGAGAATGCGCAAACGGCACAACCTGGCCCCGCGGATGGAGGCCTGTGCCGCATATCTGATCGAAGATCCCGCCGCGCTGCGGGGCGAATGGCTGGCCGCCTTTCCCGAGCAGAACCGGCTCTATGTGGAGCTGGGCTGCGGCAAGGGCCGCTTCACCGTGGAGACGGCGAAGGCGGAGCCCGACGCCGTGATCGTGGCGGTGGAGAAGGTGCCGGACGCCATGGTGCTGGCCATGGAGCGGGCCCGGGACGCGGGGCTTACCAACGTCCGCTTCCTGGACTTCGACGCGGCGAACCTGGCCTCCATCTTCGCGCCGGAGGAGATCGACCGCCTGTTTCTGAATTTCAGCGACCCCTGGCCCAAGAGCCGGGACGCCAAATTCCGCCTCACCGCGCCGGGCTTTCTGCGGCTTTACGCCGAGCTTCTGCCCGTCGGCGGTCAGATCTGGTTCAAGACCGACAACGGCCCCCTCTTCGCCTGGTCCCTGGAGCAGCTTGAGAGTGAGGGCTGGGCCCTGTCGGAAGTCACCGACGACCTGCACAAAAACGGCCCCACCGGCGTCATGACCGACTATGAGGCCAAGTTCACCGCCGAGGGGCTGAAGATCCACCGCCTGGTGGCCACCCGTACCCCGGAGACCAAAACCACCGCCGCCGGCCCGGTGCCGCGGCTGCGCAACGCCGCCCTGGGAGACGCCCGGGGCAGCAAAAAGCCCCGTCCGCCGGAGGATGCCCTGCGCCTGGTTCCGGCTACCCTGCCCCTCTGCCACGCCTATTTCCGGCAGTTCCAGCAGTCGCCGGAGCTCTTTGAGGACCCGGAGCGCTGCCTCCCCTATGTCTACGACGCCCGGAAGGTGGACGCCTGGTTCGCCCAGCGGCAGGCGCGCCAAAACGAGCGCCGCTTCTACGCGCTGCTGGAGGAGGAGCCCATCGGGGAGCTGGTGCTGAAGAAGATCGACCCTGTGCAGCGGCGCTGCGAGCTGGGGATCTGCCTGGTGAACGACCACTATAAAAACCACGGCTACGGCACGGCGGCGGAGCGGCTGGCCCTGCGCCTTGCCTTTGAGGAGCTGGGGATGGAGACCGTGCTGGCCGACGCTCTCCTTGCCAACACCCGCAGCCAGCGCTCCTTGCAGAAGGCGGGCTTCCGCTTTGTGTCCGAGGACGAGCATTTCAAGTATTACCGCATCACCCGGGAGGAGTTTCTGGCCCGGGTCGGGGAGAAGACGACATGAGATTCATTTCCTGGAACGTGAACGGCCTGCGCGCCGTGCAGAAAAAGGGCTTCGAGGAGATCTTCCGGAGCTTTGACGCCGACTTCGTCTGCCTGCAGGAGACCAAGCTCCAGCAGGGGCAGATCGAGCTGGACTTTCCCGGCTATGAGAGCTATTGGAGCTATGCCGAGAAGAAGGGCTACTCCGGCACGGCCATTTTCACCCGGCATACGCCCCTCTCGGTGCGCTATAATCTGGGCATCCCGGAGCACGACACCGAGGGCCGGGCGGTGACCCTGGAATACGAGAACTTCTTCCTGGTCTGCGTCTACACCCCCAACGCCCAGGACGAGCTGAAGCGCCTGGCCTACCGGATGCAGTGGGAGGACGATTTCCGGGCCTATCTGCAGGCGCTGGATCGGCAAAAGCCCGTCATCGTCTGCGGGGACATGAACGTGGCCCATGAGGAGATCGACCTGAAAAACCCCAAGCAGAACATCGGAAACCCCGGCTTTTCCTATGAGGAGCGGGGCAAGTTTACGGAGCTGCTGGAGGCGGGCTTCACCGACAGTTTCCGCTTCCTCTACCCCGACAGGACCGACGCCTACTCCTGGTGGAGCTACCGGGCGGCGGCCCGGGCGCGGAACGTGGGCTGGCGCATCGACTACTTTGTGGTGTCGAACCGGCTGCGCCAGCAGATCAAGGACGCGACTATCCTCCCCGAGGTGATGGGCAGCGACCACTGCCCCGTGGGACTGGATCTTCAGTTTTGAATTTTGAGTTTTCAGTTTTGAGAAGACGATGGTACGAATCGGCAACATTGAACTTCGGGGCCGCGTGACCCTGGCGCCCATGGCGGGGGTGACGGATTTCGCCTTCCGCAGCCTCTGCCGGCAGCAGGGCGCGGCGCTGACCACCTCGGAGATGGTCTCCGCCCGGGCCCTTGTCTATCGGGACGAGAAGACCAAAGCCCTGCTCCACAGACTTCCGGAGGAGCAGCCCTTCGCCGTGCAGCTCTTCGGCCATGAGCCGGAGGTGCTGGCCGAGGCGGCCCCCCTGGCCCTGGCGCTCTCCGGCGCGGAGATCCTGGACATCAACATGGGCTGCCCCGTGGGCAAGATCGTGAAGTCCGGGGACGGCTCCGCCCTGATGCGCGACCCGGAGCTTGCCGGGCGGATCGTGGAGGCGGTGAAAAAGGCCGTGCCCGTGCCCGTCACGGTGAAATTCCGCAAGGGCTGGGACGGAGGCAGCGTCAACGCGGTGGACTTCGCCCGGGTGCTGGAGAGCGCAGGGGCGGACGCCCTCTGCGTCCACGGCCGCACCCGGGTGCAGATGTACGCCGGCAAGGCGGACTGGGACATCATCCGGGAGGTCAAGCGGGCGGTGAAGATCCCCGTCTGCGCCAACGGCGATATTTTCACCGGCGAGGACGCGGCCCACATCCTGCGCTACACCGGGGCGGACTTCTGTGCCGTGGGCCGGGGCGCCTTCGGCAACCCCTGGCTCTTCCGGGAGGCCAAGGCCGCCGTCGCCGGCGAGCCCATCCCAGCGCCGCCGCCCCTGGGGGAGCGGATGGACGCCGCCGTCTCCCAGATCGAGACTCTGGCGGCCTTCGCCGGGGAACGCATCGCCTGTCTGGAGGCCCGGCACCACCTGCCCTGGTATCTCCACGGCGTGCCCCACGCGGGCACCTACCGCCGGGCGCTCACCCAGGTGGCCACGCTGGCGGACGTCCGGAGCATTGTAAAGGACATCAAGCGCGATTTGAAATAGAGAAGAAACGGAGCCTCCGCAGAAACTTTGGTTCCGCAGGAAGCAGAGCGGAGGCGAAGGTTCCGTCGTCGAGAGCAGATTGCGAGAGAATTTGTGGTCTGATGATGACGATTTTTGGCAGGAAACCTTTGTGGTTTTCAAGAAAAATCGGTGAAATCAGAGCGCAAATTGTCCGCAAGATGCCGATGGCGGCGGGAGCTTCGTTTCCGCAGAAAAAAGGAAGTGATCGCTTGACAAGGGAACAGGAACTGACCATCATCCGCCGGGTGCAGCACGGGGACACCGAGGCCTTTTCGCTGCTGGTGTCGGCCTACGAAAAAACCGTGTTCAACGTGGCTTTTCAGATGACCGGCAACCGGGAGGACGCCCAGGATATCGCCCAGGAGGCCTTCTTCAAGGCCTACACCTCCCTGCCCTCCTTCCGGGGAGACAGCAAGTTTTCCAGCTGGCTCTACCGCATCGTCTCCAACCTCTGCCTGGACTTCAAGCGCCGGCAGGGGCGCCGGCCCAGCTCCTCTCTCACCGTGGAGGACGACGAGGGCGAAAACGTGCAGCTGGACATCGCGGACGAAAGCCAGAGCCCCGAGGCGCTGCTGGAGCGGAAGCTGACCAGGGACGCGGTACGCCGGGGCCTGCAGGAGCTGCCCGACGAGCAGCGGCAGATCCTGCTGCTGCGGGAGATCCAGGGGCTGAGCTACGAGGAGATCGGCGAGGCCATGGGACTGGAGCCCGGGACCGTGAAATCCCGGATCTTCCGGGCGCGAAAAAAACTCTGTGCTTTTTTGCTGCAGGACGGGAACATTCCCGACTCGATCTCGTCAAGAACCTCGAGAGGAAGTGATGTCCTATGAGCCCTTGTGAAAAATATCAGGAGCTGATCAGCCGCATGGTCGACGGCGAGCTGACAGCCAGAGAAGAGGCCGACCTGGCCGATCATATCGAGAGCTGTACCGCCTGCGCCGCGCTGTTCCGTGCCTTTTCCGCAATCTCCGGGCAGATCAGCGGCGATCTGGAAGAGGCGCCCCTGGATCTGCGGGAGAACGTGATGGCCCAGATCCGGCGGGAGGAGATCCGGAAAAAGAACCGCATCCCCACCATTTTCCGGGCCGTCATGTCCACAGCCGCCTGCGCCGCCATCGTTTTCGGCGTGTATCTGGGCGTGACGCTGACCAAAAAGGCCCAGATCAGCACCGCCGCCTACCAGGATGCGCCCGCCGCCGCGGAGGAGCGCATGGTGCTGGCAGCCGCGTCCGCGCCGGAGGCCCTTGAGACGGAGGAAGCGGCAGAGGAGGCGCTTCCGGAGGAGGAGCCCGCTCCCACCCCCATGCCGGATGCAGCCCCTGCCGAAGCTGCGGAGGAGCCCGCCGCGCCCATGCTGGGCGCGGGAGCCGCCGCTGCCGCAGATGAGTCGAAAGAAGCGGACGCGGACAATGTTGCCGCCTTTGACGCCAAAGAGGAGGAGACGCCGGTCTGGGACTTCTCCCACTGGGATCTGTCCCTGTTCCGGGAGCTGCTGGGCGGCGAGGAGGCCGGGCTGACGCGGGAGGAGCTGGAGCCCTCGCTGATCGGCTGCGCCATGGTCCGCAGCGGCAGCGAGCTGGCGGAGTTCCGGCTTTATGCGCTGGATGAAACGCTCTACTACTACGACCCCGTCCGCGACGCCGTCTTTCAGGCCGAGCTGAGCCCCGCGGAATGGGCGGAGTTCCTGGGCTGAGGACGAGGCAGGATCCCAACAGAAAAGAGAAGAGAGGTAGCGCCTGTTTTCAGGCGCTACCTCTCTTTTTTCGCTTCCCCTGCCGCCCTTGCCTCCCCCTTCGGGGGAGGTGCCCAGTGCGCACACTGGGCGGAAGGGGTCGTGACATGAGCTTCGGGCAGCCGAGGACGTCGGAACAGGCGGGAGGGGACAAGCAGAGCTGGGATCGTCGCAGGCTACTCGCGCGCCGCTATGCCCCCTCCCCTACAGAGCAAACCAAGATGGTCCCGTGTCTGCGGGTGACCAAAGGTCGCCCCTACGGCGCAAACCAACATTTCCACACAGGGCAAAACGAGGGACGCGGGTTCTCCCCGCGTCCCTCGTCCCAGCTTGTCAAAAAAGTCCCTTATGGGGCTTTTTTGACTGCGCTTCCCCGCCGAGCATTTTGGCCGAACACAAAATGCTGTTTTCGAAAAGCCTTGGTTTTCAAGGCTTTTCGAGCGGCGGGCTATTGTACTCGAGGCGG
>JAFRQP010000030.1 GCA_017428565.1 Oscillospiraceae bacterium
ATTGAGATTTATTATTCTTTTGTTGGCAAGGTGGACTTGCCCGAATAACCGCCCGACCTATCCGACACAATGCGCAAGTGCCGGATAGGAACGGCAAAATTTTTTACACTTCTATTACTTCTTTATCGCACATCAGTAAAGCTGGCGGGCATCACGCAGGGCATGCCGTAGTCCCGTGTGGTGTCGGTGTGCTGGTCCCCGTTCCAGAGGATGGGGGCGTAGGTCTGGATGCCGGTATAGCCGGAGCGGGAGAAGAAGAAAGCGTCCTTGGCGCCGTATTCCTCGATGGCCTCCCGGTTCACCTTGGCCCAGAGCACCGGCCAGAGATTGTGGAGCTTGGCCGGGTCACCGTCGTGGAGCACGCAGTCCAGCGGCAGGTATTCCCCGAAGTCCGCCATCCAGCCGGAAACGCCCAGATCCAGCATGTTCTTCTTGATGAGCACGTTCTTGATGTAAGTCACGGCCTCGGGATTGGTCAGATCCAGCATGCCGGCGTCAAAGGTGGTGGACTTGATGTGGTAAATGCTGCCGTCCCGCCTGGTGATGAGGTAGCCCTTCTCCCTGCAGAATGTATAGAGCCTGCTGTCCTTCACCAGATAGGGGTTGATGTAGGCCAGGAAGCGGACCCCCCGCTCGTTGAGCTTGCGGATCATGCCCCGGATATCGGGATAGAGCTTCTCGTCCGCCTCCCAGTTCCACCAGACCTGGTAGCCCATCATGGTCCTGTTGCAGCCGGACCAGTCCTGGCTCCAGACGCCGCAGATCTCTGCCCCCGCGTCCAGCAGGGAGAAGGTCTTGCGCAGCACCTCCTCGGCGCCGCCCTGGGCGCCAAGGATCATGCCGTCCAGGCACCAGTCGGGCAGGTACTGGCGGTTGGGGATCTGGACGGAGAGCAGAGCCGCCAGCTCCTGGAAGCTGGAGCCCTTCTGCAGGGTCAGCGAGGCGGGGCAGGCGTCGTACTGGAAGCGGTACTCCTCCTCGCCGAAGTCCGCCCAGCCGTCGGAGGCGGTGTCGAAGCGGATAAGCCGTCCCGCGTCGGTGACGAAGACGGGCATGGGGGCATAGCTTCCGATGCTGGAAGCCTTCTTTTCCCGGTAGAGGGCCCGGGGCACGATGGCCTTTTCCAGCACGGTGGAGGCCTTGATGTGCTCGGAGACGAAGTTCTTCACCCGCTCGCCCCGGAGATCCACCTTGCGGTACTGCTCGCCGCCGCCGAAGACGCACTCGTCCTCCATGGCGGGCAGGGAGAACTCATAGGCCCAGCCCTCCTCGCCCCGCAGAAAGATCTGCACGCCCCGGGGTCTGGCCTCCGGCCGCAGGGAAAGCTCGTGCCCCTCCCCGGAGAAGACGATCTCCTCCCCCTGACGTCTGACCTTGGTCAGCGGGATGCGGGCGGTCTCGGTGACGGTGGCCTTGAAGGTGCCGCGCTTCTCCTGGTAGCTTTTCTCCCGCCGCACGGCGGTGGCGAAGGGGCGCTCCACCGTATGACAGGCCAGCAGGGTCCCGTCCTGCTCCAGTATCCATGATCCGGCGCGAACCTGTGATTGCAGCATGTCCTTATCCTCCTGTCATATTCTTTTCCGTTCTATTGTATCGGGTTTTCCTCCGTCCGTCCAGAGGGGGAAGCAAATTCCCGCAACTTTTTTTGTCTTCTTTTCGCCCCGGCCCGGTTTTTTCTCTATACAAAGGCCTTTTTTCCTGCTATACTACGTATCAGCCGACCGGCCATTCGCCGCCGGAGAGAATGAGATCTGCCCAAGGCAGAGAAGTGAGGAGAGCTATGGCAAGAACCGCGCAAGAAATCATGCAAATGATCCGGGAGCAGGACATCCAGATGGTGGACTTCAAGGTGGTGGACATCGACGGGCAGTTTCGCCATGTGACCATCCCCGCCGCCCACTTCAACGAGGACACCATGATCAACGGCATCGGCTTCGACGCCTCCAACTACGGCTACGCCGTGGTGGAGAAGAGCGACATGGTCTACATCCCCGATCTGGACAGCGCCAGCATCGAGCCCTTCACCAGCATCAAGACTCTCTCGATGATCGGCAACGCCATGATCATCGACTATCCCAACAACCGCCCGCTGAAGCAGTACCCCCGCAACATCGTGGCGGCGGCGGAACAGTACATGAAGGACAGCGGCGTCGCCGACACCATGCTGATCCTGCCGGAATTTGAGTTCTATCTCTTCGACGAGGTGGGCTGGAAGGTCACCAACAACGCCATCGGCGTGCATCTGGACACCAAGCAGGCCTACTGGAACAGCGACACCGAGGGCAGCGGCAACGTGGTCCCCTTCCAGAAGAACTACCACGTGGCCAAGCCCCTGGACCGCAGCTATGAGTGCCGCAGCGAGATGTGCCTGGAGATGGAAAAGGCCGGCATCCCCGTGAAGTACCACCACCCGGAGGTGGGCGGCGCCGGCCAGTACGAGATCGAGCCGCTGCTGATGCAGATGTCCAGGATGGCCGACGGCAGCATGATGATCAAGTACATCATCCACAACGTGGCCCGCAAGTACGGCTACAGCGCCACGCTGATGCCCAAGCCCGTCTACGGCGAGGCCGGCAGCGGCATGCACGTGCACATGCTGCTCTTGAAGGACGGGGAGCCGGTCTTCTCCGACGACGAGGGCTACTCCCATCTGAGCAAGGAGGCCCACTGGTTCATGGGCGGCCTGCTGGAGCATATCGCCTCCCTCTGCGCCATCACCAATCCCTCCACCAACTCCTTCAAGCGCCTGGTGCCGGGCTTTGAGGCGCCGGTGACCGTGGGCTACGCCACCTCCAACCGCAGCGCGGTCATCCGCATCCCGGCCTACGCCAAGAGCCCCAAGCTGCGCCGCTTTGAGCTCCGCAACCCCGACGCCACCTGCAACCCCTATTTCTGCTACGCCGCCATCCTGATGGCCGGTCTGGACGGCATCCAGAAACAGATCGACCCCCACGAGCGGGGCTGGGGTCCCTACGACATGAATCTCTTCCACCTGCCCGAGGAGGAGAAGGCCAAACTCCACCATCTGCCCACCTCGCTGGAGCAGGCGCTGGACGCTCTGGAGCGGGATCACGACTATCTCACCGCAGGCGGCGTCTTCCCCGAGGAGCTGCTGCAGGGCTTCATCCAGCGCAAGCGGGCCGAGTGTCTGGAGCTCAGCCAGATCCCCCACCCGGCGGAGTTTGAGAAGTATTATAATCTGTAAGCACATAGAAACAGATGACAAAACGCGAGGATCCCCCGGAGTTCATCTCCGAGGGATCCTTATCTTTCATGGCGCTTCCCAGATCACCTGCCCGTCCAGGGTGATCTGCTGAACATTGTGAATATCCACGGCTCTCTCCCAGCCGATGCCGCAATTCACCGTCCCGTCCTCCAGCGGAGCGGCCACGGCGCCGGGCAGGGTAAGACTCGATCCGTCCGCGAAAACGATCTGTGTCTCCCGGATCATCCGATCCTCCGCATGAGCCCAGGTGGACAGCTCTTCCTGATCCTGGGCGGCGAAGCTCTCCTCCATCCCCGCATACCGCAGCCGCCATACAGCGGCTGTGGGGCTCAGCTCCAGGGCCACAAGCTCCAGCTCCCGGCCAGTCTCGGGATCCCGATAGCGGAAGCCGCCCAGGTCAAAGACCGTCATCTCCCGCTCCGTGGGGCGGAAGGAGACGCTGCCGAAGCTGGGCTGACTGTGCAGCCAATCTCCCAGGCTCTCCTCCCCGGCCTCCGCCTGTGCCTGGGGATCCCAGAGCCAGACGGTCAGCCCCACCCGCTCAGAGCCGGTCTGCCTCTGAAGCTCCCGGATCTGGGACAGGGGGATCTCGATCCGCAGGGTGAGAGTCTGGTTCTCGGCGTCGTAGGCGTCCTCCAGGATGGCGGCGACAGTCTCCCCGTGCTCATGGACGACTCTGCCTTCTCTCAAGCGGGGGCTTGCCATGCCGAAGGCCTCTTGTCCGTCCACCCGGAAGCCCTCCAGCTGCCACATGAAGAGCAGGGGCTCCGTATAGCGATCAAGCTGCTCTCTCGTCACAGGGGAGACGTCCACGTACACCTTCTGAAATGAGCCGTCCTGGATGGCAGAGAGGAGGACGAGCCCAGGCGCATTCTCCTCTGGCAGCTCATATTCCACATAGCTTTCCGTGTGGCTCTCGCTGATGTTCAGTTCTGCGCGCAGCTCCTGCTGGCGTGCCGCGTGGATGCTGCCGATGGCATAAGCAGCCAGGCCGAAGGACAGCATCAGTGCCGCGGCAAGGCCAAGGGTGACGATCCTTCTGGGACGGACAGAAAGACGCTTTTCCCTCATATCTGCGGCGCTGTTCTCCGCTTCGATCCTTGCCAGCACCCGCGCCTTTACACGGGATGTCAGTTCTGCATCTGCTTTTCCGATCATCACATTCTCCGGGAAGCAATCCTCCGCCAGCTCAGCAATACTCAGCT
The DNA here is from genome assembly GCA_017428565.1 of Oscillospiraceae bacterium. Lineage (GTDB taxonomy): Bacteria > Bacillota > Clostridia > Oscillospirales > Oscillospiraceae > Limivicinus. The sequence goes on from JAFRQP010000030.1 coordinate 4,432, forward strand.
TCACAGCAAAGCCCCCTTTCCACTAAGATTTTTTTGAGCTTCTCCCGGCCGCGGGAGAGACGGTTCCGCACGACAGAGGGCTTCACGCCCATTTCGGCCGCGATCTCGTCGGTTTTCTGGTACAGATAATAGTAGCGGCGGAAGATGGAGCGATCCGGCTCGTCCAGGGCGTCCACCGCCTCCTTGGTGGTGCGGATGGCCTCCCGCCGAAGCGTCTCCGTCTCCGGATCCTCCGCCGTGAGCTCCAGCGCGTCCTCCTCCAGGGGCAAGCTCAGGTGCAGGGCGCGGAGCTTGTCCTTGGCACGGTTGCGCGTCACGGCGGCAAGCCAGGGACGCAGCTTTCCCTCTTCCACATCGGCGGCATTGTGCCAGAGAGACAGGAACACGTCGGAGACCACTTCCTCCACGTCCTCCGCCTGCAGGGGCGGGTCGATGATATTCCGCACGATGGCGGCCACATAGGGGGTATAACGCTCCATGAGCTCGCCCAGGGCGGCGCTCTCCCTGTTTTGTATCCGACGCAAAAGTCCGGCTTCCTTCAAGGCGAATCCCTTCTTTCTAATGCCTTTCATTCTTAAGAACGCAGGCGAAGGCAGTTTTGTCGCGCCAAAAAGAAACTTTTTATTTGCGACAATGGCTGCCGGGGCGACGTTCTTATGGGCGAAAGGAGGTCATCCTATGACCAAAAAAATCATCATTCTGATTCTTGTTCTTTCCATTGCACTCTCCTTTGCCGCATGCGGCAAGCCTGCGGAGATGCCAACCGGGGAGAGCGCTGAAGTCGACAGCGTCCCTGGCTACATTCCCTCGGAAATCAAGATTCCAGCGGAGCTGGGGATCCTGGAAACTGCCTGGGACGCCCAGGGGGATACGCTGATCCTCTGCGGGCGGGGCGGCAGCGCCCTGATCGGCTGCTATGACACCGGAACCGACGCCTGGACGCTGCTTTCCTGCGACACCTCGTCCCCCATGGCTCCGCGGGCCGTATCCGCCGCCGGAAGCACGGTCTGGGCGCTGCTGGAGCAGCAGCCCGATGCGAGCGGAGAACGGCGCTATCTGCTCTTCTTCTGCGACCGGGCACAGGGCAGCAGCGGAGCGCTGCTGGATATCCCCTTTTCCGGCGGGGAGAGCAGCGAGGCCTCCGGCCTCTACTTTTCCGGCGTCTACGCCCTGGATGAAAACCGGGCGATCCTCTGCGCCGGGGAGCAGGGCTACATCGTAGACCGGGAGATGAACCTGTTGGAAAAGCTGGAGCTGCAGGGCTGCAGCTTTCAGAGCAGCCTGCGCGCCGGGTCGGAGCGGCTTTTCTACGCCGGGCGCATGGAGGGGCAGGACTACGTCTCCGGCTGTTGCAGCTTTGATGCGGAAACGCTGCGCTTCGGGTCGATGAGAGAGCTGGAATTCAACGGCAGCTTTTTCAGCGAACGGGGTCGCTGGCTGAGCAGCGTGGACGGCGCTCTCTGCGAGATCGACCCCGACACCGGCGCGGTCAAAGAACGGCTCTTCCGCTGGATCGACGTGGCGCTGAGTCTGGACAGCAAGGGCGGCTACGCCGTTCTGGAAAACAGCGCGGGAGACTTCTTCTACCCCGTCATGGGCGGGAGTTCTCTCATCAAGGTCACGCCCGGGCTGGTAAAGGAGCGGAATACGCTGGTGCTGGGCAGCTTTGGCCCAGCTCCGGGCGGCCTCTGCGACCCGGAGACCGGCCTTTCCCGGGATCTGCTGAATGCGGTGATTCGCTTCAATCACACAAATCCCGACTACAAGGTGGAGCTCCGGCGGCTGGACTGGGACGATGAGAGCCAGCGGGATCGCCTGTTGGTGGAGCTTGCAACGGAAGGCGGCGTGGACATTCTGGACACCGCAGGTCTCCCGGCGGGCAGCCTGGACAGCGGCCTGCTGTTGGATCTGCTCCCCTATCTGGACGCCGATCCCGACTTGAGTCGGGAGAACTTCATCCAGCCTCTTTTGAATGCCATGCTGCAAAACGGCGCCCTCTATGAGCTGACGCCCCGCGTTACCCTCCTCGGCTTTGCCGGGCACCCGGATCGTTTTTCCGGTAGGGAGGCCTGGACGGTGGAGGAAGCGGAGCGGCAGATGCAGGACATGCCCGAGGGCTGGCAGCTCTTCCCCGCCTGGGAGGATCGGGAGTTTTTGCTGGACATGCTGGCTAAAATGGCCTCGGCGGAGTTTGTGGACTGGGAGGCGGGCAGCTGCAGCTTTGACAGCGAGGGCTATAAATCCTGGCTGCAGCTGGTGAAGGACGCGCCTTACAGCACGGAGTATTCTGAGGATCCCCAGCTGCTTTACCCCTGCTGGGATCTGGCCGGGAACACCGGGGCAACGATCCGCATGGCGCTGCAGGACGACTATGTGTACTGCGGCTTTCCCGGCACAGGCGGCAGCGGCTGCTATTTCATTCCCCTGGGCACCGGCCCGGACGCATACCGATCGACCCTGGGTGCCGCGACCCGTCTGGGGATCATGGCATCTTCCCAGCACCCAGACGGGGCCTGGCAGTTCGTGCGTCTGCTGCTCCTGAGCGGCGGGGAGAGCCACATCATGAACGGCATCCCCGTGCTAAAGGACAGCTTTGAGTCTGCGTTGGAGGCAAGTCTCTCCGATCAGAGTGTGCGCGGCTACGACAACTTTAATGCCGAGGACGCGGCACGGCTCCGGGCGCTGGTCTACGGAACGGACAAGCTGGTGCGCTGCGACGAGGCGCTGCTGGACATCCTCAAGGTGGAGGCCCGAGCCTATTTTGCGGGTCAGATCAGTTTGGACGAGGCCGCCTCCAGAACCCAGAGCCGCGCCAGCCTCTATCTTGCCGAGCAGCGCTGAGAATCTACCCACAACACATAGATCCCCCGGAGCTGGGCTCCGGGGGATTTGTCTTTGTATGCGTTTTTCTCATTCCCCCGCCAGGTCGATGCGCTTGTCGCAGATCGAGAGGGCGGCGGGGCGGTGGGTCACGATGAGAACGGTCTGATCCGTCATGGCGCGCAGATTTTCCAGCACGCGCTTTTCCGTCTCCGCGTCCAGGGAGCTGGTGGCCTCGTCCAGCAGCAGCACGGGCCGGTCGGAAAACACCGCCCGGGCGATGGCGATGCGCTGCATCTGCCCCTCGGAGAGGCCGGCGCCGCTCTCGCCCAGAGAGCTGTCCAGGCCCTTGTCCAGAGCTGCCACAAAGTCCTCCGCGCAGGCAACGCGCAGCGCCCGCCAAAGCTCCTGCTCCTTCCGCATGCCCTCCGCGTCCCCAAAGGCCACGATCTCCCGGATCGTGCCGCTGAGGAGCTGGTTGCCCTGGGGCACATAGGCGAAGAGCCCGCGCCAGGAGGCGTCCAGGGGCTGCTCCCCCGCGGCGCCGTCCACATAGCGCTCTCCGCTGTCCAGGGGATAGAGGCTCATCAAAAGCTTCAGCGCCGTGCTCTTGCCGCTGCCGGAGTGCCCGGTAAAGGCCGCAAACTCGCCCTTGCGCAGCTCCAGGAACAGATGCTCCAGCACCACGGGCATGGGCGCGTCCTCCTCGTCCCGCACCGGGGGCCGGTAGGTAAAGCAGGCGTCCCGCAGACCCAGGGCGCGGAAATCCTCCCGATAAAAACGGCGAATCTCTTCCAGAGGCCGGGCTCCGACCGCGTCCTCGGGGAAGCGCTCCGCCTCCATAAGACGCTCGGCGCTGGCCACCATGCTGTAGTACTCGGGCACCAGGCCGGAGATATTGGAGAAGGGCGCCTGGATCTGCCCCACCAGCTGCAGGATCGCCATGAGGGTACCGTAGCTGAGGCTGCCATGGAGCAGGCCGACGGCGCAGTACACGGCGGCGCCCAGGTAGGCTCCCTGGATCACCAGGCCGAAGCCCAGGTTGCAGAGGTTCGACACGTGGTTGCGGCGCATGCGGGCGGTCCGGTGGGTCTTCATCCGCTCCTCCGCCAGCTCCTCGCTGCGCTCCTCCACGCCGAAGCTGCGCACCACCAGGAGGCTGCCCAGCCGCTCCTGCAGGAAGATGCGCAGGGCGCCGTCCGACTCCTGGATGCGCTTGTGCAGGGCCTTCAGCACCCGGCGGAAGCCGTAGGTCAGCAGGATCATCAGGATCCCGCCGGGGATCAGGATGGCGGCGAAGCCGGGCTCCAGGATGATGAGGGCCGTCAGCGCGCCCAGAAGGCGCACCAGCATCCCCGCCAGATTCGGCAGCAGGTTCACCATGGCCTTTGAAACCACGGCGGTGTCGCTGGTCAGACGGTTCATCCACTCTCCCGAGTGGACGGCGGTCACGGAGGCGTAGTCCTTCCGCAGCAGGCAGGAAAAGAGCCGCTTCTTGAAGCGGTTTTCCAGGCTGGAGGCGGAAAACTCCCGCAAAAAGCGGCTCAGCGCCCGCAGAGACAGCTGGGCCAGGACCAGCAGCACCAGATACACGGCGCTGCGACGGATCCCCTCCCCGCTGCCGGCCACCGCCGCGTCGATCAGATCCCGCAGCAGCACGGCGTACAAAACCCCGCTGCCGCCCAGGATCGCCTGCGTCAGCGCGAGAAGGCCGATATAGACTTTGTCTCTCCCCGCGGCGGCGCGCAGCCAGCGCAGCGAGCTCTGCTGATTTTTCATGGGCTCAGTCCCGTTTCCAAAGCTTCCTGATTCTGCGCCGCACAGCGCGCAGACCGTCCCGCACGAAGAAGATCCCCGCGCGGACGGGAAAGAAATCGCACCAGAGACGGACATAGCGCCGATAGGCCGGGTCCTCGGCGGTGATGGTCCTTCCGTCCCGCACTACCTGGGTCATCACGCCCAGGATCTGGCTGTCCCTCACGCTCTCGCCCCGGCGGTGGTTATCTCCCACCACGTAGTAATCCCGCTCCCGCACCTTCAGGATCCGGTGCAGCACGTACTTCCCGTCCCGCTTGAAGAGGATCACATCATACTTTTTGCAGCGCTCCGGGCCCTTTCTCTCGATGACCATCAGATCCCGGTCCTGCCGCAGGAGGGGCATCATGCTCCTGCCCTTGTTGGTGAAGACCAGGGTCCCGTTGCGCTCCAGCTCTTCCTCAAAGCTCGTCATGCCAGCGCGCCGATCTCCCGCAGCTTCTCCACGATCCGGTGCACGTCCTGCTCCACGGTCTCCCGCGGGGCCTCGTACTCCGCCAGCATGGCCTCCACAATGCCCTCCTCGCTGGTCTCCTTCTTCAGGCAATTGATGATGAAGGCCGCCGTCTCGTTGGAGCGCACCAGGCCGTGAAAGCTCCTGGCCGCGGGTCCCGCCGCCACCATCATCTGCTCCTTGCCCACGTTGTGGGTGACAAATCCGGGTTTCAGCTTCATGTTTCTTCCTCCTGCATTCCCTGATAGGATACTCTGGCCGCCTCCGGCTCCATATTGCAGCCCAGGCGGTAACATTTCACTTCTGTGCCCAGGCGCTCCAAAAGCGAGAGCACCAGGGGCATTTTTTCCGGCTGACGCGGCCGGTAGCACTGCTGAAACAGCATGGGGAAGGCGTCCTCCAGCGAGATGGGCTCGATGTGGTTCCCCTCGTCCCGGCTGAGGATGCACAGCGCCTTCAGCGGGGCGGACAGATTGCCGCCTAACCGGTGCTTGCCGTTCCAGGGGGTGCCGAAGGCCGTGACGCCCTCCTCGCTCACGCGCAGAAGGGGCTTGTCGTCGTTGATCATCACCGCCCGCTCCCCGAAAAGCTCCCGCCAGAGGCGGGTGTGGGTGCTCTTGCCGGTGCCGCTTTTGGCGGTAAAGAGATAGGCCTGCCCGTCCACCGCGACGACGGAGCCGTGGAGCAGCAGCACCTCCCGTTCCACCAGCGCCTCCGCCAGCTTCCGGTAGAGGGCAAGGGTCTCCAGATAGGCGTCCGAAAAACGAATGGGCTCCAGACCCTCCGCCGCGCGGCTCTCCGCGTCCAGCTCCCGCTCCCGGTCGATATCCTCCGGCTGCATCTCCACCGTCAGCTCCGGCTCCTCCTCACAGAGCCAGTCCCGCAGGAAGCGCCGCAGCTCCGGGTGCACGGCCCGGATCAAAATCGGCAGATCTGCCAGCTTTGCCGTAAACTCAGTCATCCTCTTCTCCGTTCCACTCGGCATAGATTTCCTGGAGCTCCTCGTCCACCACACGGATCCGCTCGTCCAGCTCCGCCTTCTCGATCTCCCAAACCGCCCGGGCCTGGGCAGCGCCGTTCAGCGTCGGGTCGTGCAGGTCCCGGGCCGTCAGAAAGCCCGTCACCCGCAATTCCCCGCTGTCCAGATAGGGCTGGATGAAGTTCAGCATGTTCAGAAAGGACTCCGCCGTGTACGTTTCCCGCCCCTCGGTGAAGCGGACGGTATAGCAGTGCTCGCCGTGCTTGCCGATCACGTCGCGGATCTGGTCACGAACGCCGTTGTAGTTCCAGGGGTGGGCGCCGGTGAGCCACAGCTCTCCCTCCACCTCGCCGCCGATCAGCGGGCGGAAGCTCTCTCCGTGGTGGACCGCCACGGTAAAGCCGGCGGCCAGGATCTGCCCGTCCAGCGCGGCGTCATAGCTGTCCTCCGGGAAGTACACGGCTTTGGGCTTCTGCAGCCCCGCGGCGGAAAGCCGCTCGCTCATGCTCCGGTCCCAGGCGGGAAAGTCCCCGCTCTTGTCATAGATCAGGCAGCTCTCCCAGTCGGCGGCCAGGAGCCGGTCATAGTCCTCCCGGGTGATGCGCCCCGGGTCCCCGGGGAAATTCCCCTCGCCAAGCCCCAGGACGCCGCTGATCCCCCGCTCCTGCAGGGCGGGAAAGAGCTCCGTCATCAGCAGCGGGTCCAGCTCCAGGAACAGCAGCTGCTCCGTGGCGACGGAGCGCGCGGCCTGATCCACTTCGTTCTGGCGCCGGTCCCGCTGGATGGTAAGCCTGTCCCGCTCCAGCTCCAGAGGCTCCGCCCGCAGCAGGAACTCCTCCCGCGCGGCATTGGCTCGGCGCGCCTTGTATTCCACATAGCCCAGGCCCGCCAGGACCGCCACAGTCAGGAGGATGATCACCCAGCGATGCCACCGACCTTCTCTTCTCATGGTTATTTGACTCCCCGTTTTCCTCGTTTCAATACCTTCCCAGTATATCCAAGTTATTATACCAGAGTTGGGAAAATTGGTCAATCGCCGCCCCTGGTTTTTTCACTTTTTCCCCGCTTTTCCCCTTCGCCCGGTTGACCTTTTGCCGGAAGTATGATATCTTCACCGTGGATTATTGTGTTATATGGAGGATCTGCATATGATTGATACCCTCAAGCGGCGCTTCGAGGAGAGCTTCTCCCGGCCCGCCCGCTACGTCTTCTCCGCCCCCGGCCGCACGGAGCTGGGCGGCAACCACACCGACCACCAGCTGGGCCGGGTGCTGGCCGGCGCCGTCAGCGTGGATACCCTGGCCGCCGTCGCCCCCAACGGGGAGCCGGTGATCCGCGTCCAGTCCGAGGGCTATCCTCTCTGCACCGTGGCCCTCTCCGCGCTCGCTCCCGACGAGGCCGAGTTTGGCAGCACCACCTCTCTCATCCGGGGCGTGGCCGGGCGCATCGCCGCGCTGGGTCATCCCGTCTCCGGCTTTGACGCCTTTGTCACTTCCCGGGTGCTTCCGGGCAGCGGGCTCTCCTCTTCCGCCGCCTTTGAGGTGCTGATCGGCACCATCATCAACCACCTGGACGGCTGCGGTCTCGACGCCGTTCAGATCGCCCAGATCGGCCAGTACGCCGAGAACGTCTTCTTCGGCAAGCCCTGCGGGCTGATGGATCAGATGGCCTCCTCCGTGGGCGGCATCGTGACCATCGACTTTGCCGACCGGGAGCATCCCGTGGTGGAGCCGCTGGACTTCGACTTTGCCTCCTGCGGCCACGCCCTCTGCATCGTGAACTCCGGCGCCGACCACGCCGATCTCACCGATGAGTACGCCGCCATTCCCCGGGAAATGGGGGAGGTCTGCCGCGTCTTCGGCAAGGAGCATCTGCGGGAGGTGGACGAGGCGGCGTTCTACGCCCGTCTCCCCGAGGTGCGTGCCGCCGCGGGCGACCGGGCCGCTCTGCGCGCCATGCACTTTTTTGACGAGAACCGCCGGGTGGAAAAGGAAGTGGCGGCCCTCCGGGACCATGACTTCGCCCGCTTCCTCACGCTTGTCACCGAGTCCGGCCGCTCCAGCTGGCTCTATCTGCAGAACGTGATCCCCACGGGCAGCACCCGCCACCAGGAGCTGGCGCTGAGTCTGGCGCTGGCCTCCCGTCTGCTGGAGGGCCGGGGCGCCTGCCGGGTCCACGGCGGCGGCTTTGCCGGAACGATCCAGGCCTTTGTTCCCCTGGATCTGCTGGAGAGCTTCAAGGCCGGCATGGAGGCGGTGCTGGGCGCGGGCAGCTGCCAGGTGCTCTCCATCCGCCCCGAGGGCGGCATTCTGCTGGAGGAGGTGCAGGGATGAAGGGATATCTTGACGCGCTGGTGGATTACGCGCTGGTACACGGCCTGATCCAGGAGGGCGACGAGCTCTGGGCCTATAACCGCCTGCTGGAGACGATGGAGCTGGACGAGGCCGAGGGCGAGCCTGTTACGGCGGAGCTGCCGGAGATCCTGGAAAAGCTCACCGACGACGCGGTGCGCCGGGGTCTCGTCGAGGACAACGTCACCGCCCGGGATCTCTTCGACACCAAGCTCATGGGCGCCATCCTGCCCCCGCCCCACGAGGTGCGGGCCATCTTCCGGGCGCTGTACGAGCACAGCCCCGAAAGCGCCACCGACTGGTACTATCAGTTCAGCTGCGACTCCAACTATATCCGCCGGGACCGGATCGCCAGGGACCGCAAGTGGGTCTATCCCTGCGAATACGGCGACCTGGACATCACCATCAACCTCTCCAAGCCCGAGAAGGATCCCCGGGCCATCGCCGCGGCGCGCCTCGCGCCCCAGAGCGGCTACCCCAAGTGCCTGCTCTGCGCGGAAAACGAAGGCTACGCCGGGCGCATGAACCACCCGGCCCGGCAGAATCACCGCATCATCCCCCTGGAGATCAACGGCTCCCCCTGGTACTGGCAGTACTCCCCCTATGTGTACTACAACGAGCACTGCATCGTCTTCAACGCCCAGCACACTCCCATGAAGATCGACAAAGCCGCCTTCCTGAAGCTGCTGGACTTCGTCACCCAGTTCCCCCACTACTTCGTGGGCTCCAACGCGGATCTGCCCATCGTGGGCGGCTCCATCCTGAGCCACGACCACTTCCAGGGCGGGCACTACGAGTTCGCCATGGCCAAGGCTCCTGTGGAGACGCCGGTGGTCTTCCGGGGCTATGATGACGTCCAGGCGGGCCTGGTGAAGTGGCCCATGTCGGTGATCCGCATCACCGGGCCGGACCGCTTCCGTCTGGCGGAGCTGGCGGACAAGATCCTGGGCTGCTGGCGGGGCTATACCGACGCGGAGGCGACGATCTTCGCCGAGACCGAGGGCGTGCCCCACAACACCATCACCCCCATCGCCCGCCGGCGGGGCCGTCAGTACCAGCTGGATCTGGTGCTGCGCAACAATCTGACCACGGAGGAATTCCCTCTGGGTCTCTACCATCCCCACCAGAACCTGCACCACATCAAGAAAGAGAACATAGGCCTCATCGAGGTCATGGGTCTGGCCGTGCTGCCCAGCCGCCTGAAGACGGAGCTGGAGGAGCTACGCCGGGCGATCCTGGCGGGCGAGGACCTGCGCGCAAATCCCCTCACCGCCGCACACGCCGACTGGGCGGAGGAGCTGAAGGGCCGCCACGCCTTCACCGAGGAAAACACCGAAGCCATCCTCCAACAGGAGGTGGGCGAAGTGTTCATGCAGGTGCTCACGGACGCCGGCGTCTACAAGCGGACGGATTTCGGCAAGGCCGCTTTCCTGCGCTTTATTGATTATGTAAACCAATAGAGTTTACGATAATATACGATCATTGTTCTTATGTAAACTCAACGGACAACAGCAAGCTCCCTGCCGCACGGCAGGGAGCTTGCTGTTATAGCTCGATCTCGCTCTGAAAAAACCGCTCCTGGAAATCCACGGCGGCGGCGATCTGCTCTTTTGTAAAGCGGCTGCCCTCCGGGGCGACCACCCACTTGTCCTCCACGTCGTCCAGACGGCGGATCCGGGCGATCAGCTGCCCGGTAAAGCGCTCCAGAGGCCGGTCCACGCCCAGGATATAAGCGTCCTGCTCCTCCCCGTCTCCGCCCAGGACGCTGGGGACGAAGCCGTAATTCACCGGGTAGATCAAATCCGGATACTCAGGGTGGGCGCTGCCGAGAGGGCGGTCCACCGCCACCGTAACAGTCCTGCCGATCACAGCCGGCCCTCCTCGAAGAGGCGCAGGGCGGCGTCCACCTGCCGCTGGTTTTCCAGCAGGTGGCTCTTCTGCGGGTACCGCCGCACCACGTCCCGCATGTTCCGCTTCTTCTCCTGTGTGCAGCCACGCCGCAGCACCCAGTCGGCGAAATCCCGGTCCAGCCTCTCCGTGCAGCCCTCGGCCATATCCGGGCGGGTCTGTCCCCGATAACGCCGGTAGCGGCGGCACACCCGTGCAAAGCGGGTGAAGCGGTTGAAGAGCAGGATCCAGATCTGATCCGCCTCCTCCAGCCGCCGCTCGTAGGAAAGCTTGGTGTAGTTCCCGTCGATGATCCAGGCCAAATGGGAGTCCAGAAACTCTTCCACCATGGCCTGCTTCTCCTCCGGGGGACGGATCTCCCAGTCCGGGAGAAACTGCACATTATCCAAGTGCAGCACCGGGGCCCCGGTGAGCTCCGACAGCGTTTTCGCCAGAGTGGACTTGCCGGAGCCGGCAAAGCCCAGGATCGCAATCTTCAAAACCGCTCCTCCAACAGGGCCGCCGCCTCCCGCAGGCTGATCCCCAGCCTCCGGGCGACTGCCGCCAGATCCTCAAATTCCGGCTTCTCCCGGCTGACGCCGAAGCCCTCGGCGGTCTTGACGCGCACCGGCCCCGCCTCCGTCTCCACCGTGCGGAAGTCCCGGCGCAGGGTATAGCGGGGATGGGCAGTCTCCCGCACTCCCAGGGTCCCGGTGTGCCGGAACAGGCAGCGCAGCAGCTCCTCTCGCCGTTCTTGTTTACATAATACTGTTAACATAATGCCCGGACGGTTCTTCTTCATGCCGATGGGCGTGGTGAAGACGTCCAGGGCGCCGCCCTCGAAGAGCCGCTCCATGGCGAAGCCGATCTCCTCCGGCGTGTTGTCGTCCAGATTGCAGCTGAGCTCCAGGATGCTCTCGCGCTCCTCCCCGCTCTCACCCCAGAGGGCACGCAGGATATTAGGGCTGGCGAAGTCCTTGGTGCCGGTGCCCACGCCGCTTTTCAGCAGACGCATGGCGGGGATCGGCCCGAAGCCGGCGGCGAAGTAACCCAGCAGGGCAGCGCCCGTGGGGGTGCAGAGCTCGCCTTTTTCGCTGCCGCCCTCGATGGGCAGGCCCCGCAGCAGCAGCGCGGTGGCGGGGGCGGGCACGGGCAGGACGCCGTGGGCGCATTTCACCGTGCCGCTGCCCACGGCGATGGGCGAGCAGACGATCCGCTCCGGCGCAAGCTCGTGCAGCAGCCAGCACACGCCCAGCACGTCCGCCAGGGCGTCCAGGCTGCCCAGCTCGTGGAGGTGGATGTTCTCCACCGGCGTGCCGTGGACCTGGCTCTCCGCCTCCGCGATGCGGCGGTAGACGGCGGCGGCGTCCTTTTTCACCTGCTCCGGCGCGTCCAGGGCCTCGATCCGCGCCAGGATCTCCGCAACAGAGGTATGGGGGTGGTGGTGATGACCGTCCCCGTGCCCCTCCTCTTCCCCGTGGACGTCCACATGGAAGTGGGTGCCGACAATGCCGCGCTTTTCGTCCCGCTCCGCCCAGACGGTGACGCCCGCGGGCAGGGCGGCGTTGAGCTTTTTCAGAAAAGCCGCAGGTTCAGGGTGCAGCTCCAGCAGGGCCGCCGCCAGCATGTCCCCGGCGGCGCCCATGGCGCAGTTGAAATACAGGATCTTCACAGACTTGTTCTCCTCCCTTCCGGGTCGATGCGGATCTCGGAAAAATCGGCCGCCAGCCGCCGGCGGATCTCCTCCTCCCGCGCATAGGCGGCGGGAAGCTGCTCCGCCGGAAACTGCAGCAGGGCCGCGCCCCCGCAGGTGCGCAGGCGGAAATCGGTGAAGCCCAGGGAGAAGAGGAAGTCCTCCCCCGCCTCCACCGCAGCCAGACGCTCGTTTGTGATGCTCTCCCCGGTCTTGACCCGGGTGGCCAGGCAGGCGTAGGCAGGCTTATTCCAGGTAAAGAGCCCCGCCTCCCGGCTGAGACGCCGGATCTCCGGCTTTGTGAGACCGCAGAGCCGCAGGGGCGACAGCACCCCCAGCTCTCCCAGCGCCCGCATGCCGGGCCGGTCGTCCGCCGCGTCCGAGGCGTTGGTCCCGTCCAGCAGGAAGGGATAGCCTTCCTCCCGCGCGGCGGCCATAACGGTTGACATAATATTGATCTTGCAAGAATAGCAGCGATCCGGGCCGTTGGCCCGCACCTCCGGAACGGAGAGCGCGTCCAGCCGCAGCACCCGGGGCTCGATCCCCAGCTCCCGACAGAGGCGCAGGGCGTCCTCAAACTCGAACTGGGGCTGGAACTGGCTCTTGACGTAGTAGGGCCGGATCTCCGCGCCGCAGGAAAGGCCCGCGTATAGCAGGTAGGCCGAATCCACGCCCCCGGAAAAGGCCAGCGCGGCCCTGTGGTAGGCGCGGAAGAAATCTTGAATGGTCATAGGCGTATGATCCTCCATTCTCCGGAACCGGCAGCCCCTTCCGTCATCCGGCTTGCGTGAGACGCCGGATGCCACCTCCCCCTTGGGGGGGAGGCAAGAAGCGCCCCTCGTCCTGTCAAGCTCACTCCAGATGATTGATCACGCTGGCCATGAAGCCCGCGCCGAAGCCGTTGTCGATGTTCACCACCGCCACCCCGCTGGCGCAGGAATTGAGCATGCTCAAAAGCGCGGCCACGCCGCCTAAGGAGGCGCCGTAGCCCACGCTGGTGGGCACGGCGATCACCGGGCAGTCGGCCAGACCCCCGATGACCGAGGGCAGGGCCCCCTCCATGCCGGCCACGGCCACGATGACCCGGGCGCTCATGATCTCGTCCACATGGCTCAGAAGCCGGTGGATGCCGGAGACGCCCACGTCATAGAGCCGGGTGACCCGGTTGCCCAGGGCCTCGGCGGTGACGGCGGCCTCCTCGGCCACGGGGATATCGCTGGTGCCGCCGGTGGCCACCACCACGGTTCCCTTGCCCGTGGGCTCCGGCAGCCTGCCGATCACGCCGGTTTTGGACCGGGGATCATAGCGCAGGGGCAGCTCCGTCTCCAGCAGGGCCGCGGCCTCCGGGGTGAGACGGGTGACCAGCACCGTCTCCTGCCCCGCCTCGCGCATGGCCTTGGCGATGCCCAGGATGTGCTCCGGCGCCTTGCCCGCGCCGTAGATGACCTCCGGCACGCCCTGGCGCAAGCCCCGGTGCAGATCCACCTTGGCATAGCCCTCCAGCTCCCGAATGGGCGCGGTCTTCAGCTTCAAAACCGCCTCCTCCACCGAGATGGCCCCGGCTGCCACGCTCTCCAGCAGAGCGGTGATCTCCTGCTTATCCATTCAGCACCTCCATCGAGTCGCCGGGGCGGACCTCACCCGCCTCCAGTACCCGGACGAAGATCCCCTCCCGGGGCATGACGCAGTCCCCCGCCTGGCGGCGGATGGCGCAGTCGGCATGGCACTCCTTGCCGATCTGGGTCACCTCACAGAGGGCGCTGCCCAGACGCAGCTTCGTCCCCACCGGCAGACGGGACACCTCGATCCCCTCCACCAGCACGTTCTCCGCGAAGGCGCCGGGCAGCAGCGGGAAGGGGATCTTCTCCTGCAGCCGGGCAACGCTCTCCGCCGAGAGCAGGCTCAGCATCCGGTGCCAGTCCCCGGCGTGGGCGTCCCCGGGGATGCCCAGATGGGGCTCCAGCCGGATCGCGTCCACCGGGTGCTTCTGCTGGCCCTTCTTCTCGCTGATGCAGACGGCCTTGACGACGGCCTTTTGTTTATTCATGTTCATCCCTCCGGAAATCCCCGTGGACCCCGCCGGTCTTTTCCAGCAGGCGGATGTCCGCAATGACCATATCCTTCTGCACGGCCTTGCACATGTCGTAGACCGTCAGCGCCGCGGCGCTCACCGCGGTCAGCGCCTCCATCTCCACGCCGGTGCGCCCGTCGCAGGAGACGGCTGCCCGGATCTCCACGCTCTGCCGCTCTTCATCCAGCCAGAGCTTCATGTCGATGCCGCCGATGGCCACGGGATGGCACATGGGGATCAGTTCCGGTGTGCGCTTGGCGCCCATGATCCCGGCCACCTGGGCCACGGTGAGCACGTCCCCCTTCTTCATGCCGCCGCTGCGGATGAGGGCAAAGGTCTCCTCATTCACCAGCACCCGCCCCGCGGCCAGCGCCGTCCGGGTGCTGACGGGCTTTTCGCCCACGTCCACCATCTTGGCCCGGCCCTGTTCGTTAAAATGGGTAAAATCCATGGCTTTTCGCTCCGTTCCGGCCCGCAGCTCGGGCCTTCCCCAGTGTAACACAAAGATCGGTTTTGTGCAATCGGCTGCTCCGGGGTTTTTTCGTCTCTCCAAAAAAAACCGCGTGCCCGCCGTTCCCTCTTGACTTGCGCCTTGATTTAGTGTACCTTTTTGGTATTCGTCAGAAGATAGAAGGAAACTGTGTTATGAAACATCGAACCTGGAAGGCCTCTTTGGCCGTCTTGCTCCTCGCCGCCCTCATCCTGTCTCTGGCCGCCTGCAGCGCGCCTCCGGTCCCGGAGGCCGAGGCCCCCTCTCCGACAGCGGAGATTGCCGAAGCAGCCGGCGCCGAAGCCGCGCCTGCTTCCACGCCGGAGGCGGCCCCCGCGCCCACGCTTGAACCGACCCCCGAACCCACGCCTGAGCCGACCCCCGAGCCCACGCCCGAACCCACGCCTGAGCCCATCGTCGGGGAGACGCTCCTGGATGAGGACGGCGACGGGATCATCCCCTATCGCTTCACCTACAAGGGCTCCACGGTCTACGTTCTGTTCGTGCTGGACCCCTCCCAAGTCTTTGTGGGGACCGCCCTGCCGGAGCCCACCGCCTACGGCGGCCGCGGGCTGACGCTGGACGTCCTGGCCGGGCAGTACGGCGCCATCGCCGGAATCAACGCGGGCGGCTTCAAGGACGAGGACGGCACCGGGGCCGGCTGGCCTCCCCAGGGCATCACCTACAGCCTCAGCGTCAACTTTGAGGGCGAGGAAAGCGGCCCTGTGGCCGGACTGGACGGGAGCGACCATCTGTGGGTCGGATACTACTCCTATGAGGACTGCGAGGCCGTCGGTCTGCGCGACGCGGTCAGCTTCGGGCCCTATCTGGTTCAGAACGGCGTGAAGGCGGATCCGGCCAAACTGGATTCCGGCATCGGCGCAAGAACGCTGGTCGGCCAGCGGGAGGACGGCGTTATGGTCCTGGTCGCCATCGACGGGCGGCAGGGCTACAGCATCGGGCTGACCATGGGAGACTGCATCGACATCATGGCGGACAAGCTGGGCTGCGTCAACGCCGCCAACATGGACGGCGGCAACTCCACCTGCATGCTGCTCCACGGGGAGGCCGTGAACCGCTCCGCCAACCAGGCGGGAGGCACCCGCGTGCTGCCCAACGCCTGGCTCGTGGCCCCGCTTCCGGAGGGCTACGTCCGTCCGGAGGGGGTCCCGGAATCCGTCGTGATTCCCGACAACGCCCTGGGCGAGATCCGGGAATACGAGGCGGAGATCACGGACGAGGCCACGCTGGAACGGTTGTACACCTTCTCCTGGGTGTTCACCAAGGCCTACTACGGCTATTTCGGCACCCAGTGGTACGACAAGCATTATCCCGATCTGTCCCAGTACGTGGCCCGGGAATGCGAGCTGCGGGAACGGATGGATCTTGCGTCCATGGACCGGGCCTGGGTCAACACCAGGACCAACGAAGTGACCGCGCTGCAGCTGGACGGCGTATATCAGAACGCCGACGGGAGCTATGACCTGTATATCACGCTGGACATGGTGGAGCGGGCCCCCTACTGGAAATATGAGGCCACCGGCACCAGGCTCCGCATCACCGTGGCGGAGGCGCCGGAGACCCCGCTGGGCTTCCTGGCCCTGGCGACCTATTGATTTGACCAAACACGAAATCAGAGGCGAATCCGCAATATAGACGGATTCGCCTCTGATTTTCTGTTCTGCCGTCTCAGTCCCCTTCGGCGGCGAGCAGCGGATCGTAATAGTTCACCAGCAGATCCACGCAGGCGCCGTAGCTCTTGAGCCCCAGCTCCTGGTCATAGCTCTGGAGAAAGCCCTCGTACACCGTGTTGGAGACCTGCCGCGCAGGGGTCTCGAACTGCTTCCAGTATTCCCGGTTGGCGTCAAAGTCCCGCCGCACGTCCTCGTTCAGGCTCTGGTAGATCTCCTGCCAGGCGGCGTAGTCCACATCGTGGAGGGCGTTTCCCAGGTGGGTGTAGGCCAACAGCGCCGCGGCGTAGACATACTCCGGCTCCCCGTAGTCCAGGCAGGCCAGCACCGCCACGAAGTTGGCCTCCTGCTCCCGGGCCACACCCCGCTGGTGGGCCAGCTCATGGGCCACCGTGGCCGGAAACTCGCAGCTTGGGCAGTCGGTGTTCACGTTGGCCTCAGCCGTGAGGGGGAAGAAAAAGCCGGTGAAGTCGATGTAGCTCATGACGCGGGAGAAGAACACGCCCTTGGCCCGCACCTCCGGTCCCTCCAGACAGGGGTAGCGCTCCTCCAGGCCCAGATAGACCTCCGGAGATTTCTGCAGCACCGCCCGCCGGTCCAGATCGCAGACGCCGTTTTCGTCCCGGGGCACCCGGTCGGAATACTCGTTGGCCAGGCCGGCGAAGTAGGCGGTCACCCGCTGAAGCTGCTCCACGCTGATCTTCTCGTGGGGCAGGCCGCTGCGGGTCATGAAGTCGTCCCCATAGTAAAACACGCCCCAGAGCAGGCAGAAGCTGCCGTAAAACACCGCCCCCGCCGTCAGCAGCGCGGTGAGGATGAGGTAGAGCCGCTTCGCCCACTCTTTGCGCCGGATCATCCGAACAATGGTAAGGATTATGTAAACCAATCCGCCGATGACCGCCGCCGCGATCAGCAGCTCCGCCAGGGAGAAGGGCAGCACGTTGGTCGCCCGGCTGAGAAAGCGGTGCGCCGGGCGCACAAAGCGCTCGGAGAGGGTCTGGTTCAGCGCATGATCCCCCCGGGTGGCCAGGTGCAGGCCGATGATCAGGGCATTCAGCAGGATCAGCACATGGCGGACGGGGCAGAGCTTCCATATGGCGGCAAGGCCGCGTTTTTCGGTCTTCACGTTTTCCATGGCCGTATTCTACACCCTCCCCCGCCCCGCGCGCAAGAGGAACATGCTGGAGACGCGCCCCGGCGCAAAAGGCAGACAGCCACAATTGGCTGTCTGCCTGTGTTTATGGGGTTTAGGGGATCTCGAAGGTCACACCGCCCAGGGTGACGCCAACCACCCGGCTGAGATCGATGGTAGAACCGAAGAGGCACTTGTCCTTCACCATATCTCCCGCCAGCTCGCTGCTGAGGGGCAGGTTCACAGCCATGCTGCTGCCGTCGGCAAAGTGCAGCACCGCCGTCCGCTCCAGCTCCTCGATGGCCTGGAGCCAGCTCTGCTCCCACTCCAGGAAGTCCCGGCGTTCCTCTTCCGAGGCGAAGTCCCGGGGCCGGTACATCTCACTCGCGCCGTCGTGGCGGAGGATCCAGTTGAGGCCGCTGGCGCTGAGCTCCATACCCAGGAATTCGCCGCTGCCGCGGTCGCCGTTTGTAAAGGGCACAGGCTCCGGGAACCAGAACGTGCGCAGGGTCTGGCCGGTGCGCTCCACGGTCACGCTGCCCAGATCCCAGGCCAGCTCCCCGTCGGAATCATGGGCGTCGCCGTAGTCGATGACGTCCATGATGATAAATCGCAGCTCCGCCCGCTCCGGCATCCTGTCAATGGTGATGGCCGTTCGCACCGTCAGGGTGCCGCTCTCCTCGTCGTAGGCGTCCCACAGGCCCTCCGCGTTGTGGCCGCCCTCCGGCCAGACGTCGTACCAGCTCTCCCCGTCCCAGCCGCAGTAGAGCCAGCAGTACCGGTGGTCGTTCTCCCCCAGGGGGCTGCCGTCCCGATCCTCCCGGATCGGCGCGGCCATGCGCTCGACCATCTCCGGTGTCACGCCGTTGAGCACCACCCAATAGTTCTGGAACTCCCCGTCGCTCATGGCGGAGAGCAGGGTCACGCCGGTCTCCGGCGCCTCTGCCGGATCCTCCGGCACCGGGTATTCCACATAGTCCTCCACCCGGTTCTCGTCCACCTGCAGCTCCTGCCGCAGCTCCTCCTGCCGCTGCCGGTGGATGCTCAGCCCGATGGCCCAGGCCGTGGCGCCAAGGGCCAGGATCAGCGCCGCCGCCAGCGCCAGGGTCACCAAACGTTTGCTCTTCATCTTTCCGCTCCTTTCCGGGGAGCCGACCGCCTCCTCGGGCGCGTAGCGCAGCGCTTCCGCAACATAGCGGTCGTCCAGGCCGCTCAGAGCCGCAAAGACTTTTTCCCGATTCATGTCAGCAGGCCCTCCTTTTGCAAAGTCTTCCGCAATTTCTCGCGGAGGCGGAAAAGACGCAGGGAGATCCGGCTCTCCTTCCGCTGCATGGCGGCGGCGATCTCCTTCACCGAGTCGGCGTACCAGTAGCGGCGCACGAAGAGGAAGCGGTCGTCATAGCTGAGGCTATCCAAAAAGCGGTTGATCCCCTCCACCGTTTCCTTGTAATCGTAGTCCGCCTCCACACTCTGGCCGGAGGGGAGAAAGTCCTCCAGCTCCTCCAGCACCAGATCCAGGCCGCGGTTTCGCTTGGCCGCCGTCTCGCTGCGGAGCCGGGACACCGCCAGGTTGCGGGCAATGCGGCAGACGTAGCTGCAGAGAGGCTTGGGACGCTGAGGCGGGATACTGTTCCAAACCCCCAGCCAGGTGTCGTTGACGCATTCCTCCACATCCTGTCGGTTCCGAAGGATATTCCCCGCCGTTTTCGCCGCGGCGGCGCCGTATTTTCTGTCCAGCTCTCCGATGGCCTGTTCCGAGCGCTCAAAGAACAGGGCGATGATCTGTTCATCCTCCATCCGCGTCACTTCCTTTCCGCCTCACCTATCTACTCGCAAAACGAAGGCGCATCTTGCAGGTCTCGGAGAAAAAATAGCATGTTTCCCGGGAATTGGCAAGGCTGTGGACCCGGCGCCGGTGACGGATGTCCGACCTAGCGCCGGGGGCGAGATCCTTCGCTTCGCTCAGGATGACAGGGGGACGGGGGAAACCCCTCCGACCTCGCTGCGCTCGGCCACCTCCCCTTTCACGGGAGGCGGACGGGCGCAAAAAAAGAAGACGATCTGCCGTTTTGTCGCAAATCGTCTTTTATTCTTTCACCGGGTCTATTTACTGGGCGTTCTTCGCCAGGTCGCAGAGAGCGGTGAAGGCGGCGGGATCGTGGATGGCGGTCTCGCTGAGCATCTTGCGGTTCATCTCGATGCCGGCCTTCTTCAGACCGTACATGAACTTGGAGTAGTTCAGACCGTTCATCTTGCAGCCCGCGCTGATGCGGGTGATCCAGAGCTGACGGAAGTCTCTCTTCTTCTGCTTGCGGCCGACGTAAGCGTAGCGGCCGGACTTCATCATCTGCTCCTGAGCCATCTTATAGTGACGGGACTTGTTGCCCCAGTAACCCTTCGCCAGGCCAAGCACCTTGTTTCTGTGCTTGCGGGTCATCATAGCGCCTTTAACTCTAGCCATTTGTCAAATCCTCCTATTTCGCGTCTGCCCTTATTTGTAAGGGATCATTTTCTTGATGGTGGCGGCGTTGGTCTCGTCGGCGTAGGTCTCGCTGCGCAGACGACGGCAGCGCTTGCTGTCCTTCTTGGTGAGGATATGGCTCTTGAAAGCGTGGGCGCGCTTTACCTTACCGGTCTTGGTGAGATTGAATCTCTTCTTGGCACCGCTGTGGGTCTTCAGTTTAGGCATGACTGTTTTCTCCTTCCGTGTGTTAGCCCTCAGGCGTTTCGGCCTTGGGCGCTTTGGGTTTTCCCGGCTTCTTCGCCGGGGTGACAGGCTTGGGGGAGAGGAACATGGACATGTTGCGCCCCTCCAGCTTGGGGGCCTTGTCCATGTTCGCAATCTCCGCGCACTGGGCCGCAAAGTCCTTCAGCAGCGTGGCGCCGATCTCGGTATGCGCCATCTCGCGGCCGCGGAAGCGCACGCTGACCTTGACCCGGTCGCCGTCCGCCAGGAACTTCTGGGCGTTTTTCAGTTTGGTGTTGAAGTCGTTCGTGTCGATGCCCGGGGACATGCGGATCTCCTTGATCTCCACGATGCGCTGATTCTTCTTGGCCTCTTTCTCCTTCTTGGTCTGCTCAAAGCGGTACTTGCCGTAGTCCATGATCTTGCAGACGGGAGGATTGGAGCCCGGAGCGATTTTGACCAGGTCCAGTTCCTTCTCCTCCGCGATGCGGAGCGCATCTGCGGCAGACATGATGCCCAGCTGCTCGCCCTGATCTCCGATCAGGCGAACTTCCTTGTCAAGAATCTCTTCGTTGATTTGATGAACAGCGTTTGCGATGGGAAACACCTCCGAAAAAATGAAATGCGCGGACGCACAGCATCCGCGCATAAAAACACCCATAAAGTCCACTGGGGGACGTGCTTCTATTGACCGCGGCTGGCTCTTATGGCCGCCGGGTGAGGTCGGGGATGCCGTACCTGCTTTGTTTTAGCTTTGATAATATACCAGCACTTTTGCCCTTTGTCAAGGCTTTTCTCCGCATTTTATGCGGATTTTTTCAAAAACATGCCGGGCGCTCACGCGCTCCGCTCATTCCGGATATATTCCAGGCAGAATCGGATGTTCCCCACCTTCAGCTCCACGTCCGGTATCGTTCCCTCCAGGCTCATGCTGCCGTCCGGGTTCTCGCCGGCGACGATGCTGAAGCGGTACAGCAGCCCGGAGTCCGGAAGCCGGTACAGCGCGGGATCGAAGCCCACGCCGTCCCCGCCGGTCGGTCTGCCGATCACGGTGGCCCAGCCGGTCGCCTTGCAGAAGAAGACGAACTGCTCCGCCGAAGAATACACCGTGCCGCTCACCAGGACCCAGCGCCTGGCGTCGCTGCGGACTTTGGGTTCTCCCTTGATCCGGTATTCTTCGACAGCATACCGGTCCAGGCCCAGCTCCAGCGCCCAGGGGGGCGGCTCCTCCGCCTCCGCCGTGGGAAAGTTCTCAAGGTGCCCGTCGATCAGCAGCCGGTTCTGCGGCGTATCCCGGTAGAACATGCGCGTGTTCACGGTGTAATCCTCGCCGAAGGGCCCCACGATGTTTTCCATCCAGTATCGGGTGTCGCCGCCGCTGTTGCCGGAGATGTCGAAAACAATGTTCTCCGCCTCCGGGTACTGCTCGATGGCCTGCCAGATCAGGTCCCGGTCCCGCTCTACGGTCTCATGCCAGAAGGTGTAGATGGTCAGGCAGAGGGTCCGGCAGTCCTCGTAATAGGTGACCTTGACCGGCGGAAGGACGCCGACCCCGCTGTTGGCCAAGCTGCCGAAATCCTCCGGAAGAGCGTAATACGGGGACAGAGCCGCCTCCTCCACAAGCTCCCGCCAGGGGGCGTCAAAGGCATCCGTAGTGTCCTCATAGACGCTGTAGCACATGGGGAAGAAATCCGAGTCGATCACCCCCAGATGGGCCGTGTTCCGCAGCGCGTAGAACAGCTTGTCCAGGACCGCGACAAAATCCTCCACATCCTGCGCCATCCGCGCCTGCTCCGCGTACTGTGCGCGAATCTGATCCACCTGCACGCCCTTGCTCCGCAGATAGTCCAGATAGGGATAGTCCGTCTCCAGCGTCTCCCAGACGCGCTCATAGTCGGCGGAGAAGGGCCCCGGCTCCGGAGTTGGAGCCGGGGTCGGGATGGATTCGGTGGGCTCAGGCTCGGCGGGGGTCGGTTCAGCGGGCTCCGGTTCGGCGGCGGTCGCCCCGCTCTCTGTCGCGACGGAAGGCGCAGGCGAAGCGCAGCCGGCCAAAAGCAGCGCGACGCAGAGAATGGCGAGCAATATGCTCAGGCCTGCTCTTTTCATCTCCGCCGTCCCGGGTCAGTAATTCTCGTTGGGTGCGCCCTCGGCGTTTTCCAGCTCCATGGCCAGCTTCACGATCCGGCTGGTGCCCAGACGCTCGGCGCCCAGGTTAATGAAGTCCTCCGCATCCTGGAGGGAGGAGATGCCGCCGGCGGCCTTCACCTTCACCTCGGGGGCCACGTTCGCCCGCATGAGGGCCACGTCCTCCCGGGTGGCGCCGCCCTTGGAGAAGCCGGTGGAGGTCTTGATATACTCGCAGCCGCAGGCAGAGACGATGTGGCAGAGGCGGATTTTCTCCTCCTCGGTGAGCAGGCAGCACTCGATGATGACCTTCAGGAGCGTGCCCCGGGTGGCCTCGCGCACGGCGGCGATGTCCTTGCGCACGCCTTCCCAGTAGCCGTCCTTCACCATGGAGACGTTGATGACCATGTCGATCTCGTCCGCGCCGTTCTCGATGGCGTCCTTCGCCTCAAAGGCCTTGGCGGCGGAGGTCATATAGCCGTTGGGGAAGCCGATGACCGTGCAGATCTTCAGCGCGTCGCCCACATAGCGCTTGGCGCCGGGGACGTGGCAGGGCGGGATGCAGACGCTGGCGCAGTGGTACTTGATGGCCTGGTCGCAGAGTTTTTTGATCTCCTCGCTGGTGCAGTCCACCCGCAGGAGGGTATGGTCGCATTTTTCAAGAATTTCACGAAGTTCCATTTAGGTATCTCCTTTACCGCTTGATGGCACCATTATATCCGAATCCCCCCGCATAATCAAGCCCCGGCGCGGCATAGATTGGGATGAAACCAGGAAAGGAACGGAAGAAAGCATGGAAGATTTTTCGGAAAACAACCGCGTCCTGCTCTGCGGCACAGCCGCGGGGCGTCCCGTCTACTCCCACAGCAGCCGGGGGACGGATTTTTTCAGCTTCCCGCTGGAGGTGCGGCGGCTCTCCGGCAGCGTGGACCGGCTCCCACTCCTGCTGCGCCGGGAGCTGCTGGAGACGGCGGAGCTGCGGGAGGCGGGCAAGCTCCGCGTCGCGGGAGAGCTGCGCAGCTTCAACAACCGCCGGGGCGAGGGGGCGAAGCTGGTGCTCACGGTCTACGTCCGGGAGCTGGACTTCTGCGACGAGGAGGACGGAAACCTTGCCCAGCTGCGGGGTGCGCTGTGCAAGCCGCCCATCCTGCGCAGCACGCCCTTAGGCCGGGAGATCTGCGATCTGATGCTGGCGGTGAACCGGCGATACGGCCGCTCGGACTACCTGCCCTGCATCTGCTGGGGCGCCCTGGCCCGTCGGGCGGCTCTCTGGCCGGTGGGCCAGCGGCTGCAGCTCTCGGGCAGGCTGCAGAGCCGGGACTACCGGAAGCTGACGGAGCAGGGTCCGGAGACCCGCACGGCCTACGAGGTCTCCGCCATGGAAATCGAAGAGGAAGTGAAAAGTGAAGAGTGAAAAGTGAAAAGTGAAGAAAGTGCGTAGTGCATTGGAGGCGATGGACGCGAAAAGCCCCCCCTTGCCTAAAGGGGGGGGTGGCCGAGCACAGCGAGGCCGGGGGGGATACGGAAGAGTGAAGAGTGACGAGTGAAGAGTGAAGAGTGAAGAAAGTGCGTAGGAGAGGCGGGGTTGTAGGGGCTGGCGTCCTCGACAGCCCGTAGGGCGCCCTCCGCTTCGCTCCCCCTTGCGTTCGCCCGCCGTTCCCGGCGTTTCTCCGTAGGGGCGGCCTTGGTCGCCCGCAAAGCCTTCCCCGTGCGCTCTTGCCTCCCCCTCCGGGGGAGGTGGCAGCCGCCGTCTCCCGCAAGGCGGCTGACGGAAGGGGTCCAGAGACGAGGGTTCGGGCCGCAGTGGGCGTCGGCCCCTACGGGAGATAGCGGGCTTCCTTCCTTTTTTGTTTCTTTTTCACTCCTTTTGTCGAATGGGTTGACGAGAGGCAAATAGCGCGTTATGTTAACCGTCGGAGGTGGTTTCATGGGAAGAAAAGAGCCGCCCCGGGACTGGCGCGCCATCCGCCGGGTGGGGCTCGCCGCCCTGGTGCTGCTGCTGACGCTGGCGGCCCATCTGCGCCCGGTCTACCGGGTGACGGTGGCCGGGAAGACCCTGCCGGGCCTCTACAGCCCCCTGCAGACGACGCGCTGTATGTCTCTGGCCCGGGAGACGGCGGAGGAACTGCTGGCGGGCGGCGCGAAGGAACCGGAGTTGGGGCTGCGGCTCCGGCTGACGCTGCGCCGGGCGGACGGGAACGAGCTCCTGCTCACCGACGCCCTGCTGCGGGCGACGGAGGGGATCGCCGTGTCGGACCAGGTGAGCGTCAACGGGACTTGTCTGGGCACCGTGGAGGACGGCTACCGGCTCTGCGAGGAGCTGCGCCGCTCCATCCGGATGCAGATGCCTCTGGCGGCGGTATCCGGCAACATCAGCGGCAAGCTGGAGCTCCGGCGGGTCTATACCCGGGCCGGGAAGGACACGCCCAACAGCGATATGATCCTGCTCATCACCGGCATGGCCCCGGTGGTGTACGTGGACGCCAACGGCAAGCTGGCCTGACCGGATTGGAAAGGGATTGCCCTCCCTCGATTCTTGTGCTATAGTAGCGCTGCACAAATCGAGGGAGGGGTTTTTATGCATTGTTCCCAGACGCTGCCGGAGAACTACCGGGAGCTGCTGTCCATCGACCTGCAGAAGGACAAGAAAACGGCCCTGCTTGTAAACATGGCCGCCGTATGCGCGATGGTGGTTCTGGCGCTGATCGGCCTGCTGCTTGTTCCTTTTCGCACGCTGCTTGACTTTTCCCAGGGCTTTGGCCTGTATTTTCTCCGCCTCGGCGTGCTGCTGGCGGGGATGTTTGCCTATATCGTGCTCCACGAGTTGACCCACGCCGCCGTGATGAAGGCTTACGGCGCCAAGAAGCTCCGCTTCGGCTTCACCGGCATGTACGCCTACGCGGGCAGTGAGGCAGACTATTTCGCCAAGCGCCCCTACCGGCACATCGCCCTGGCGCCGCTGGTGCTGTGGGCGCTGATCTTCGGCCTGCTCAGTGCTCTGGTGCCTCAGGAGTGGTTCTGGGTGGTCTGGATACTGCAGATCGCCAACGTCTCCGGCGCTGCGGGAGACGTGTACGTGACCCTGAGGCTGCTTCGCCTGCCCAGGGATCTTCTGGTGCGGGACACCGGCGTCGCCATGACGGTCTATTCCGCGGAATAAAACGTGAAAAAGGCATCGGTTTTCCGATGCCTTTTTTCTGATATCTGATAGAAGCCAGCCAAAGATTGTCTTGAATCTATTTGGTATTCGTTTCATACACAAACTCGGTCTCGCCATAGACGGCGAGGCCTTTTTCTTTCAGCAGTTCTGCCGTGACCCCGTCGCCGGGGATCAGGGTTTGGCTGAAGCTGCCGTCATAGATCCGGCCGCTGCCGCAGGAGGGGCTGCGCTCCTTCAAGAGGGCAAGGCGGCAGCCTGCTTTCTCTGCAGTCTGGAGAGCGATGGCCGCGCCCTTTCGGAAGGCCTCCGTCACGTCCTCCCCTTCCCGGTTCACCACCCGCTCTCCCCGGCGCTCGCTGGGGGTGCGGGGCGTGGGCAGGCCCCCGTCCCGCTCCGGGCAGACGGGCACCAGGCGATACCGCGCCTCCAGAGCGGTCAGGGTCTCCGGGGGCAGGGCGTTGTTTCCGCCGCTGTACTTGCAGTTGACCCCCAGCAGGCAGGCGCTGACCAGCAGCGGCGTTTTCCCGCTCATGCCAGCTCCGCCAGGGCCCGGTCATAGTGGGCCTTGGTGCGCGCGTCAAAGCAGACCATCCGCACCCGGCGGATCTCCGGATGCTCGGCCAGATAGGCCGCGATGGTCCCCACGGCGATCCTCGACGCCTTCTCCAGGGGGAAATGATAGACCCCGGTGCTGATGGAGGGGAAATCCACGGTCTCGCAGCCGTTTTGGGACGCCAGCTCCAGGCAGGAGCGATAGCAGGAGCGGAGCAGCGCCTCCTCCCCATAGCCGCCGCTTTGCCAGACGGGGCCGGGGGTGTGGATGACATACTTTGCCGGCAGCCGGTAGCCCTTGGTAATCTTGGCCTTGCCGGTCTCGCAGCCGTGGAGCGTGCGGCACTCGGCCAGCAGCTCCGGCCCCGCCGCCCGGTGGATGGCCCCGTCCACTCCGCCGCCGCCCAGCAGGGAGCAGTTGGCGGCGTTGACGATGGCGTCCACGGCCTGTTTGGTAATATCGCCCAGGATGACTTCAATGTTCGGCATGGATATGACCTCCCACAACTGAATTCGGAATTCGGAGTTCGGAATTGTACAGGCTTTGCCATAATTCTTTCCGTCCAGGCTTGCAGCAAGCATGGCAGCTTTCAACGGGAATACTTCGTCCTGCGCTGCGCATCCTGCTGCAAACGGAGAAAGAGAATGAGGCAAGCCTTGATGCCGAGGAAGATATAGAGAACGATCTTCCAGGCGGGATAGCCGCTCAGCTGGAGCCAGAGCAGGACAGCCGCCTGTGGCAGAAGTGAGAGCAGCTCTGCAAGATAAAGCCCGCGGAAGAAACGGAAGTCCCGCTGATAGCGCTTCAAATAAGGGAAAATATACCCCAGCGTGATCCTCTGCCGCAGGCTTTGCTGCGCATGGATCTTTTGCATACTTTTCCGGTTGCGCGCTCCGATCAAAAAATCCCGCAAAAGCTCCCGCAGTTCCCAGATCGCGATTCCATCGAAAAGCAAGAGCGCAAAATTCCAAGCAAGCATGACCTTGTTCACGGCTCAGTCCTTCTTCTCTCCAAGGTTGATGACGATCTTGTCGTCCTCGGCGCGAAGGCAGATCGTATCCACGCCCTGGCCGCGGTTTTCGATGAGCCGGGCGGCCACGGCGTCCTCGATCTCCTTCTGGATGAGGCGGCGCAGGTTCCGGGCGCCGTAGGTGACGGAATAGCCCTTCTTCACCAGGTAGTCCAGCAGGCTCCCGTCCCAGCTGAGGCTGTGGTTCTTTTCCGCCATCACGTCCCGCAGCTCCGAGAGCATCAGCTCCGCGATGCCGCGGAAGTTGGCCTCGGTGAGCTGGTTGAAGCAGACCACCTCATCCACCCGGTTGATGAACTCCGGCCGCAGGAATTCGTTCAGCGCCTTCATGGCCTTCTCCCGGCTCATGTCCGAGAGGCTGCCGCCGAAGCCCACGCTGCCGGTCTTGTTGCCGGAGCCGGCGTTGGTGGTCATGATGATGATGGTGTTTTCGAAGTTCACCGTGCGGCCCTGGGCGTCGGTGATGCGGCCGTCGTCCAGGATCTGCAGGAGGATGTTCATCACGTCCGGATGCGCCTTCTCGATCTCGTCGAAGAGCACCACGCTGTAGGGCTTGCGGCGGATCTTCTCGGTGAGCTGGCCGGCCTCGTCATAGCCCACATAGCCCGGGGGCGAGCCGATGATGCGAGAGACGGAGAACTTCTCCATAAACTCCGACATGTCCAGGCGGATGAGACTCTCGGGGCTGGAGAACATGTCGGCGGCCAGGCGCTTGACCAGCTCCGTCTTGCCGACGCCCGTGGGGCCGACGAAGATGAAGCTCACCGGCTTGCGCTTGACCTTGAGACCCACCCGGCTGCGGCGGATGGCGGCGCAGACCGCGTCCACCGCCTCGTCCTGGCCCACGATATGGGCCTTCAGCCGTCCGTCCAGGTTGGCCAGGCGCTCCAGCTCATCCTCCTTGATGCTGGAGGCGGGGATCTTGGTCCAGAGCTCGATGATCCGGGCCAGATTGTCCACCCCCAGGGCGGGACGGCCCAGAGCGTCCAGGTTCTTCAGCTCCTGCTCCAGCTGCATCTCCTTGCTTCGCAGCTGGGCGATGCGGGCATAGCGCTGGTCCAGCTTCTCCGGATCGGTCTCGCTGTTGTCGCTCATAAGGGCCTCCCGCTCGAAGCGGATGTTTTCCAGGTCCCGTTGGGCGATCATGCGGCGCTTGATGTTCTCGTCCTTCAGATTCACGTCGGAGCAGGCCTCGTCGATGAGGTCGATGGCCTTGTCGGGCAGGAAGCGGTCGGTGATATAGCGCTCGGAGAGCAGCACGGCCTGGCGGCACATCTCCTCGGAGATCTCCACCCCGTGGTAGTCCTCGTAGTAGTGGGCGATGCCCTTCATGATCTGGATGCTGTCCTCGATGGAGGGCTCCGTCACCGTCACCGGCTGGAAGCGCCGCTCCAGGGCGGCGTCCATCTCGATGTGCTTGCGGTACTCGGTAAAGGTCGTGGCGCCGATGACCTGGATCTCGCCTCTGGAAAGGGCGGGCTTGAGAATGTTGGCAGCGTTCATGCTGCCCTCGGCGTCGCC
>JAFRQP010000031.1 GCA_017428565.1 Oscillospiraceae bacterium
AATGCTGTTTTCGAAAAGCCTTGGTTTTCAAGGCTTTTCGAGCGGCGGGCTATTGTACTCGAGGCGGGCCTTGCCCCCTCGAGCTCCCCTGCTGCTCTGTCCGTTGACATTTCAGCGAGGTTTTTTGACAGTCTCACGAACACCGGACAGAAGACTTTGCTTCTGTCCGGTGTTCGCGGCGATTGCCCAAAAAGCGCGCTCGAAGGCTCACTTGTGGGGGTAGTACAGCGGGTCGTTGGCCAGGTAGGAGTAGCAGTAGGGGGCGCGGCCGTACTCAAACTGCTCGTGCAGCAGCGCGTAGCGGGGGTGCAGGATGCCGTGGCCCTCCTTGTCGGTGCCCACATAGCGCCAGTTGCCGCCGGTGGGGTTCGTGGTGGTGTAGTCGATCTCGCAGTTGGGGGCCCGGCGCTGCATCTCCTCGATCTGGTCCATGGGCACCGGGTCGTAGGCGCCGATCCAGAGCCGCTCCAGATTGGTCAGATTGTAAAGCGGGGTGATGTCCGTCAGACTGAAGATGTAGGCGATGTTCAGGTGGCGCAGGTTCGTCAGTCCCGCCAGGGGGCGCAGATCGCTGGCTGCGGAGGTCTGGATCTCCAGATACTCCAGCTTGGGGCAGTCCGCCAGGGGGCTCAGGTCGCTGAAGCCGCCCATGGCCAGCACCGCCACCTCCAGATCCGGCATATAGCGCACGAAGGAGATGTCCGTCATCTGGTCGTTATGGCCCAGATCCAGGTATTTCACCCTGGTGCAGTACTTCAGGGCGCGGGTGTTCTCCGGCGTCAGCTCGCCGGCCTTGTCCGGGTTGGAGGCCAGGATGCGGGTCACATCGGTGCGCACGGAGTAGCCGTTGCGCTTGCCGTTGCCGAACCAGATACGCCAGATGACCTCGGTATTGGGCAGGGAATCCCGGATATCCGCCATGGCCTCGTCCGAAACCTCGCAGAAGTCCATGTCCAGCAGGCTCAGCTGCGGCATGCAGAGGGCGATCTTCTTCACCAGGGCGCCCTCGTCGGTCATGGTGATGTGGTTCAGATCCATCTCCGTGCTCTGCAGGTCGAAGCTCTTTTTGTACAGCCGGAAGGCGTAATGGAACTCCGCCCCGGGGCAGGCGGCCTCCGCGGCGGCCAGGGCCTCCCAGTCCATGTTGCTCTCGGCGGCGTCCTCGCAGGAGCCCAGCTCCACCGTCTCCAGCTCCGGCAGCAGCACCAGGGGCAGGAGATTTTCCGCCGTGGGGGCCTCCGTCAGATCCACCTCTTTGGTGTCCGCCGGCAGCAGGGTCCCGTCGGACAGGCGCACCTCGCAGCGCAGCTCCACCTCCGGATGCTCCAGGGCCCAGGCCGTCAGCTCCGCCTGGCAAGAGCTGCCCCGGAAGTCCGCTCGTTTCAGGGCGTGGAAGCGGGACAGCTGGGCCACGTCCTCCGCGGTGAGCGCCGCGGTCAGCTCCTCCGTGTCGGCGGTATAGACGCCGCTGCTGAGCTGCACGATCTCCGGCAGGGGCGAAAAGCCGCCCTCCTGGCCGCTCTCGCCCTCCGCCTCTTCGGCAGGCGCGTCATCTTCGGTGGCGGGGGCCGCTTCTTCTCCGGTGCCGGCGCTTTCCGCCGCGGCGCCGGGGGCCGTTACCGGGCCGAAGTCGGGATTGGGCGTGGCGTCCGGGCCGGGGGCCTGGCTGCAGCCGGACAGCAGGCTCAAAAGCAGCAGCAGGCAGAGGCCGCGGGCAAGGATGCTTTTCTTCTGCATAATATGCCTCCAAAGAACGGCGTGGCTTTCCCGCGCCGGGTCAGTGTTCAAATTCATAGAGGATCACGCCGGGGGGCGTGTTCAGCTCCTCGGTCACATCGGAATGGGGATCCTCCCAGTCCTCCAGCAGGAAGGAGGTGTCCCACACGGCCACGTTCACCGGCTTCACATAGGGGTCGCTGCCGGTGTACTTGGGGTCGTTCCAGGAGAAGGAGTAGGACCGCACGCCGTAATAGTAGCCGAAGCACTTGTAGACCACCTTGAACCAGCCGATGGGATGGGAGATGTCCCAGTCCTTCAGGGGCGGCTGCAGGGTTTTCCAGCCGATGGTGTAGCCCTCGTTCTGATAGCCGTCCACACTCAAGAGCCCCGAGGGCACGCTGGTGTCGATAACGCACTTGGGGTACAGCTCCTGCATCCGGGCCACCTGCTCCTCCGGGATGGGCGTATATCTGCCGATCCAGAGCCGCTTGAGCGGCGTGTCATACAGGGGGCTGATGTCCGTGATGCGGATGTTGGTGCCGATGTTCAGATGCCGCAGCTCCGGGCAGGCGGCCAGGGGGCTCAGATCGCTGACGTGGGTGTTGCCCATCTCCAGATAGCGCAGATGGGGGCAGTTGGCGAAGGGGCTCAGATCCTCCAGCGGCGCCATGGAGATGATGGCGATCTCCAGCTCGGGCATGTTGGCGATAAAGCCGAAGTCCGTCAGCGAGGGGTTGTGGCCCAGGTCCAGGTAGCGGACCCGGGTGCAGTAGTACAGGCCCTCGTTGTTCTTATCGGTGATGTTCCCGCCCTGGGTGGGCATGGAGGCCAGGATCTTGGTCACATTGGTGCGCACCGAGTAGTGGTCGCCGAACCAGACCCGCCAGATGACCTCCACCTCCGGGTTTTCGTCCCGGATGACGGCCATGTGCCGGTTGTCCACGCCGCAGCTGTCCATATCCAGCCAGGTGCAGGCGTGCATGCAGGGCAGCACCTGCCGCACCAGCTCGCCCTGGTCGTCCACCGGGATGTGGAAGAGCACCAGCGCCTTGTCGGAGAGGTCCGCCTCCTGGCCGTAGATGGTGAAGGGGTAGGCGATGAGGGTGTCCGGCAGGCTGCGGGCGATGGCCAGCGCCTCCTCCAGGGCGAGCCCCTCCCGGCCGCCGGGCAGACTCAGCTTCTCCAGCGCGGGCAGATAGGGCAGCAGCTCAGCCCCGGCCAGGATCTCCTCCCGGCTGAGGCCGGTCAGATCCAGGCGGCTCGTCCGGTTGCCCACCGGGGCCAGGCCCGGCAGCGGAAGGGTATAGCGCAGCTCCACCTCCGGGTGGGCCGCTCCCCAGGCGCAGAGCTCCTCATAGCAGGCGCTGCCCGAGGCGTCCAGCCGCCGCAGGGCCGGCAGCCCCTCCAGCAGGGCCGTCTCTCCCGGCTGGAGAACGATACTCAGCTCCTCTGTGTCGGCGGGGACGGAACGGGCCGCGAAGGCGATCTCCGCCGCCTCGTTCTCCGGGCCCGGCGCCGGCGGGACCGCAGCCTCTGCTGCGTCCGCGGCTTCTGTTGCGTCCGGCTCCTGCGGCAGGGCAGTCCCGCTCTCCGCTTCCCAGACCGGCTCGTCCACGATCGGGCGGGAGCAGGCGCACAGCGGCAGGAGCAGGCAGAGCAGGAGCGCGAAAATCAGATATTTCCGCATGGTACGCCTCCGCCGCCGCTCAGTGTTCGGATTCGTACAGCGTCTCGCCGGGGGGATCGCTCAGCACGTCGGGGATGATGGAGCCGGGATCCTCCCAGTCCTCCTTCAGGAAGGAGGTGTCGATCACCTTGGTGTTCACCGGCTTCACGTCGGGTCCGTGGGCCTTGTACAGGGGGTCGTTCCAGGAGAAGGCGTAAGCGCCCTGGGCCTTGTCGTATTCAAAGGCCTTGTAAATGACCTTGAACCAGCCGATGGGCCGCTGGGCCGGGAAGGAGCCGTGGGCGGAGTAGTAGTTCCAGTCCGCCGTCAGATAGTTCTGGTAGTTCTTCCAGCCCAGGATATAGCCCTCGTTGAGGACGTGGCCCTTGGCGTCCCGCTCCAGGCCGGAGGGGGCGGTGGTGTTGATGATGCAGCTCGGGTGCCGCTGCTGCATCTCGTCCACCTGGGCGGGGGGCACCGGGGTATAGCTGCCGATCCACAGGCGCTTCAGCTCCAGGTCGTAGAGGGGGCTGATGTCGGTGATGTTGATGTTGGTGCCGATGTTCAGGTGCCGCAGATTCGTGCACTGGGCCAGGGGGCTCAGATCGCCGATCTTGGTGTTGCCCGCCTCCAGATACAGCAGGTTCTGGCAGGAGGCGAAGGGCGACAGATCGCTGATGCCGGTCATGGAGATCACGCAGATCTCCAGGTCGGGCATGTTGCGGACAAAGTCGAAGTTGGTGATATGCTCGTTGTGGCCCAGATCCAGATAGCGCACCTTGGTGCAGTACTGGAGCTGCTCGCCCACGTCGTCATACAGGGTGCCGCCCTTGGAGGGCATGGAGGCCAGGATCTTGGTCACGTTGGTGCGCACGGAGTAGTTGGTGCCAAACCAGATGCGCCAGATGACCTCCACATCGGGGTTCTCGTCCCGGATCACGGCCATGTGCTCGTTGTCCACGCCGCAGCTGTCCATGTCCAGCCAGGTGCAGGCCCGCATGCAGGGCAGCACCTGCCGCACCTGCTCGCCCTCATCCCCCACTTCGATGTGGTTCAGATCCAGGCCGGTGTCGGCCAGGTTGATGCTCTTGCCGTAGAGCGTGGTGGGGTAGTCCACCACCGCATGGGGCGCGGACCGGGCGATGAGCAGGGCCTGGTCCAGGTCCAGGCCGCCCTCGCCGCCGGCCAGGGTGATGTGGCTCAGATTGGGCAGGCCGGACAGGGCCGCCGCCGCGCTCTCCACGTCCTCGGGCTTCAGCTCCGTCAGATCCAGGCTCTCCATGGCCGGGTCCAGGGGCTGGCCCAGCAGGGTGACGGTGTAGCGGATCTCCGCGTTGGGCAGACTCTGGTGCAGCAGCTCCAGATCCTCGGCGGTGACGCGGGTGCCCGCGTCGGGCGTGCCCAGCTCCACCGTGCGCAGGGCCGGCAGATAGCCCAGCCGCTCCGCGGCCAGGGCCGCGTCCTCGCTGGCGAGGCCGGTGAGATCCACCTCCTGGGTCAGATGGTCCACTTCGCCGATCACCGGCAGCTCCACCGTATAGCGCAGCTCCACCTCCGGGTGGGCCGCCCCCCAGGCCAGCAGCTCCTCATAGCAGTTGCTGCCCGAGGCGTCCAGCACCACCAGCCGGTCAAAGTCCTCCAGCAGGGCCGTCTCTCCCGGCTGGAGCACCAGCTTCAGCTCCGCGGCGCCGGTGGCGTAGGTCCCCGCGGCAAACTGCACGTCCTTCTCCGTCAGCGCGACGGACATGGGCATGCTGACCACGGTGCCGTCGTCCCGCGTCTGGGCGACCATGGGCGAGCTGGCCCCGAACAGGACCAGAAAGGCCACGTACAGCAGCCCCAGCAGCGTGGTGGAAATGCGCTTGTCTCTCATCTTTCCCGACCCCCAATTTATACTAAAGAACAGTATAGCACCCCCTTTTTCCATTTGCAAGGCAAACGATGGCCGCGGCGCCCATCTTCTCCCGGTTCCGGTTGACAGTCCCGGAATCCATACGGTATAATGGTAATCTGATGGCGAAGCGCCGCAAAGCGTTCCGCCGGGCCGCTTTGCGGCTTTGCAGGGCAGCCGGCCGCCGGGCCCGCCGCCCCGCCGGAGCGGTCCCTGTGTCGGTTCAAACGCGAAAGAGGTCAAGGCAAGCCGTGCACGCCGCCGGGTTCCGATGTCTTCCCCTCCGCATAAACTGGCAGAGGAAAGGAAGATCGGCATGTTCAAAGATTTACGCGAAACCATAAACGCATACAAGTCCCGGGACCCCGCGGCCCGCAGCACCCTGGAGGTGCTGCTGCTCTACCCCGGTCTGAAGGCCGTGCGCAGCCACCGCCGGGCCCACTGGTGCTATACCCACGGGCTGCCCTTTCTGGCGCGGATGATCTCCCAGGGCAGCCGCCGCCGCACCGGCATCGAGATCCACCCCGGCGCCAAGATCGGCAAGCGCCTGGTCATCGACCACGGCATGGGCCTGGTCATCGGCGAGACCGCCGAGATCGGGGACGACTGTCTGATCTATCACGGGGTCACCCTGGGCGGCACCGGCAAGGAGACCGGCAAGCGCCACCCCACCATCGGCAACAACGTGCTCATCGGCACCGGCGCCAAGGTGCTGGGCCCCATCACCATCGGGGATAACGCCCGCGTGGCCGCAAACTCCGTGGTGCTCAAGGACATCCCCGAGAGCAGCACCGCCGTGGGCATCCCCGCCCGGGTGGTCCGCGTGGCGGGGGAGAAGGTCAACTACGTCACCGAGGTGGACCATGTCCGCGACGTGCCCGACCCCATCACCACGGATCTGGCCGCCCTGCGGGAGGAGCTGGCCCGGCTCAAGCACCGGGAGAGCGAGCTGGAAATGGAGCAGTCCGACAACTGGATCATTTAGACAATTGCGAAACCCGTTTCGCAATTGAGAACTCGCGCAGATCGCAGCGGGCAAAGGCCCGCTTTGGTCGGCGCGAGGGCTCGCAGAGCTCGCCTCAGGGTGTTTTTGAGCCGGCAAAGCTGGCTCAAAAACGATTTGATTTTCCTTCGGGGCAGATAATCGAGGAATCATTTCGTCCTTCATAATTGACTATCTGATACAAAAGAAAGGAACGTGTACATGGAAACCGCGACAATTTACGAAATCATCGGTTATGTGGGCTCGGCCCTGGTGCTGGTGTCCTTCCTGATGGCCTCTGTGGTGAAGCTGCGCATCGTCAACTCCGTGGGCAGCCTGATCTTCGCCGTCTATGCCCTGCTCATCAAGTCCTACCCCACCATGGTCATGAACATCTGCCTGGTGCTCATCAACCTCTACTACCTGTGGAAGCTGCGCAACAGCGAGCCCAACTACCGGCTGATCCCCGTGCGGCCGGACGGCTCTTATGTGGACGCCTTCCTGACTCTGCACCGGGAGGATATCGTCCGCTGCTTCCCCGGCCGCAACTGGAACCAGGCGGAGCTGAACCGGGCCTTCCTGGTCTGCCAGGGGGACACGGCCGCCGGCCTGCTGCTGGGAACGGAGCAGAACGGCGCCCTGGACATCGCCCTGGACTACAGCACCCCCGCCTATCGGGACAGCTCCGAGGGCCGCTATCTGGTGGAGCATCTGCGGCAGGAGGGCATTTCCCTGCTGCGCTACGAGCACGCGGAGGAGGGCCATGTGGGCTATCTGACGCGGCTGGATTTCAAGCAGAAGGACGGCGTCTGGGAGCGGCGGCTCTAAGCCGTTCCGACGCCATACTGACGGGGAGGGGAAACGCGCCTTTTGGCAAGGCCCCTCCCCCTCCCCGTAGGGGCGGCAATCTGCCGCCCGCCGACCTACGCATATGTCAGACAAGGGGACGGGAGAACGGATTGCCACACCAGTGACGTCGGTCACTGGTTCGCAATGACAGAGCTTCGCTCTGTTTGCCGCGCGCCGTAGGGGCGGCGTCCAGCCCATGGCCGGGCCCGCATCCCCCGTCATCCTGAGCGCAGCGAAAGATCTCGCCCCCGGCGCAAGGTCAGTTTTTTAGATCCTTCGACTCGCTGTGCTCGCTCAGGATGACGCCCGTCTGTCGGACACGAGCGCGTGTCGACGGGCGGCAGGTTGCCGCCCCTACGGCGGGAGCGAAAGGGCCGTCGGGGAGCCCATGGCCGGGCCCCTACAATGCTCTTTTCACTTTTCACTCTTCACTTTTCACTTTTCGAGGTTCTTATGTCTGTCATCAACATTCTTCCGCCCCATGTGGCGGATCTCATCGCCGCCGGCGAGGTTGTGGAGCGCCCCGCCTCCGTGATCAAGGAGCTGATGGAAAACGCCTTTGACGCCGGGGCGCAGAACGTCACCGTGGAGCTGCGGGGCGGCGGGGCGACCTATATCCGCGTCACCGACGACGGCTGCGGCATGGCCCCCGAGGACGCGGGCGTGGCCTTTCTGCGCCACGCCACCTCCAAGCTCCGGGACGAGCGGGGCTTGGAGGCCATCGGCACCATGGGCTTCCGGGGCGAGGCTCTGGCGGCCATCTCCGCCGTATCCCACATCGAGCTGCGCACCCGCCGCCGGGAGGACGAGGCCGGCACTCTGGTGACGCTCAGCGCCGGGGACATCCAGGAGATGGGGCCCACGGGCTGCCCGGCGGGCACCACCATGATCGTGCGGGACCTGTTTTACAACACCCCGGCCCGCCTGAAATTCCTGAAATCCGACCGGAGCGAGAGTGCCGCCTGCGTCCAGGCGGCGCTGCGCTGCGCCCTGGGCCGGCCGGAGGTCTCCGTGCGGCTCATCCGGGACGGGAACGAGGAGTTCTTCTCCCCCGGGGACGGGCGGGCGGAGTCCTGCGTCTACGCCCTGCTGGGCCGGGATCTGGCAAGCACCCTGCTCCCCTGCCGGGGAGAGGACGAGGGGATGCGCGTCTCCGGCTTCGTGACCAGCCCCTCCGCGGGGCGGGGCAGCCGGGGCGCCCAGTATTTCTTCTGCAACGGCCGCTTCATCAAGTCCCAGCTGCTGCAGGCCGCCCTGGAGCAGGCCTATAAGAACACGCTGCTCACCGGGCGCTACCCCGGCTGTGTCCTGTATCTGGATCTGAGCCTGGGCAGTGTGGACGTGAACGTGCACCCGGCCAAGACGGAGGTCAAGTTCTCCTACGAGCGCCGGGTCTTCGACCTGGTGTATCACGCGGCCCTCTCCGCCCTGCAGGGGGAGGATCGGCTCACCGAGCAGCCTGCCGCCTCCGCGCCGAAGCCGACCCCGGCCCCCGCGACCCGGAGCGAGGCGCCGCAGAAGCCCGATTTCTTCCGCAGCATGAGCGCGGAGGCCTTCCGGGCGGCCCGGCGGGGCCCCGAGCCCTGGGAGAGCGGCAGCGCCATGCGCCTGCACGCCCCCGAATACCAGGAGCAGACCCGCCTGGATCTGACGCCGCCCCCGGTTTCGGCCTCTTCCGCGCCGAAAAGCCTTGAAACGACAGGCTTTGCGCCCTCTTCCGGGCCCAAAGCTGTGGAAAACTCTGTTCAAAATGTGGAAAGCGCCCCCATTCCCGACCACAAGATACTGGGGGAGGCTTTGAAGACCTACATCCTGGTGGATCTGGGCGAGCAGCTGCTGCTCATCGACAAGCACGCCGCCCACGAGCGCATGAACTTCGACCGGCTGAAGGCCATGGACCGGCAGATCCTGTCCCAGACCCTGCTGGCCCCGGTGACGCTGCGGCCCGACCCGGGGGACTGCGAGCTGCTGGAGCAAAACGGGGAGCTGCTCTCGGAGCTGGGCTTCGAGATCGAGCCCTTCGGCCCCGGGGCCTACCTTCTGCGGGCCGTGCCGGCGGACATCCTGCCCGGCGACGGGGCCCCCGCTCTCGAGGAGATCCTGGAGAAGCTGCGCCGGGGCAAGGCCCCGGATCCCGCCGCCGCCCGGGACGAGCTGCTGCACACCGTGGCCTGCAAGGCCGCCATCAAGGCCGGCTGGGACACCGGCCGGCAGGAGCTGGAGCGGATCGTGGAGGAGGTGCTCTCCGGCCGGGTGAAATACTGCCCCCACGGGCGCCCGGTCTCGGCGGTGCTCTCCAAGAAGGATCTGGAAAAAATGTTCAAACGGATCGTATGAAAAAGCAAGTGATCGTCGTCTGCGGCCCCACGGCCACAGGCAAGACCGCCCTGGGCATCGAGCTGGCCCTGCGCTGCGGGGGCGAGATCGTCTCCGCCGACTCCATGCAGGTCTACCGCCGCATGGACGTGGGCACCGCCAAGGCCACCCCCGAGGAGCGGGCCCGGGTGCCCCACCACATGCTGGACGTGGCCGAGCCCCGGGAGGACTATTCCGTCTCCCGCTATGTGCGGGAGGCCGCCGCGGTCTGCGACGGGCTGCTGGCCGCCGGGAAGGTCCCCGTCATCGTGGGCGGCACCGGGCTCTATATCGACTCGCTGCTCTCCGGGCGGGACTTCGCCGCCCGGGAGGAGGGGGACGCGGGGCTGCGGGCCGCGCTGAACGCGGACTACGAGCGTCTGGGCGGGGAGGCCCTGCTGGAGCAGCTGCGCTCCTTTGACCCGGAGCGGGCGGCACGGCTCCACCCCGGGGACAAGCGCCGCATCGTCCGCGCCATCGAGATCTACCGCCTCACCGGCAAGACCATCACCCGGCACGACGAAGAGACCCGGGCCCTGCCGCCCCGCTATGAGGCGCTGACCCTGGCTCTGACTTTTGCCGACCGGGCCGATCTCTACGCCCGCATCGACCGGCGGGTGGAGCAGATGGTGCAAAACGGCCTCTTCCAGGAAGTGGAGGGGCTGCTGAACGAGGGGCTCTCCCCCCAATGCACCGCCATGCAGGCCATCGGCTACAAGGAGGCCGCCCTGGCCCTGCGGGGCGAGATGAGCCAAGAGGAGGCCGTGGCCCTGATCCAGATGAACAGCCGCCGCTACGCCAAGCGCCAGCTCACCTGGTTCGGCCGGAACCCCGCGGCCCGCTGGATCCGCTGGGACAGGGAGCCGGACCTGGCACAAGCGCTGGAAGCGCTGGAGGAAGTGAAAAGTGAAAAGTGAAGAGTGAAGAGATATGGTGTCCCGCAAAGCGGGACGATCAAAATCCGTCGGCGCAGCCGACACCTCAACTTTTCACTTTTCACTCTTCACTCTTCACTTCGACGCAAACCGACCCCTGCTCCGGGTTATGATAAGGTGTCCGCAGCTGCGGACGACTACATAAAAAAGGAGCAGATACGATGCAAAAGACACAAAACCTTCAGGACGCGTTTCTCAACCAGGCCCGGAAAGAGCACTTGAACGTGACCATGTTTCTCATGAACGGCTTCCAGCTCCACGGCGTGGTGCGGGGCTTCGACGGCTTCACCGTGGTACTGGATTCCGAGGGCAAGCAGCAGCTCATCTACAAGCACGCCATCTCCACCATCGTCCCGCCGCGCCCCCTGGCGC
This sequence comes from Oscillospiraceae bacterium, assembly GCA_017428565.1. Lineage (GTDB taxonomy): Bacteria > Bacillota > Clostridia > Oscillospirales > Oscillospiraceae > Limivicinus. The sequence continues at coordinate 10,770 of JAFRQP010000031.1, forward strand.
TGGAGCTGGATGGCTGAGCGCTTCGCCGATCTGGTGGCGGCGGCGCTGTTCCTGGCCGCCTGCGCCTGGCTGGCCGCCGCCTTGTTTTAGGGCCGCGGCCGGCCCCGAAGCAGGCGCAATACAGACAAAAAGAAGGGAAAACCCATGACGATTGCCGAAAATGTGGCCCTTGTGCGGGAAAACATGGCCCGGGCGGCCCGGGCCGCCGGGCGGGACCCGGGGGAGATCCTGCTGCTGGCCGCCAGCAAGATGAACGACGCCGACCGGGTGCGCCAGGCGATCCTGGCCGGGGTGGACGCCTGCGGGGAAAACCGGGTGCAGGAGATGCTGGAAAAGCAGGCGCAGGGCGCCTACGAAGGCGCGCCGCTGCACTTCATCGGCCATCTGCAGAAGAACAAGGTCAAGCAGGTGGTGGGGCTGGCGGAGCTGATCCACGGGGCGGACAGCCGGGAGCTCTTGGAGACGGTCTCCCGCGTGGCCGAAAGCCGCGGCCTCGTCCAGGACGTGCTGCTGGAGGTCAACATCGGCGGGGAGCTCTCCAAGTCCGGCTTCGCGCCGGAGGAGGTCCCCGCCGCCCTGGAATACGCCGCCGCGCTGCCCGCGCTGCGGGTGCGCGGACTGATGGCCATCCCGCCCGTCTGCGCCGCGCCGGAAGAAAATCGCCCATTTTTTCTCCGAATGCAAAAGCTTTTTATTGACAATGGCGGAAAAAAATACGATAATGTATCTATGGATTTTTTGTCTATGGGGATGAGCGGCGATTATACCGAGGCCATTGCCTGCGGCGCGAACCTGATCCGGGTGGGCAGCGGCATCTTCGGCCCCCGGCATTACGGCGCTCCCGCCCCTTGAGCATAGCACACTGGAGGCACAACCATGGGTTTCATGGACGAACTGCGCAAACTCACGCAGCCTTACGACGACGATAACGATTTCTTCGACGGCGCGGACAGCAGCCTGCGGGAAGCGCCGGCGCCCAGCGCCGCCCAGCGGGAATTTGAAAACGTGTTCGGCAGCGAGCCCGCCGGCAGACCCGAGCCGGAGGAGCGCCAGCCCGCCCCCCGGGAGAACTCGGAGAACAGCCTGTTCGGCGGCCTGACCCGCAAGGCGAAAAAGCAGCCCGCGCGGGAGCGGGTCGTGGACGTGGGCGGAAACGAGACCAAGGTCGTCCTCTTCAATCCCCGTACCTTTGAGGAGGCCGGCGAGCTGGTCAACCATCTGATGGCCTATCACTCCCTGGTGATGACGCTGGACAACGTCCCCACGGAAAGCGCCCGCCGCCTGCTGGACTTCATGTCCGGCATCACCTTCGCCCTGCAGGGGAAGATCACCCCCATCTCGGCCAAGGCCTACTTCATTTCTCCGGAAAATGTTGATCTTCTCGGCGTCCAGCCCGACGGGGCGGAGACCGGCGGTCAATATTTATAAAAAGAAAGTATTTTATTCATTTGAAAGGTGGATATGGATATGATTACTGCGCAAGACATTCGCGAGAGAACCTTTGAGCGTGCCCGCATCAACGGTTACGACCCCGCTTCTGTGGACGATTTTCTGGATCAGCTGGCCGACGAGGTCGCCGCTTCCCAGAAGGAGAATGCCGTTCTCAAGCAGAAGATGAAGGTCCTGGTCGACAAGATCGAGGAGTATCGCGGCAATGAGGAGGCGCTGAATCTGGCTCTGCTGTCTGCGCAGAAGCTGGCTGTTCAGATCGAGAAGGAAGCCAAGGACCGCGCCGCCGCCATGCTGGCCGACGCCGACAAGCAGGTCAAGGCCCGCGTCGGCGCCATCGAGGACGAGGTCGAGCTTCAGAATCGTCGTCTGGAGGACGCCAAGGCCGCTACCGCCCAGTATTTTGAGTCTGTCCGCGCTCTGTGCGGCGAGCAGCTGAAGAAGCTGGATCTCATTGCCGGCGACTACGTGCCCGAGGAAGAGGCCCCTGTCGAGGAGGCCGCCGAGGTCGTGGAAGAGCTGCCCCAGGCCGAGCCCGCTTTCGATTTTGACCTGGGCGGCGTGGACAACGTTGCCGCTCAGCTGGGCCTGGACAACACCCAGACCTTCAACCTGTAAGCAGATCGCCGCGGGGTCGATTTCCCCGCACGGCTGACAGGATTCCGGTTTCCGCAGGGAACAGCAAGGGGCGGGCGCTGCTGCGCTTGCCCCTTAGTTCCGTTTATTTACTCAAACACAGGAGAACACGTTCTATGTCACAGGACTTCAACGCAACGCTGAATCTGCCGAAAACCGATTTCCCCATGCGCGCCGGCCTGCCCAAGCGGGAGCCGGAAATGCTGAAGCGCTGGGAGGAATTGGATCTCTATAACGAGCTGCTGAAGAAGAAAGAGGGCTGCCCCCGCTTTTCCCTTCACGACGGGCCTCCCTTCTCCAACGGCAACATCCACATGGGCCACGCCCTGAACAAGACCATCAAGGACTTCATCGTCCGCTCCTACGCCATGCGGGGCTACTACACCCCCTACATCCCCGGCTGGGACAACCACGGCATGCCCATCGAGAGCGCCATCATCAAGGAGCAGAAGCTGAACCACAAGGCCATGAGCGTGGCGGACTTCCGCTCCGCCTGCCAGGCTTACGCCGAAAAGTACGTCCAGAAGCAGATGGAAGGCTTCAAGCGTCTGGGCGTGGTGGGCGATTGGGAGCACCCCTACCGCACCATGTCCAAGGGCTTCGAGGCCGAGGAGGTCCGCATCTTCGGCAAGATGTACCGCAACGGCCACATCTACAAGGGTCTCAAGCCCGTGTACTGGTGCCCCAAGGACGAGACCGCCCTGGCCGAGGCCGAGATCGAGTATCACGACGACCCCTGCACCACGGTCTACGTCAAGTTCCCCCTGGCCGACGACAAGGGCAAGCTGAGCCATCTGGATCACAGCAAGCTCTTCTTCCTGATCTGGACCACCACCATCTGGACCCTGCCCGGCAACATCGGCATCTCCCTCCACCCGGACGAGAGCTATGCCGTGATCAAGGCCCCCAACGGCGAGCTGTACATCCTGGCCGAGCCTCTGGCCGAGAAGGTGATGAAGGCCGGCGGCTTTGACAGCTTCGAAATCGTCGAGACCCATCCCGGCCGCTTCTTCGAGTACATGCTGGCCCGCCACCCCTTCCTGGACAAGACCAGCCTGCTCATGAACGCCGACTACGTCACCATGGACAGCGGCACCGGCTGCGTCCACACCGCCCCCGGCTTCGGCGCGGACGACTACACCACCTGCCTGCGCTACGGCACCGAGATGGTGGTGCCCGTGGACGACCAGGGCCGCCACACCGACTATGCCGGCAAGTACGCCGGTCTCGGTACCGAGGAATCCAATCCCGTGATCTACAAGGACATGGAGGAGAGCGGTATGCTCTTCGCCTCCGAGAAGATCGTCCACAGCTATCCCCACTGCTGGCGCTGCAAGCACCCCATCATCTTCCGGGCCACCCCCCAGTGGTTCTGCTCGGTGGATTCCTTCAAGGAGGAGGCCGTCAAGGCCTGCGAGGAGGTCAAGTGGCTGCCCGCCTGGGGCAAGGATCGTATGGCCGCCATGATCCGGGAGCGCAGCGACTGGTGCATTTCCCGCCAGCGCCGCTGGGGCCTGCCCATCCCCGTGTTCTACTGCGAGGACTGCGGCAAGCCCGTCTGCACCGAGGAGAGCATCGAGGCCGTGGCCTCCGTCTTTGAGCAGGAGGGCAGCAACGCCTGGTTCAGCCGGGATGCCGCCCAGCTTCTGCCCGAGGGCTTCACCTGCCCCCACTGCGGCGGAAAGCGCTTCACCAAGGAGACTGACACCCTGGACGGCTGGTTCGACTCCGGCTCCACCCACTACGCCGCCATGCAGCGGGACCAGGGCTTCTGGCCCTGCGACATGTACATGGAGGGCGGCGACCAGTATCGCGGCTGGTTCCAGTCCTCTCTGCTGGTGGCCGTGGGCGCTCTGGGCAAGGGCGCGCCTTACCGGGAGTGCCTGACCCACGGCTGGACCGTGGACGGCGAGGGCAAGGCCATGCACAAGTCCCTGGGCAACGGCGTGGACCCCGCCGACCTCATCAAGGAATTCGGCGCCGACATGATCCGCCTCTGGGCCGGCTCCGCCGACTACCATGTGGACGTGCGCTGCTCCAAGGAGATATTCAAGCAGCTCAGCCAGAGCTATCTGAAGTTCCGCAACACCGCCCGCTACTGCCTGGGCAATCTGGACGGCTTTGACGCCGATCATCTGGTGGCTCCCGCGGATATGCTGGAGCTGGACCGCTGGGCGGTCACCAAGCTCAACGAGCTCATCGGCAAGGTGGACGAGGCCTACCGGAACTACGAGTTCCACGTGGTCTCCCACGCCATCAACGACTTCTGCGTGGTGGAGCTCTCCAGCTTCTATCTGGACATCATCAAGGACCGGCTCTACTGCGAGGAGAAAGACGGCCTTCCCCGCCGCAGCGCCCAGACCGCCCTGTACCTGATCCTGGACAGCATGACCCGGATGTTCGCCCCCATTCTGGCCTTCACCTGCGACGAGATCTGGCTGGCCATGCCCCACCGCGCCGGCGACGATCCCCGCAACGTGCTGCTGAACACCATGAACGCCCCCTTCGCCGCCTACTCCCTGTCCGAAGCGGCCCTGGCCAAGTGGGACAAGCTCATCTCCCTGCGCAACGACGTGAACGTGGTGCTGGAGAGCGCCCGCAACGACAAGCGCATCGGCAAGCCCCTGGAGGCCGCCGTCACCCTCCGCGCGGAGGATGAGGCCAGCCGGGAGCTGCTGGACGCCGTCTCCGACATGGATCTGAGCGATCTGCTCATCGTCTCCCAGTGCCTTGCGGAGGGCGAGGAGCCCGCTGACGCGGTCGTGGGACAGGGCGCCCGGAACCCGGGTCTGCGCATCGCCGTGGCCGAGGCCCCGGGGACCAAGTGCCCCCGCTGCTGGAAGCACTCCCTGCAGGCCGATCCGGCCACCGGACTCTGCCCGCGCTGCGCGAAAGTTGTGGCAAAACTGGGCTGATCCGCAAAAAAGCCACAAGCAGTAGTTGCAAAATCCGGAAAAATAGGGTACAATAAATAAGAGCAACCATAAATCCCACGCAGGAACAGCGCGCCGCGGATCTTCCGCGGCAGATAGGAGAAAGATATGCTGTATGCGATCGTAGCCGTGTTGGTCATCCTGGCCGACCAGTTGATCAAGCTTTACGTTGCGGCGGAAGGTTTCCAGCCCATGACGCTGATCCCCGGCGTCCTGAACATGGGCACCACGCCCACCGCGGCCAACCCCTATCCCTACGTCCCCAACACGGGCGGCGCCTTCGGGATCTTCGGCGGCAGCATCCCCACCTTCTGGTTCATCGTCATCGCCGGCGTCTTCACCCTGCTGGTGATCCTGGCCCTGTCCACCAAGTTCATCAAGGGCTTCCTGGCCCGCTGGAGCATCGTGCTGGTCACCGCCGGCGGCATCTCCAACTGCATCGACCGGGTCATCAACGTCAAGCCCACCGGCCACGTGGTGGATATGTTCCAGTTCACGCCCAAGTTCCTGGACTGGTTCCCGGTCTTCAACCTGGCGGACGTGTTCATCTCCGTCTTCTGCATCATCTTCATCCTCGCCATTCTCTTCGGCCGCGGCGGCAAGCGCGACGAGGACTATGAGGACGAGTTCGTGGAGGACGAGGAAGAGGATCTGCCCGAGGAGGAAGAGGAGGTCCGTCCCGCCCGCAAGAGCCGCAAGGCCCGCAAGCAGGACTACGACGACTACGAGGACGAGGAAGAGGAAGAGCGCCGGCCCAAGCCCGAGCGCAAAGGCCGCAAGGCCCGCCAGTCCCGCTATGACGAGGAGTACGAGCAGTACAAGGCCGCTCAGCGCGCCCGCGAGGAGGCCGAGAAGCCCCAGCCCGCCGCCGTTGTGGAGAATCCGGCCTACGATCCGGCCGATCCCTTTGCCGAGTGGGAGCGCGCCAACAGCGTTCAGCCGGCTCCGAAGCCCGCGCCTGCCCCCGCCCCCGCGCCTGCCCCCGCCCCCGCGCCGGTGCAGCCCGAGCCCGCGCCCCAGCTGATCCGC
>JAFRQP010000032.1 GCA_017428565.1 Oscillospiraceae bacterium
GCTATCAGCCGCCCGCGTACCGATATGGCGGGCGGCTGATAGCCGCCCCTCCGGGCAGATTTATCGTTTCTGGGGATTGACGATGTTGCGCCAGTCCAGGTCGCCCCGGCGCAGCCCCTGCACCAGCACCTCCGCCGTGGCGGCGTTGGTGGCGAAGGGGATCTGATACTGGTCACAGAGGCGCTCCACCTTGTTGATATCCTCAAAGCCCTTGGGATTGGCCGGATCGCAGAAGAAGAGCACCAGGTCGATCTCGTTGAAGGAGATCCGGGCTCCGATCTGCTGGGCTCCGCCCTGATCCGCGTGGAGATACAGCGTGATGGGCAGCCCCGTGGCCTCGGACACCAGCTTCCCCGTCACGTGGGTGGCGCAGAGATTGTGCTCGGCCAGGATGCCGCAGTAGGCGATGCAGAACTGCACCATCAGTTCCTTTTTTCTGTCATGTGCCATGAGTGCGATGTTCATCTATCTCAACTCCTCTGAGATTGAAATCGAATTATTATATCCCTATTTTCCCGCGTATGCAAGGGCAAGTCAGCGCAGAAGCGTCATTTCTTCCTCGGAAGTGTCCTTGTAGCTCTTGATGTTGATGTAGGCGTCCATGATCTGGCGGGCCATGAACTGGGTATTGGCGCCGCTGCCGCCCCGCTCCACCACGATGACGATGGCCACCTCCGGGTCGTCAAAGGGAGCGTAGCACATAAAGATACCGTCGTTGGTGATCTTCTCGCCCTTCTGGGCGGTCCCGGTCTTGCCGGCCACCTTCCAGGCGCAGCTCTCCCAGACCTCGGCGTTGGGCGAGTTGTAGGCCCAGTCGTGCAGCACCAGGTACATGCCCTGATGCACCGCGGCCCAGTTGTATTCAGGCGACTCCACGCGGCTCAGCACCACGGGTTCCCGCTCGTAGATCTTCTCGCTGTAGTCGTAGTTGCGGACAGCCTTCAAAATGGAGGCGGAATAGCGGGTGCCGGAGTTGGCCACAGTGGCGCAGTACTCCGCCAGCTGCAGGGGAGAGAAAATACTGTCGGACTGGCCGATGGCGGCCTGCATGGTATCGCCGATGTGCCAGTCGTCGTCCACGAAATAGCGGTGGGTGGCTTCGGAGGACATGTTGCCCACCGTTTCCACCAGCTCGATGCCGGTGGGAACGCCCAGGCCGAAGAGGTTGGCGTACTTGCCCATGACGGTGACGCCCAGATCGTGGCCCACGGAGTAGAAGAAGAAATTGCAGGAGTCGCGGATGGCCTCGGTCACGTTGTCGTTGCCGTGGGTGTAGTGCTCCGGCGCCATGGCGTTCCAGATCCAGCACTCAGGCGCGTAGCCCTCGGCCGCGTACTTGGTGAACACGCCCTCGCACTTGATGCGGGTCTCTGTGTTGAACTCGATGCTGGTGTCCGTCAGCGCCGCCATGGCCACACAGGGCTTGAAGGTGGAGCCGGGGGCGTAGGCGCCCATGAGGGCGCGGTTGAACAGGGGGGCGTTGGGCGTCTCCATGAGGACGGAGTAGTTCTCGATGATGCTGGACACGTCGTAGGTGGGCCAGCTGGCGATGGCCAGCGGCTCGCCGGTGCGCACATCCACCACCACCGCGGCGGCGCCGGTGATCTCGTCCTTCATATCCGGGTCATAGTCGCCGCGGGCGATGCCCTCTGCGCGGGCCTGGCGCCGGTCCTTGATGAGCACGTTCTCCACGCCGTTGGCCAGGATGCGCTCCACCTGCTCCTGCAGGGCGATGTCGATGGTCAGATACACATGGTTGCCGGGCACAGGCTCCTTGACGTACACCGTGCTCAGCACCGTGCCGGAGGGGTTGCGGGTCTCAATGACCTCCCCGTCCTGGCCGTGGAGGTATTCCTCAAAGGCGTACTCCACGCCGTCCTTTCCCACATAGGCGTTGGTGGCGTAGTTCAGGAGCGAGTAGCGCTCGTACTCCTCCTGGGTCATGAGGCCGGTGTAGCCCAACAGGTGGGCGGCGTACTCCGTGCCGTACTCCCGGACATAGGCGCGCTCGATCTCGATGCCGGGGAGCTTGTTCTCCATGATGGAGGCGATCAGCGGCATGCTGGCGTCCTCCACGAACATGTAGTCTGCGGTGTTGATGGCGAAGCGGACGTTGATGGAATAGCGCACGCCCGCGATGATGCGCATCTCCTCGGCGGAGTAGCTGTTGTCGATCCCGTAGCGGGTGCGCATAAAGCTCAAAATCTCCACCGCGCTGGGATTCTCCGGCAATGAACTGCGTCCGGGGTCGGCCAGGTAGGCCTCCAGCATGGTGCGCTGGATATCCGTCATATCCGGCTTGAATTCAAAGGGCGGCGTCATGGTGATGGGCAGGTCGTCGGTATACTTGTCGCCGTAGCTCTCCACCATGCGCACCAGCTCCAGAATGACGGCGTTGGGGTCGTCGTTGGCGAAGAGCTTCGTGGTATCGATCCTCAGGTTATAGCATTCCTTGTTGCTCACCAGGACGCGGCCGTAGCGGTCCAGGATATTGCCGCGGGCGGCGGTGATGGTCCGCCTGGTGTTGGTGATCTCCTTGCTCTGGTTGTAGTACTTCTCCCCTTCCACGATCTGCAGGTTGTAGAGGAAGGCCAGATAGATCACCATGATCAGCGCGAAAAAGATCGCCATGGCAGCCACGCGGCCGGGTTTGATGATTTTGTTCATTCCAATGTATTCCTTCCTTGTAGGCTCCCCCTTCGGGGGAGCTGGCGCGTCAGCGCCTGAGGGGGTTCGCGGTTACCGGAAATCTTACAGGCTCCCCCTTCGGGGGAATTGCGGCTTCGCGCTGCCGGTGGCAGAGGAAGCGAAGCCGGAATTTCCGCAGCGGTCGAAAAACGCGAGGAAAGCGTAAGCCCGATGCGTTTTTCGGTCACCGCAAGGCGGAGGCTGTCCGCGAAGCGGACTGAGGGGGTGTGGGTCTTTTGTATCTCCCCGTCTTATCCCTTGCTTTCGCCCTTGGAGGCGGGGGTGAAGTCGCTCCATCTGGCAGGATGGATATAGGTCAGGGCGGCCAGGGGCAGAGACCACAGGGTCTGCAGGATCACACTGCGGACCATGACCGTGGAGAAGCCGTCCATGGCGGAGGTGTGCAGCAGCTGCCCGAAGGCAGTGAGCAGCAGCCCCACCGCCGCCGCTCCCATGAAGGCGAAAAAGCGGCGGTTGATAAAAAACTGGGAAACGAAGCCCGCGGCAAAGGCCAGCATGGGGAACATCACCGTGAAAAGCACCGTGTTTTCCACAAAGGCCATGTCCGCAAAGTAGCCCAGCAGCAGCCCGTACAGGACGCCGGCCACCGGGCCCTCAAACATGCCCACCGCCACCGCTGCCGCCGGCAGCGCATAGGGGCAGATGCCCGCGATGCGGGTGCGGGAGAGCAGCATGGTCTGCACGATCAGGCAGAGGAACAGGTACACCAGATAGCGCAGCACCCGTTTCCACTCCACCTTGGGCATCATGTATCGGATAAAGAATTCTCGAAAAGTCATGCTATCCCTTCAAAACCCTTATTCAACCACTTCAAAGTCCTTGATGATGAACACCTGCACCAGACTGTCCAGCTCGCACTGGGGCACCACGATGCCGTACTCGATCTGGCCGCCGGCCTCGGTCTGCACGTTGGTGATGGTGCCGATGACCAGGCCCGCCGGGAACGCGCCGCCGGAGCCGGAGGTCAGCACCTCGTCGCCCACGAAGATCTGGGCGCCGTCCGCCAGGAAGGTGAGCTTTGCGGTCTTGTCCATCATCAGCGCGTACTCGCCCACCACCATGCCGGAGGAGCCGGAGGAGCCCACATAGGCGCCCACGCTCATGTCCACGTCGATGAGGGTGCTGACGGTGGCCCAGTTCTCGCCCAGCTCCGTCACCTGTCCCACCAGGGCGCCGTACTCGGTGATCACCGGGTCGCCCAGCTCGATGCCGCTGCTGCGGCCCTTGCTGATGGTGAAGGAGGAGGACCAGTTGGAGGAGGACCAGAGCACCACCTTGGCGGACTCCAGCACGTAGTCCCTGTGGGCCTGCCGCAGCTCCAGGGCCTCCCGCAGACGGACGTTTTCCTCCGAGGCCTCGATGCCCTCGCGGGCGGACTGCTGCGCCTCGGCCAGCTGCATGCGCAGCGATTCGTTCTCCGCCATCAAGGCGTCGTAGTCGTAGAGATAGCCGTAGATGCTGTTGAACCAGTTGACCGTAGAGCTCAGCACCTTCTGCATGGGCGCGGCCACGATGCCGGTCAGATTCTGCACCAGGCCGATGCCGTTGCGGGCGGCGGCTCCCACCAGGATCAGGAAGGCCGAGGCGGCCACCACGATCCCCATGCGCACGCCGTATTTCTTCAGATATTCTTTCAAAGGATGTTCACTCCCTGCTCTTTCAGCATGATACCGAGCCTGCACAGGGGCAGGCCCATAACGTTGAAGAAGTCGCCCTCGATGCGCTCCACAAAGAGCGCCCCGCGGCCCTGGGCCCCGTAGGCCCCGGCCTTGTCCATGGGCTCGCCGGTTTCGATATAGCGGGCGATCTCGCCCTCGTCCAGTTCACGGAAGCGCACCCGGCTCCGCTCCGCCTCGCTCCGCTCCCGACCGCCGCGGATCACGGTGACGCCGGTGTAGACCTCGTGCCAGTCCCCGGAGAGGCGGCGCAGCATGGCGGCGGCCTCCTCCTCGCTGTGGGGCTTGCCGAAGGGGCGCCCGTCCACCCAGACGATGGTGTCCGCCCCGATGACCAGATCCTCCGGCGCGCAGCGGCCGGCCACTTCCCTGGCCTTGGCCGCCGACAGGGCCTTCACCAGCTCCGCCGGCGAGGCGTGCTCCGGCGGGACCTCCTCCCCTTTCGCGGGGATGATCCGCAAATTCGGAACCTGCAGCATCTCCATCAGCTCCCTCCGCCGGGGAGACGAGGAGGCAAGTATGATATGCATAAGCTTTCTCCTGAAAACTCAAAACTCAAAACTGTTTATTCTACCCCTCGATAGTACAGCCCTCTTGTCAGCACGTTGGGCCGGTAGTCCGAGAGGCCCAGGTGGCCCTTGGCCACCTCCACGCACTCCCGTCCGCTCTCGTTGGAAAAGAGCAGGCGCAGGCCCCATGCGCCGGTGGCGTAGAGATCTTCCTTCTTGTCCGCCAGGTACAGCTTGTGGGCGTTGTAGATCACGGTGCGGTCCCCGAAGTCCCGGGCCACCGGGAACACAGAGCCCATCCGGTCGGAGAGCTGGGCGGTGTCCTGCACGGTGGTCTTCACCAGACTCTGATCCGAGATCATCAGCGGCAGACGGCCGTAAATGATGATCTCCGTGTCCAGGGGCTTGAGCATGTCCCGGATCTGGCTGAGCCGCAGTTCAAAGGAGGCCGTGGCAGACAGGAAGCCCGCCTCCCGCAGCTTCTCCAGGGTCAGAGAGTTGAAGGCATTGAGACCGAAGTCCGCCCTGACGTGCATGCCGGCCTTCTTGGCCAGGAACACATGGCCCAGATTCCCCACCAGGGCCTCCCGCACGCCCGCGTCAAAAAGCTGCTCCAGGGCGGCGAAGACCTCCGGGCTCTGCTCGTCGGTGATCACACGGGGCAGCACCGCGACGGGCGTGACCCCCTGCTCCGCAAAGGGCAGCACCAGCTCCGGCTTCTGCGCCATCAGCAGGGCGGGGGCATAGAGATAATCGGGCTTCAGCGCGGCCAGCTCGGTTGTCATCTGATCGGCGGAGCGGACCTGGAAGATGATCTTGGGATCGGCCACGGGGCCCAGGTTCCGGGGCGCCGCGGGGAGCCTGCCCACCCGGCGGGTGGGAGGCACGGCACGCCGCTCGGACAGCTCGGAGATGAGCTTGCGGCGCAGTTCGTTGATTTCGGAGGCGGGCAGATAGAGCCCCGGCTCCGCCTTGGCGCGGTTTTCCACGCAGCTGTAGGGGGTGCCGCCGGTCTTAAACATCTGCTCGGTGAGATAGCTCTCGGTGAGACCCTGGCGCTTGGCCCGCTCCGGCACCGGCCCGAAGGCCACGGCCCGGTTGCCCTCGTCGTCAAAGGCGATGGCCTTGGCGGGCTCGCCCTTTTCCACCACGGTGTAGAAGTGCACCGGCACCCGTCTCAGTTCCCCGTCGGCATATGCCTTCCGGGCAGTGGTGAAGATGGCCTCGTCGCTCTTCTCCGTCTCTTGGCGGACGCCGAACATGTCCTTCTTGTCGCCGTTGAAGTAGCCCTGGGTGAAGCCCTGGCGGGAGAAGGCCTGCTCCAGCAGCTCCATCTCCTCGGCGGTGGGCTTGCGGTGCTCCTTGAGGGCCTTGCTGTAGATCCCGGTGACGATGGCGGTGTATTCCGGCCGCTTCATGCGCCCCTCGATCTTCAGGCAGGCCACCCCCGCCTCCTCCAGCTCCTGCAGCCGGTCGGCCAGGCAGCTGTCCTTCAGGCTCAGGGGATATTCGTTCATGGTGCCGGTGAGAGAGTACTGCATTCGGCAGGGTTGGGCGCACATGCCCCGGTTGCCGCTGCGCCGCCCGATGAGAGCGGACATGTAGCACTGGCCCGAGTGGCAGAAGCACAGAGCGCCGTGGCAGAAGACCTCCGTCTCGATGCTGGCGTGCTTCGTGATAAACTTGATCTGTTCCAGGCTCAGCTCCCGGGCCAGCACCGCCCGGGTCAGGCCCATCTCCGCCGCCGCCTGCACGCCGGCCAGATTATGTAAACTCATCTGCGTGCTGGCGTGAAGGGGAATGTCCGGCAGGGCGGAGCGGATGGCCTTGATGAGGCCCAGATCCTGAATGATGATGCCGTCCGCCCCCAGGTCGGAGGCCAGCTTGGCCGCGGTGACCGCCGGCTCCAGCTCCCGGTCGTTCACCAGAGTGTTCAGCGTCACATAGACCTTGCAGCCACGGATGCGGCAATAGCGCACGGCCTTTTCAAATTCCTCGTCGGTAAAATTCCGGGCGCCGCGGCGGGCGTTGAAATTCCCCATTCCCAGATACACGGCGTCCGCCCCGTTTTGGACGGCGGCGATCACCGATTCCGGCGAACCCGCCGGCGCGAGAAGCTCGATCATATCTCTATCCCTCGTAAATGCCCCATGGGCATAGTTTCGCTATAATACATGGTATTATAACACAGACACCCCCCTTGCGACAAGATGATTTTGATGTTATAATGTTGCTCCCGAAGAAATATTCTGTAAATTTTTTTCCATGCGAAAACTTGTTTCGCATGGAGGAACTCGCGCTTATCGCACTCGGCTTGCGGGGGACGCCTCGTTTGGTCGGCGCGAGGGCTCGCAAAGCTCGCCTCAGGGCGTTTTTGTCGAAGCAAAGCTCCGCCAAAAACGATTTGTTCTTCCTTCGGGGCGGTAGACGGGCCTTGTTTGCGATTCTCTTGATCGCATCAGGTACTTTTTGTGTAAGAGACAGAGGAGCGGCTATGGCGGAGCAGACGGCGAACAATTCCATATCGCCCCAGGCGCTGGACAAGCTGATCGCCGCCCACGACGGGGACATGGCCCTGCTGTGGCTCTATCGGCTGCGGAAGGGGGCCCTGGACCCGGAACGGGCCGCGGGCGAGCTCTGCCGCACCCTGGAGCAGATCCGGGCAGCGGAGGAAAAGCTGCGCAGGCTGGGTCTGCTGGAAGGCGCGGCCCCTGCGCAGCCCCCGGCTTCCGGGGCGGAGCCGGGGCCGGAGGAGCAGCTGCCCGAGTACAGCGCGGAGGAGATCTCCCGCCGCGCCTCCGGAGACGCCACCCTGCAGGACGTATTTGCCGAGGCGGCCCAGGTGCTGGGGCACACGCTCAGCGCCGGGGAGCTGCGGGTGGTCTTCGGGATCTACGACCACCTGGGCATGCCGCCGGAGGTGATCGTGGAGCTGCTGCACTACTGCGCGGAGCTGAACAAGTGGAAGCATCACGGAGACAGGCGGCTCACCCCCCGCTTTCTGGAGCAGGAGGCCTACGCCTGGGCCAACAAGGAGATCCTGACCCTGGATCTGGCGGAGGAATACATCCGCGCCCAGCGGGAGCGGCACAGCGAGCTGGGCCGGCTCCGGACGGCGCTGCAGCTGCCCGCCCTCTCCCCCACCCAGCAGCGGGATCTGCTGCTCTGGCTGGAGCAGGGCTTCGGCGAGGAGGCCATTGCCATCGCCGCCGACCGCACGCTCACCAACACCGGGGCGCTGAAGTGGGGCTATCTGCGGAAGATCCTGCAGAGCTGGCACGAAAACGGCCTGCACAGCCCGGCGGAGATCCGGGAGAAGGACCCGGCCCGCGCCGCCCGTCCCGCCCCCGCCCCGGAGGGCTCCTACCGGCAAAAGCCCCTGAGCAAGGACGAGTGGGATTCCATTCTCAACAAGATTTGAGGTTTTGACCATGCCATACGACGGAAAACTCCTGGCCCGCGCCAGGGAACAGCTGGATGTGCGCCGGGCCGCCAACCAGGCCGAGCAGCAGCGCCGGCTCGCCGCGGCCTATGCCCGGGTGCCGGAGATCCAGCGGATCGACTATGAAATGCGCGCCCAGATGACGGAGCTGGTGCGGCTGACGCTGAGCCGCCGCCCCGATCTGGCGGAGCGCATCGAGGAGCTGAAAAAGGCCAATCTGGATCTGCAGGTCCGCCGGGCGGAGCTGCTGGTGGAGCAGGGCTGGCCCATGGATTTTCTGGACGAGATCTGCTCCTGCCCCAAATGCCGGGACACCGGGATCCTGAACGGCGCCCCCTGCGAGTGTCTGCACAAGCTCTACAACCAGGAGCTGACAAAGGAGCTGAGCGTACTGCTGCGCAGCGGGGACGAGCGCTTTGAGCGCTTTGACCTGACGCTCTACAGCGACCAGGCGGACGAGAGCGGCCTCTCCCCCCGGGAGAACATGCGCCGGGTGCTCAGCGCCTGCCGCCGCTTTGCCGCGAACTTCCCCCAGGTCTCCGCAAACCTGCTGCTGCAGGGGGACACGGGTCTGGGCAAGACCTTTCTCTCCGCCTGCATGGCCCGGGAGATCGCCGAAAAGGGCTACTCCGTGTGCTACGACAGCGCCGCGGCGGCTCTGGACGCCTTTGAGCGGCAGAAGTTCGCCCGGGACCCGGAGGAGGCGGAGAACGCCGCGCGCAGGGTGCGGCGGATGCTGAGCTGCGATCTGATGATCCTGGACGATCTGGGCACCGAGATGCTGACCTCCTTCTCTATCAGCGCCCTGTATACGCTGCTGAACACCCGGCTGGTAAACGGGAAGCGGACCATCATCTCCACCAACTGTCCCGCCGACGAGCTGCAGCGCCGCTACGGCGCCCAGATCTGCTCCAGGCTGGACGGCGAGTTCCTTCGCCTGCCCTTTACCGGGACCGATATCCGCCGGCTGCAGCGCGCGAAAAAAAGCTGATTTTGGCGCTTGTATTCTCCCGGGCTTCGCGCTATAATCGGTTTTGCATTTTTGAAATTCAATCTGGAGGTCTTTCATGGCTACGAAATACAGACGCCGTTTCGGCGACCGCAAGGAAGGGCGCCTGCTCCGCTCCCTGCCTGCCTTCAATAAATTCATCCCCTTCATCATGCCCCAGCGCAACGACCGCTATGTCCACTATGAGGAGGCCATGGAGATCAGCGCCGTGGAGCGCCGTCTGCGCGCCATGCGGGTGGAGGGCTACAAGGGCATGGGCCTGCTGCACTTCTTCATCGCCTGCCACATCCGCGCCATCTCCATGCTGCCGGGCATCAACCGTTTCGTGGTGGGCCGCCGGATCTACGCCCGCAACAACATCGAGGTCGTCATGACCGTGAAGCGCCAGCTCTCCATCGACGCCACCGAGACCACCATCAAGGTCGTCTTCGAGCCCACCGACACCATTTTCGACGTGTACCGCAAGCTCAACGAGAAGATCGAGGAGATCAAGACCTCCGACGAGAACAACGGCACCGAGAACTTTGCCGAGACCGTGTCCCATCTCCCCCGCTTCGTCCTCCGCGCCGCCATCGGCGTGCTGCGCATCATGGACTACTTCGGCTGGATCCCCCAGTCTCTGCTGGACGTGAGCCCCTTCCACGGCTCCATGATCATCACCGATCTGGGCTCTCTCCGGCTGGGCCCGGTGTACCACCACATCTACAACTTCGGCACCCTGCCGGTGTTCATCGCCTTCGGCCCCAAGCGCCACGCTTACGAGCTGAACCGCCGGGGAGAGGTGGAAGATCACAAGTATGTGGACGCCAAGGCCGTTGTGGACGAGGGCATCGTGGACGGGCACTATTATGCCCAGTTCTTCCAGGCCTATCAGTACATGTTCGCCCATCCGGAGATCTTGGAGGCGCCTCCCACCAAGGTGGTGGAGGATATCTTCTGAGATAGTTTTCAGTTTCCAGTTTCCAGTTTCCAGTTTTGAGAGGACGGGGAATCGGGTAAATTCGGAATTCGGAATTAAGCAGAACGGACGCGTTCCCGTAGAGGCGGCAACCTTTGGCCGCCTCTCTTTTTATATACGGGAGAACTTGTTTCGCGCCCGTAGGGGCGGCGGCATAGCGACGCGCGAGCAACGCGCGACGATCCAAGCTCTGCTGCCCCGCCCGGCGGGACGGCAATATAACAGAATGAAAAGTTCGGCGAATTCGTACAATCTGCGAATTCACCGAACTTTTTTTGCTGATTTGTCTCTTGATACTGCCGGGAGGGGCAAGCCCCTCCCCTACGGGTTCTGCCAGCATTTGTGAAAAGCTTTTTCATTCTGCGGCAGGCTCTTTCGTTTGTGTTCCCGGTGCTTCTAATCCACGCGCGTTCGTTTATAGACCCCTGCCCTTTCATTTGAAAAGTCAACGTGTACGCCGCCGGGGACATCCATGAACATAAAAACGCTTCGCAGGGTCTGCTGGTCAACGAAAATATCTCCGTCTCTCGCCTCACAATAGAAAAAAGATTCGCCCGGAGTCGGGATAATCAGGTTTTGCTGACAGGAGTCTTCTTTCTCCGTTATCGAAGCGCAAGCCAAATCCACGACATAGCTCTTGCCGTCCACATCTACTTCCGCCATGCTCTCATCCGTGTATGTGACCGAATAGCCCAGCCCTTTGAGAATCGCAAGGATCGGCAGCTCCGCATAGTCTTCACGGAATACCAGTTTGCACGGTATTTCCACGTCATTCACATAAAGCCCCGCTTCGGTTCCCGTACCGTCGGCTCTCCCCTCTGCCGGATCTTTCCCATTTCCGTTCACAATCACGATAGCTGCAAGAACAGCTGCGATGGCAACACCCAAAAGCAAGACAAACCTTCTCATGCGTTTCCCCCTTTTCTCTGCACAATCCACCAGGCGCACACAAGGGCCATCCCCTTGGTTTCTGTGTTCTGTGCTTATGCGTGTATCTCGCCGTTTGCATCCAAAAACAGATCTGTCCAGACGGATTTTCCTTCTGTATCGCAGATTCTTCGACCGCCTACGATTTTTGTGTGTCCCGGTACAATTCATCTTCTCCGGCTTCGCGGACGCCCGAGAATTTCAACCCCAGGTCACGAAGATCGTTTATTACACCCGGATCGTCGGTGTACAGGATTGCGTACTCCTCGTGAGCACTGGAAATGAACCATGCAAGCCCTGACTTGAAGAAGCACAGATCCATCGGGTAACATGGATAATCCCATTGCCATAGTGAATCAAGCTCCTCCAAAACAGAAACGACCTCAGCGCTGGCACGATAAACCGTCAACTCATAAATGTGTGAATTATAGTTGAGCGTCTCCATACTCGGAAGATGTGTCGTTTCCTTTGCGTACAGCTTATACGGCTCAAGTTTCTCCTTGATGCGCTTTGCCGTTCTTTTCAGCCGCTCTATTCTGTTATGGCGAAAATACGTCAGAGAAAACGAATCGCTGTATGCGATCATGTATCGGATCAGCTTTTGGTACAGCTCCTTGCTGTCACAGCCTTCGACAAAGTAACTTTTCATTTTTGCTCCTTTTCCGCTCATTCCACCGGGAAATAATATAACGTAAAAGATTCCGGATAGACGCTATGGGCAAACTGAATCAGCTCGTAATATTCTTTCGGGAGAGAATCCGCAAGGGAGTCGCCGTGGCAATATAAATAGAACGCCTCCTCTGAATCATCCACGGAAAAATAGACGAACAATCCTTCCGGAATATATACCCCTTCTCGCTCCTCAATCGGCAGCATTTGCCCATCCGTGTACACGGAGGACACAATCCTCAGCAGTTCCTCCAGCTCCTCCTTAGGAAGCGTGCCCGTCTTACCCTCTTCAACCGGACACCTTCCCTCGTTGAAGGCTTCCAGGCTGCAGATGTGAGGAGTATAGGAAACGCTGTAGCTCCCGTCAGAACAGAACACGAAAAACTCCGTTCCGTACAGGTAGTTGATCGTTCTCACGGTACATTTTTCCCAGTCGGGCTTTTCCCTTCCGATTACCGCAACAGTATTATCCTCATAATTCACATCAATGGAGACATCCATGCCCAAAGAATTCAGCGTGGCGACGATTGTATGGTTGTCCAAATACAGTTCACTTGTGTCGGGGCTATAGCGGGAATGAATCACAAATCCATCGGCGGTAACAATCAGGTTTTCGCTTTCTCCCGGTCTGGACAAAATCGCATTGGGAAGGGACAGCTCGTAGCGCTGTCCCCGGATCGTCAGAATCGCGCTCCCTTCTCCGCACCACGCAACAGGGCAGCCCAGTTCCCGAACAATTACGGTGAAGGGCAGGCATGCATAACGGGAAACCTCGTCTCCGCGATCGATCATGTACATGTGCGCATCCTCTATTGTGCGTTCCTGTGAGAAATCCCCGACCTCCACCTGCTTTCCGTTGATGAACAAATCCGGGTAAGTGGGATATGGTTCGTTGAACGGATCGTATATATGATACATATACCATCTGTACGCGATGCCGCCGAGCAGAAGCAAAAGCACCGCAAGAATGATCCATCGAATCGAACGACGTTTTTTCATGACGATTCCTCCCTGAACCCGTTGGACGGCACCGTGCACTCTTTTTCCGGAACTGTGCGCCCAAGCCCGGCCAAATCAGGTTGAACTTCGATTTCCTTACCTGTATAACGTCCGGGCGCACAAAAAGGTTTCAGCCATTTCAAAAAAATTTTTCCTTTGTGCACGGAGGAGCATTTGGCAGTCCCGAATGCTCCTCCGTCTCCTCAAAACTCAAAACTCAAAACTGAGAACTATTTCTTCCCCAGACCCAGCAGATCCATGGCGCCGTCCAGCAGACCGCCGCCTCCGCCGCCGCCCAGCAGGGACGAGAGCAGGCCGCCGTCGATCTTCTCCCCCTTCAGCACCTTCATGGCCGCGTCCCTGGTGTCCTTGTCGGCCGCGCGGTAGAGCTCCAGCAGCTTTTTCTCCGTGGCGGTGAGCTTCAGCTCCTCTTCCTTCTTGGCGGTCGTCGCCGGTTTCTTCGCCGTTGTCGCCGGTTTCTTTGCGGAGCTGGCCGCCGGCTTTTTTGCCGTTGTCGCGGGCTTCTTCGCCGTAGTGGCAGGCTTCTTGGCCGTGCTCTCCTTGGCCGCGTTCAGCAGAGACGCCTGGGTCACGCCCGTAGCCTTGGCGATGGCCCGGAGCTGGGCCTGGGTCAGCTCCTTCTCGCCCCGCTCCGCCTTGCTGATGTCAGAAGCGGTGACGCCGTCCACCTGCTTTGCCAGCTGCTCCTGGGTAAGGCCCGCGCCGGTGCGGGCTTCCTTGATCAAGGGTCCGACTTTATTTGCCATGGCTGTGGCCTCCTGTTTATAGATTTCTGCTCTCATGATATCATCCGCCGCGCAGATTTGCAAGAAAAACCGCGAATTTCGGTAGGCAAAGCGAGCTCGGCGTGCTATACTGGGGTTGAAAGCACCGGGACGCAGCACGGACGCAGGTCTGCAAACGACCAATGGTCGTCTCCACGGAGGGGATAGACCCCTCCGTCACCGCCGCAAGCGGCATTGACAGCTCCCCTTGCAGGGGAGCGCAAATCGCTTCGTCTCCCCCGTCCCTCTCGTCTCCTACGCACTAAGCACTACGCACTCTCTTCACTGTTCGCTGTTCACTATTCACTCTCTCGGGCCGCCGAGGAGCCCGTGGCCGGCCCCCTACAAGCTCACTCTCCAAGGAGGCGTTTCCATGCAAAAGCTCTATACCAAAGCCGGAAAGGAACTGGTCGGCGTGCCCTGGCTGCGCTATCCCCGGCCCCAGATGGTCCGGAAGGACTGGCTCTGTCTCAACGGGGACTGGGAGCTGGTTTTCGACGGCACGACCCAGAAGATCCGGGTCCCCTTCTGCCCGGAGAGCCTGCTGTCCGGCGTGGAAGCGCCGCCGGAGATCGGCACGGGCCGCGAGATGGTCTATCGCCGTTCGTTTGCCGTGCCCCCCGAGTGGGCGGGCCGCCGGGTGCTGCTGCACTTCGGCGCGGTGATGAGTACGGCCGCGGTGCAGGTCAACGGCGAAGAGCTCTGCCGCCACGAAAACGGCTACCTCCCCTTCACGGTGGATATCTCCAAGGCCCTGCGGGAGGGGAAAAACGAGCTGACGGTGGCCGTCACCAACGACCTGGATCACAAGCTCCCCTGGGGCAAGCAGCGCGTGGACCGGGGCGGCATGTGGTACACCCCCTGCTCCGGCATCTGGCAGACGGTGTGGCTGGAGCCGGTGCCGGAGCAGTACGTCCGCCGGCTCAGCATCCGCACCGGCGCGGACTGGGCGGAGATCGCCGCGGAGGGCGTGCAGGAGGGCGAGGTGCATTTCGACGGGCGGGCCTACCCGCTGGCAAACGGCGCCGTCCGCGTGAGCGTGGAAAACCCCCAGCTCTGGAGCCCGGAGAGCCCCAGGCTCTACAATTTCACGCTCCAGTCCGGAGAAGACAAAGTGGACTCCTACTTTGCCCTGCGCACCCTCTCTGTCGAGACAGTGAAGGGGCTCCCCCGCCTCTGTCTGAACGGCAGACCCTACTTCTTCCACGGGCTGCTGGACCAGGGCTACTGGAGCGACGGGCTCTACACCCCCGCCGCGCCCCTGGCCTACGTGCGGGACATCACCGCCATGAAACGGCTGGGCTTCAACACCCTGCGCAAGCATATCAAGCTCGAGCCGGAGCAGTTTTACTACGACTGCGACCGGCTTGGCATGATCGTCTTCCAGGACCTGGTGAACAACGGGGACTACGGCTTCGTCCACGACACGGGCCTGCCCACCCTGGGTCTCACGCGGCTGCCCGACGGGAAGCGGAACCGGGACCCGGAGACCCGGGAGAACTTCTACCGGGCCATGGACGAGACGGTGCGGCTGCTGGGCAATCACCCCTGCATCTGCCTCTGGACCATCTTCAACGAGGGCTGGGGCCAGTTCAACGCCGACGCCGCCTATTACCGGCTGCGCAGCCTGGATCAGAGCCGCTTCATCGACGCCACCTCCGGCTGGTTCCACCAGCGCTACAGCGACGTGGACAGCATGCACATCTACTTCCGCAGGCTGAAGCTTGGGAAAGAGAAGAAGCCCCAGCTCCTGTCGGAGTTCGGGGGCTACAGCTATAAGATCCCGGAGCACAGCTTCAACCTGGAGAAAACCTACGGCTATCGCAAGTGTCCGGATCGAGAGAGCTTTGTGCGCGACCTGCGCAAGCTCTACGAGCAGCAGCTTCTGCCCCTGGTTTCTCAGGGGCTCTGCGGCGCGATCTACACCCAGGTCTCCGACGTGGAGGACGAGACCAACGGGCTTTTGACCTTCGACCGGGCGGTGGAGAAGCTTCGGCCGGAGGACTTCGCCGATCTCTCGGAGCGGCTGCAGGCCGCGCTGGAGAACTGAATGCAGGGCAGCTCATGATCCCGACCGCCCGACGAAAAAGCACAGTCCCGTCTCAATTGAGACGGGACTGCTTTTTTGTTTTTGCTTCGTTTCAAAAGCGGATGGAGAGGCTTTCTGTCGCCGGGGAGGAACCCAGGTCGGTCAGAATCCTCTTTTCAGATCCCCGGTCCCCTTTCTTGCGAAGCTGATCCGGCAGAGCTCAGTGGATCACCACGCCCTGGCCGCCGGCCTTGACAAAGGTGGCAAGCAAGGTCACGTCCGTGCCGTCCACCTTGTCGTCGCCGCTCACGTCGCCGGAGTAGGGCACGATCCGCACGTTCAGGCCGCCGGCCTTCACGTAGGTGGCCAGCAGCGTCACGTCCGTGCCGTCCACATTGCCGTCGCCGTTCACGTCGCCGGGCAGGCGCCAGTGGGCGTAGACCATGGTGTTCTCGGTGAAGGTGGTCGCAGCCGTCACTTCGGTGGCCTGGCAGATGTGGAAGGCGTCTGCGGCAGGAGCCATATACCAGCCCAGGAACACCCAGCCGCCCTCACGGGTGGGCTCAGGCAGCTCGCCGATGGCGGCGCCGGCGTTGATTTCCATCGTTGCCGGATCCACCGTGCCCGCGCCGGCGTTGAAGGTCACCGTGACGGGGATGGGAACGCGCTTGACGTCCGTGTAGGTCTCGCCGTCCAGCTCAACCGTGGCAGTGATGACTCTCTCGTAGCCGTCGACCTCGGAAGTGATGGTCGCCTCCAGCGTCCGGGTGTGGCTCGCATCGTTGGCGCAGACGAAAGCGGCGGTGGCGCTGCTGTAATCCTCGGCCCAGGTCCAGGTGGGCTCGCCCCAGTCGTGGCCGGTGCCGGACACGTCAAACAGGTCGCCTTCGTCCAGGGCAAGCTCGTCGTTGCGCTCCAGGGTCATGATCTCACACGCGGCGTCCTCGCAGCCGACGGTGAAGTGGATGGTGACGATGGGTGCGCTCTGGTCGATGTAGTCATCCCCCTCGTCGGTGCTGCCGCGCACTTGGAAGACAGGAGGTTCATTGTTGCCCTTATTGGCGTAGCCGATGGTGATGACGCCCTTCTCCTCGTCCACGTGGACAGAGGTGAGCGTGATATCCTCGTTGGCCTCATAGCTGGCGTAGACCAGCGCATCGGGGTCATAGGCCAGGGCGATCAGGCCGTTGTGGCTCTCCTGATCCTCGTAGACCTCAAGGATCAGATCGCTGGGCTCGTCGCCCTCATCGGGTTCGACAACAGCAGTCTCGGGATCCGCCACGGGCACTACGACGGGCGCATAGCTGCCGCGGAAGACCATCAGGCTGCCAGTGTAGGCGTCGCCCTCGTCGCCTTCGGCGGGCGCGGGCTCCTCAATGGGCTCCTCGGTAGGCGCGGGCTCCTCGGTGGGCGCGGGCTCCTCGATGGGTGCAGGTTCCTCGATGGGTTCCTCAGCGGGCGCGGGCTCCTCGATGGGCTCCTCGTCCTCAAGGTACTCGGCCTCCTCGCCGTTCTGAAGCCAATAGAACTGGAAGCCAAGGGCGGTCAACCGCTCGATGATATCCTCGGTCAGCAGCTGCTCGCGGGTGGCAACAGGACGGAGGTTCAGGGGCTCGATCTCGACCTCGCCCTCGGTCTCGTCGCCCACGTTGTTGGCGCCGGTGGTGCCGGGAGCGGCAATGCCGTCGACGTAGACGCCGGCCACGGGCCAAATGTCCTCGCCGAAGTTGCCGGCGTTGTAGAGCTTGCCGGTGCTGGGCACGTAGATGATCAGCTGGCAATCCTCATCGGTGGTGTGCGTCCAGTAGATACGGGTTCCGTCATAGTAGATGGACTGGTACAGGATGCTGGTGCCGATGCCGGTGTCGACCACCAGGCTTGGCGTGCTAAAGCTAAAGCCGGCGGAATTGCTGTAGCTTGCGGTGGTCTCCCAGATCTTGCCGGTCTCATCCAGGAAGTAGTAGCTGGCGGACTGGGTGCCAACCGCTTTGGCGCAGACAGCAGCCACATAGGCATCGCCCACATCGGTTGTGGTCAGATCCAGCAGAGCGTAAGGCAGTCCGGAGTACAGTGCGCTGGTGTTATCGTCGGGATCTTCGTGATCAGGAGTCAGGTTGCCCATGATCAGGTACTTGGCAAAGCCGTAGACTATGAAGTCCAAACCATAGTTCGCAGAGAAGCCGGTCATGCCTCTTGCCATACCGAAAGCAGGCACGTAGTTGGTTCCGAACTCCGTCAGGGCATAGGTGCTGCGGTTGACGGTGTAGAGCACAGAGGTGTCGCTGGTGTCGCAGGTGCTGGCATACAGGGTGCTGGCGTCGAACATAAAGGCGTTGGTCAGGTAGGTGCCGACTTCGTTGTTGGTGGATTTTGTCCAGGTGGGCAGGTTGTTGGCGTTGAAGCTGGAAGCCCAGACCTTGCCCTCCTCGTCCCAAACAAAGGCGTTGAGCGTCTTGTTGACGACGACGACGGTCACGGGGCACTCGGCGTACTTGGTGGGATCGCCGTTGGCGGTGGCGCGGATGCTGGTCGTGCCGGCGCCCACGGCGGTGACGTGGCCGTACTCGTCCACGGTGGCGATGCTGGTGTTGGCGCTGGACCAGGTGACCGTGCGGTCAGAGGCGGTCAGCGGGAGCACCTTGGCGCTCAGATCCGCAGTGTTGCCCTTGTACAGATCCAGGCTCTCGGGCGTCAAGGTCACTTCGGACACGCCGTAGGGATCGATATCGAAGTTCTGCTCAACCTTCTGGAAAAGGTATACGCTGTTGGTGGCGGTATTGAGGCTGAAGGTGTTGCTGTAGTAGCGCAGATAGTAGACGGTGGTGCTGGTCCAACTGCTGACCGACATAGTGAGGTAGTTGTTGGCGCCATTCCAGGTCCAGTCTCTGCGGCTGGTGTCGGTTGTGATGGTCAGGTTATTATTGTTGCTGCGGCGCAGGTAGTAACCGCCGTTATTGAAGGTCCAGGTGCCGCTGGTGCTGCCGTTGCCGACTGTCCAGACGGAGGTGCTGGCCACATCTTCGGTGGCAATATAGGGCTTGCCCTTGGTGCCGCTGTCGCCGGCCTTCACCGTGACGGCATTGGTCAGCGTCGTGGTGGTGCGGTGACCCAACACATAGGCAGAGCCGGTGGCCATGGTGTTTGCAATCACATACTCCTCGCCGGGAGTCAGGGTATTGGTCTGGATGTAAATGGTACGCTCAACGTGGTTGTTGTCGTTGACCTTGATGGCCATGGCGGCCTCGTTGCCCGCGTAGTCGCCGGCAAAGACGGCCACATAGCCCATGGCGTTGGCAATGGCATCGGTGGCGTCGATGGTGGTGCTGTACTCCGCCTCGCCGGGGGCGAACTCGCTGTACACAACGCTGCCGTCCAGGGACAGGATGGCCACATAGGCCAGGGCCCGGTCGTCGACGGCGGTAACGGTCAGGTCGCTGCCGCTCAGCTCGGCGCTGACGATCTGAGGATCGGTGTTGTCCACCACGAAGTCATAGCCCACATAGGCGCCCTGCCCCAGCACGTTGCTCTTGAGCAGGGTATCGAAGCCGGTCTTGTCCAGCATGCCGCCGCTGGCGCTGGTGTAGTCGTCGTTCACCAGCATGGCGTTGTACTCGGGGATGGCGTAGAAGCCCACGCGGAAGCGGTCGCCCTCCGCCAGGCCGTAGGCGCTGGGTGCCTTGTTGATGCTGTAGAATTTCTGGGTCAGGCCGTTCCAGGTGCCCGTGCTGGGCTGGTACCAGATGCCGCCGACCTCGTTGCCGGTGACGGTGGAGCTGAGGATCTCGGTGACCTGGTGGTCGCTGTCCAGCCTGGAGACGGCGAAGCCGGTGGTGCCGGCGGCGCGGACCAGGTTATAGGCGATGCGCACCATGTTGGTGTTGCTGTTGATGGCCAGACGGTCGGCGGGGAACTCGTTCTCCACCATGTAGGGGTTGCCGCTGAACATCACGTTGGCGCCGTTCATCTGAACGGTCAGATAGTTGGTATTGTTGTTGCGGGTGTAGTTCACCTGCTGGCTGCCGTAGAGCTTCTCGGTGTAGGGAGCGGTATCGAACATGGTGGCGTCCGTCCAGGAGCCGTAGAAGCCCAGGATGGGGATGGAGTGCTCGTCCGCATACACCGCGCCCTCTTCGGTGGTGGTGTCGCAGGTGACATAGGTGAAGCCTTCCAGATAGGCGCCGCCCTCAAAGTAAAGGTCCAGATCTTCCTTCTCGTCGGCGGGCAGGGTGATGCGCACCACGCAGTTTCGCTTGCCGTGGGCGGGCACCACGCCGGCGCCGTAGCCCTCGCTCTCCTCAGACTCCCAGCCCAGGAGCAGATAGGCGTCATAGGACGTGATCTCGCCGTCCTCGTCCAGGTCGGCGACGGTCAGATCGACCTCGCTCTCTTCCTTCTCGCCGGTCAGGTAGTCCAGGATGGCCTGGGCGTCGTCCTGATCGGTGTCGCCGTCCCGGTCCACATCGTGGCCGTCCTCAACGGGGGCGCTGCCCTCGATGGGCTCCCACCAGCAGGTGCCGCTGGCGTTCAGGCTAATGGTGCCGCGGGACATGAGCAGCTCGCCGCTGGCATCTTGCCCGATGCCTTGGGTAAACATGTCGGTCTCCACGTTGAAGTGCAGATCGTCGTCGCTTAGGTTGTAGACGGTGAAGCCGAAGCTGTAGTCGCCCGTTCTGCCGGGGTCGTCGCCCAGCTCGACCTTGACCTTACCGTCGGCAGCGGCGCCGGTCTTGCCGGTGAGGCCGCTGTTGGTGGGAGCCATCATGATGACGGAGTTGGAGGTGACTGCCCTGCTCACGTCCGCAAGGCCTGCGCCCTGCTGAAGGATGGGCAGATACTCGCCGCCGGGGGCCATGGGCGTGGCGGTGGACATCATCAGGCTCTGGGCGATGGCGCGGGCGCTGAAGCCGGACAGGGCCGGGCACTTGGAGGCCAGGTTGTTCTCGCGCTGATACTCAGCCAGCACGGCGGTGAGGCCCGCGATGTGGGGAGCCGCCATGGAGGTGCCGCTGAAGCTGACATACTGGGTGGAGCCGCCCTCGGTGCCGCCGGAGGGCTTGTTGGCCGTGCCGTAAACCGACCAGATATCGCCGCCGGGGGCGGTGATCTCGGGCTTCATCAGCAGGGAGCCGGGGACGCCCCAGGAGCTGAAGTCGGTGATGGTGGCCTCGCTGCGCTCGATCACCACCTCGGTCTCCACATTGGTGACCTGCACGCTGCCGGTGTAATAGGTGATGCCGTTGACCGTGTGGGCGGTGCTGGCGGCCTTGATCTTATTGGCGTCCTTCAGCGAGATGGACACCATGGGGAAGGTGCCGGTGTAGTCCGACAGATTCATATAAATGGCGCCGTCCGCGCTGTTGGCGACGATAACGGCTTTGGGGCTGTAGCTCTTGGCGTTGTTGCCCTTTTCGGAGAAGGACAGGTCGCCGCGATTGACGATCACAACCTTGCCGGACAGGCTCAGCGCACCGTTGACCGCGCTGTAATCCTCCGGCGTGCCGGTGGCGTCAATGTACACATAGCTGTAGCTGCCTGCTATGGTCTTGAGCTCGGGATTGGTGTAGGTGGTACCATCTTCCTCGTTGCCGGTGGACTCATAGTAGTACACGTCCTGATTGCCGTTGAAGTTCATGGGCGTGCCCTTCTGCAGGGTGTTCTGGGCAGCGGCCACGCAGAGGCTGTTGATGTAGGTACCGGGGCTGCCGCCGGTGTGCATGGAGACGTCCTCCAGGTACAGGTAGCGGTTGTCGGTATTGAAGGCCAGGTCGTAAGCGTTGCCGGCGGAGATGGACAGCACCATCTTGGTGTTGTGCTCCCCGTTGGCCCAGCCCAGGATCAGATCCTGATAGCTGTTGTCGAAGGTCCAGCCCTGCGCGCCGGAGCCCAAAGACAGGTTGGCCACATCCGCGCCCAGGACGATGGCGTCCTCGATGGCGACCATGTAGTCGGAGTCGTAGGCGCCGCCGCCGGAGCCGAAGACCTTCATGATCAGCAGCTGCGCGTCGGGCGCCATGCCCACGGCGCTGACGGTGGAGGCGGCGTCGTTATGGGCCGTGCCGATGTAGCGGTTGGCCGCGGCGATGCCGGCCACGTGGGAGCCGTGATCACCCTCGGTGTCATGCACGTGGTCGATGGTGGTATTGTGGTCAACGTAGTTGTAGCCGTATGGGATTTTGGCGCTGACATAGTTGCCGCTCTTGCTGTTGAGCTGGCTGGCCAGGGCCTGAACCTGCGCTCTGGTCATCAGCTCGTCGGTAGCGCCGGCCAGACCCACGGAGTAGGTAAAGGGCTCCTCCGCGAAGGACTGGTGGCTGGTGTCGATGCCGGTATCGATGATGGCAATGCGGCTGCCCGCGCCGGTGTAGCCGGCGGCCCAGGCGGCGGTGGCGCCCACCATGTTCTCGCTGGTGTTGGCAGTCTCGGGATCAGCGGTCTCGCCCTCCATGGGCAGATACTGATTCTCCCGCTGGACGCTCTTGACGCCGGGGATGGCCGCGATCTTCTCCATCTCGCCCAGGGTCACGTTGGCGGAAATGGCGTTGACCGCCAGGGTCAGGTTCCACTTCACGTCCAGCTGGTGACCGATGACGCTCTCGATCTGAGCGGTCATCACGTCCTGCTGGGACCGCAGCCCGTCGCGATAGGCGATGGCGGCGGAGTTGGTGCCGATCCCGTCGGCGGAGAAGCCGGCCCCCAGAGTAGAGGGAGCCTCCAGGAAAATGGAGACGCGGACCACCTGGTCCAGGTCTACCTCATCCTCGTTGGTGAGGCCCTCGGGAAGCTCTTCTTCGTTTTCGGGTTCCTCGATACCCAGCTTCCGGATGTTCAGCTTATCCGGGCTGATCTCGATGATTTCCAGATCTCCGTCTTCGGGTTCCGGCTCTTCCGCGGGCTCTTCCGGCTCCAGGATCTCATCCTCTTCCGGCGCTTCCGCGGCAGCCTCCCCCTCGCCGTCGTCCGCGAAGCCTGTCACACCAAGCGACAGCATCATCACGACCGCCAGCAGCAGAGACAGCAGGCGTTTCCATGTTTTGCTCATAGTGTTCCTCCCTTGCAGAGCCGGGCTTTTCCCGGCTCTCGTGTATAGGCCGACCGGACTTGATTACTTTACATTCATAAAGTTTCCCATTGATCCCATCGCGTCCCTTAAAATGAGATTATATACGAGTCCGCTTTATTTCGCAAGAGTTTTTTCCTCGCAAAAAGGGGAAAAAGCGCCCGTTCCGGGCTCCGTTTTCCGTCAAAACAGACAGTTTTTCCGGGCTTTGGGCAATCCTCCCAAATCATGTAAAAAACTTCCGGCAAAAACGGCAAAGGGGGGCTGTTTTCCCGCCAGAGCTGTGGTATAATGGAAAAAATAAAGGAAAGGTTGATGTTCATGAGCAAAGCCGTCCCCTCCGTCGACGCCTGGCTGCGGGAGGCAAAGGCGGATCCCTCCGCCGCAGGCTGCGGCATGTACCTGGTTCACAACGGCACCGTCCGCCAGACCGCCCGGGCCCGGGTACGTCAGGGAGATGAGAACGCCGCCCCCGTGCGGGGGATGCTCTTTTCCTACGACCGGGAGAAGCTGGAGGCCGCCGTGGCGGAGGCCCGGAGTCTGCCCGGGATCTTCTATGTGCGGGCCTGGCTCAACGAGGGCGAGCTGGGCCTGGGGGACGACATCATGCTGGTGCTCCTGGGCGGCGACATCCGCCCCCATGTGGTGGACGCGCTGCAGCAGCTGGTGGGCCGGATCAAAAACGAGTGCGTGCTGGAGCAGGAGCTGAGCGTATGAAGCTGCACATCCTGCGCTGCGGGAGCATGAAGGTCTCCCCCGCGGTGCCCTACGGCAATCAGATCAGTCTGGGCGGCAGCCTGCGGGAGCTGCTGGAGCCGGAGCAGAACCGGGTGGAGCTGCCGGTGCTCTGTTTTCTCATCGAGCACCCCCGGGGGCCCATCCTGGTGGACACGGGCTGGTGCCGGGAGATCTCCCCTGCCGGCGTCTATGATCCGAAGGCCGCGGCGGCGGTACTGCCCAGGCATCTGGCCGCCTTTTACCGGCCCAGTCTCCCCGCCGGAGAGGCAATCCACGAGCAGCTGGCCGCTCTGGGTCTCCGGCCGGAGGATCTGGCGGCGGTGCTGTTGACCCACCTGGACCCGGACCATGTGGCGGGGCTGCGGCATCTGCGGGGCGCAAAGCGGATCGTGCTGCCGGAGGACGAGTATTTCTGGTCCTGCCGCACGGTTTACAAGGCGCGGCAGCCCCAGAGCCTGTGGATCGACACCCCCATGGAGCGGCCTTATTACCGGGGCTCCCCCCTGGGGCCCAACCACTGGGCCATCGACCTCTTCGGGGACGAAAGTCTGCTGCTGCTCAACGCGCCCGGCCACACCGACGGCCAGGCGGCGATCCGGATCCCATGCGGCGGGCGCTATGTCCTGCTGGCGGCGGACGCGGCCTTCTCCCCCCGGAACTGGCGGGAGGATCTGACCCCCGGCTTCGGCTTCGATGAGGCGCGGCAGCGGGCCTGCCTGCGCTGGCTGCGGGAGGCGGAGGCGGACCCCGCCTGCGCCGCCATTCTCTGCAGCCACGACCCCGCCCTGCAGCCCGGCGAGCTGCGCTTTTAGCCTTTCAAAGCGATAGTCGCTGTGTTATGTTAACCTAAATCTGTTGTCGGAAGGATGCTTCTTCATGAAAAAGCCGCTTTTGCTCTCTCTTGTCCTGCTGTGCCTCCTGCTCTGCGCCTGTGGAGGGGAGACGGAAGATCCAGGCTATCCCATCGACTACGGCTCCTCCCGGCTCTACAGCAGGGCAGAACTGGACGGGGCGATCCGTCTGATCCAGCGGGAGTTCGCTCACTGGGAGGGCTGCGAGATGCACGCCATCCGCTACGGCGGAGACGGGCTCTGCAACGAGACAAACCTGGCCTGGCTCAACGAGCTGGCCGAGGCGCGGGGGCTGGAGCCCTTTTCCGCCTGCATCTGTTTTTTCAGCGATTTTCACTCTCCGAAGGAGGTGCCCGTCACCGAGGCCTGGGATCCGGATGAAGAGTACACCGACTGGAGCTGGTGGCTGGGGCGGAGCGCAGGCGGCGACTGGGTGCTGGTCGACTGGGGATATGGCTGACCCCGATCTTCCACCGCGCAAAAAAGACCTTGGAGCTTGTTCTCCAAGGTCTTTTTTGTCGGTATTTCGTTGTTGTTCCCGCTTCTCCCCTCAGCCGAAGGCGATGACCTCGCTGATGGCAGTGTCCTTCCACCGCGACTCCGAATCGTAGGCGGAGAGGATCGTGATCTTCACATAGCTGGTCGTGACGGCGCGGGAGAGGGCAAGGTCCTTCCCGCCGAAGCTGTCCGCCAGGACAATCGTGCAGCTCTCGCCCGTCGAAAACGCAAAGCGAAGCTCGCAGGGTCTGCCGTTCAATCGGTATGCCGCCTCATCCATGGTATACCCGGGAAAGATCCGGAGCACGGAAACCGATGTGGGCCCATCGAACCAGAGCGTGATGCTCTCCCCTTCCCCCAGGCCCTCCACGCCCTCCTGCCAGGAGGTGTCCGTCCTGCCGTCGATGGCATACGAGGGGGGAAAGTCCCCGTATTGCTTATCCGACAGGTAAGAGGTGGCGGCAGCGCTGGTGAAGCTCCGCTGCGTCAGCTGTCCGGTGCCGCCGGAGAAAAACCACATCGACAGCGGTTCCGGCGTCGGCGCGGGAGTGGGGGTGGCGGGGTCCACAGGGGTAGTCGTAACGGCAGCTTGCGCCGGCGAGGGCGATGGCTCCCCCGCGACCTCCGCGGCGGGCTCTTCCGCGGAAGGCTCCTCCGCGGCGGGCTCCGGGGGCACGGATGTCTCGGGGATCGATATCGGCGTGGGGAGGCCACCCTCCGTCTTTCCCGCGTCCGCTGTGCCGCGGCCGCCGAGGAAGTGGATGGCCACCACCAGAACGATCAGGCAGAGCACTCCCATCGCCGCCAGCAGAAAAGGCATGACGCCGGAACGCCTGGGCCCGCGGTCCTCCCCGCGGCTCTCCTCCTGCCAGTCTTCGTATCGGTTGTTGTTCGACATGGCGCTGTCCTCCTGCGGTGGAAATCGGGTTTTGCCCCGGAGCATCTTCCCGGGGGATCCCTTAACGGTAAAACTATAACAGAAGCCCGGCAAAAAAACAAGCGTTTCGGCGGCAGGCGCCGTTTCTCATCCGGCGGAGACCTCTGTGGGCAGGCCGTCGAAACGCCCCCCCAGACCGGGGAAGCCTGCAAAAGATGCTTTGAATCAGGGCTGGACAAGAATGGAAAAACATGATACATTTAGAGTGGTAATGTATAAATATTTATAGGTAGTTTTGTATAACGCAAGGAGGATGCGAGCATGAAGAGCACCAAACGCATTTTCAGTCTGCTGCTGGCGCTGCTGATGATGGTGAGTCTGCTGCCGACGCCTGCCCTGGCGGAGGCTGCCCCGGCCTTCACCCTGCAGCCGGAGAGCGGCAGCCACGCTCCCGGTGAGCGCTATCTTCTCACCTGGGAGCTGAACCGGACCCCGGATCGGCTGGAGCTGACGCGGGAGGAAAACCCGCGGGTCGCCGAGGGCGTCGACCCCTACGAGGAGGACGAAGCGATTCTCGTCCCCTTGCAGGAGCTGGACCCCGCGGCCGACGAGCTGGAGCTGAGCGCTCCGGCGGAGGAGACGGTTTTCCGTCTGCGCGCCTGGTACGGCGAGGAGGCGCTGGTCAGCGAGGGCTTTACGGTTTCCATCGATCCCGCAGGGGCCGACGCCCTAGGCGGCCAGCCCGCGGACGGGGAGGAAGGGCTGTCGAGGACGCCAGCCCCGGCGGAGGAGCCGGAGGAGCCTGTCATCCTGAGCGAAGCGAAGGATCCCGACGGAGATTCTTCGTCGGCGGAGCCGCCTCAGAATGACGCAGCTGAACTCGATGTCCCAGACGGTGCGGGGGACGAGCCTGCGGCAGAGCCGCGGCCCGACGAGCCGCAGGACGCCTATGCCTTTGTCACCCAGCCCCAGAGCGGCTCTTTTGACCCGGACACCCAGAACTATATGGTTTCGTGGAGGACAAGCTTTACTCCGGTCCAGGTGCTTGTTCAGCTGCAAGCTTCCTCCGATCATTGGCAAACCTACAGCACCCTGACCATGGGCCTTCAGCAGAGTCTGAGCACGACCATCAGCAACGCGGGGTGGTCACAGGCGCGGGTCTTTCGCATTCTGGCCTATTACGGCTCCGGAGAGGAAGAATACGTTCCCAGCGTCGAGTTCACCGTCAGCCCCGCCAACGCGTATCGCTTCACCACCCAGCCACAGGACGGCACCGTGGCGCCGGGCGGGAGCCTGACCTTCACCTGGGAGACGAATTTCAACCCGGTCAAGGTGGAGATCGTCAGAGACGACCTTACTACCTATTTCGGTGGCGAATCGCACGATTATATTGTCCTTGCCTCATTGGCCGGATCGAAAACCTCACACACGTTGAGCTATGACGAGCTGTCTATCTTAGGCTCGGAGGATACGATCCTTGTGCGCGCCTACTACGGCAGCGGAGAGCAGGACTATGCGGAGAGCCGCGCAGTAAAAGTCACCGTTGTGGCGCGCGCATTTACCGTCCAGCCTACCGGCGGCACCGTGGCGCCGCGCGGGAGCCTGACCTTCACCTGGGCGACGAATTTCAACCCGGTCAAGGTGGAGATCGTCAGAGACGACGTTACTCATTATTTCGGTGGCGTAGATCATGAGTATACTGTCCTTGCCACATTGGCCGGATCGAAAACCTCACACACGATGAGTTATGACGAGCTGTCTATCTTAGGCTCGGAGGATACGATCCTTGTGCGCGCCTACTACGACAGTGATTCCTTTGTTAGAAGCGACCCGGCAGATATCACGCTCGTATCGCGCGCCTTCATCGTCCAGCCCATCGGCGGTCACGTGGAGCCGGGCGGGACCCTGACCTTCACCTGGGAGACGAATTTCGACCGGGTCAAAGTGGAGATCGTAAGAGACGACGTTACTCATTATCTCGGTGGCGTAGATCATGAGTATATTGTCCTTGCCACATTGGCTGGATCGAAAACCTCACACACGATGAGCTATGACGAGCTGTATGCGTTAGACTCGGAGGATATGATCCTTGTGCGCGCCTACTACGACAGCGATTCCTTTGTTCGAAGCAGCCAGATAGATGTCACGCTCACTTCGCGCGCCTTCACCCTCCAGCCCACCGGCGGCGAAGTGCCCGTGGGTGCCAGTCTGACGACCACCTGGGCGACAAATTTTGCGCCTGCCAAGGTGGAGATCGTAAGAGAGTCCGTATGGTTTGATCTCGTGAATGAGTACCATGATTACACCGTGCTGGCCACAGTAGACGGGGCGGAGACCTCATATCCCCTGCCCTTTGTCCTGCTGGACTCCTTAGGCCCCTTGGAATCGATCCATGTACGGGCCTACTACGGGACCGCAGAGAATCGCTACATCAAGAGCGACCCAATCTCCTTCACCCTTGGAGCGGAAAATGTCTCCGGCTACTGCGGCTATACGCATCCGGAGGACGCGAGCTGGGTCTTTGCCGATGGTGTCCTGACCATCAGCGGTGAGGGATATATGGCGGACTACAACTCCGACGCCGAGGTTCCCTGGCGGTACCTGTCCGAAAATATCCACACGGTGGTGGTGGAGGAGGGGATACTCGGCGTGGGCGACTACGCTTTCAGCAACTGTTCCGCCCTTGCCACGGTCTATCTGCCCTCCACCCTGATCGTGATCGAAGACTATGCCTTTGACGGCTGCCCGGCGCTGGCCGACGCGAACATCAACATGAGCCAGCAGGAATTCAGCACCAATGTCACCTGGGACAAGACGAAAAACACCGGCCTGCGAGACGCGGAGAAGCACTTTACCTTCATCGCCGAGGGCCAGGCGGGGCCGAACCTCACCTGGAAGCTCACGAACGACGGCATACTCAGCTTCTCCGGCTCCGGCGCCATGTTTAACTGGACCAGCTCCGAGCCCGCCCCCTGGTACCCCTACCGCAGCAGCGTCACCCAGGTGCGGCTGGCGAAGGTCACCACCGTCGGCGACTATGCCTTCCGGGGCTGCACCAAGCTCAGCTCCGCCAGCTTCCCCTCGGATCTGACGTATCTTGGCGTTCGCGCCTTCGCCGGCTGCAGCTCTCTGGCCGCCGTATACTGGGCCGCCCCCAGCTACACCAACCTGACGGAGATCCCCGCCGCCTGTTTCTCCGGCTGCACTGCCCTGCAGAGCTTTACCGTTCCCAAGAAATGCACCGTGATCGGGCAAGGCGCTTTCTCCGGCTGCGATGCGCTGACCACGGTGAGCTTCCCCGAAGGCAGCGCCCTGACCACCGTGGGCAAGAGGGCCTTCTACAGCTGCGATAATCTCAAGAACATCAGCCTGCCGGAAGGCGTGACCAGCCTGGGCGACGAGGCCTTCTATAACTGCAAGAGCCTGACAAGCTTCCCCCTGCCCTCCACGCTGACCAGCCTGGGCGAATACTGCTTCTCCGGATGCAGCGCCGTCACCGGCGTGGTCACCATCCCCGCCGGAGTCGCAGAGATCCCGAATCGCTGCTTCCTGGGCTGCAGCGGCTTCTATGAGCTGGCGCTGAGCCCCGGCACCAACCAGATCGGACCCTACGCCTTCTACGGCTGCAGCAAGCTGACCCAAGTGGACTACGACGGCTTCCGCGTCCAGTGGGAGCAGGAGACCACCCTGGACAGCAGCGGAAACGCGGCGCTGATCAACGCCCACTTCTCCTGGCTCTTCCGGACCGGAACGCTGTCCGGCGACGGCGTGCACTGGTCCCTCTACGGCGGCCCCGGCAAGCTGGAGATCTGGGGCAGCGGGGCGACGCCCAACTGGCCCGGCACCCCCGAGGCAGCGCCCTGGTATGCCTACCGGGATTACATTCAGATCATCGATGTGCATGCCGGCGTCACCAAGATCGGCACCTATGCCTTCTCCAACTGCGCCTCCCTCACCACGGTCTATCTCCCGGACAGCCTTACGCTGGTCGGCGGCGCCGCCTTTCTCAATGATCTCGAGCTGGCGGACGTCTGGTACAGCGGTTCTCTGGTCGAACGCCAGGCGAAGCTGAGCATCGATACCCCCAACTACCCGCTGGAATCCGCCCAGTGGCACTATACCGAGATCGGCGGCAGCGTTTACGGCGACGACGGCGGCACGGATCTGAGCTGGCTCCTGGATGAAGACGGCACCCTCCGTATTTACTGGGATGAGGACAGCATGGATCAGGGCGAGATGGCCATCCCCGACTACAACGACTACCGCGACACGCCCTGGTATCAGTACGGCACCGGCAACGGCCTGATCTTCCCCATGATCACCTCCATCCAGGTGGACGAGCTGGTGACGGGCATCGGCGACTATGCCTTTGCCGGGCTGGATGAACTGACAGACGTGCAGATCGCTTCCTCGGTCACCAGCATCGGAGAGGGGGCCTTTATGGGCTGCGGCAGTCTGGTGAGCGTCACCATTCCCGACACGGTGGAGACCCTGGGGGACAACATCTTCTGGGGCTGCGGCAACTTGGAGACCGCGACCCTGCCCGCCGGGATCACGGAGATCCCCTCCGGGACTTTCTACGGCTGCGAGGAGCTGACCACGGTCTACCTTCCCGGGACCCTTGAGAGCATCGGAACCAATGCCTTCAGCGGCTGCACCAGCCTGACAGACATCTATTTCAACGGGACCTCCGCCCAGTGGGCCGCCATCGAGCTCAATCCGGGCAACGATCCGGTGAACAGCGCCACGATCCACTTCATGCCGCCGGAGATCGCCGTGGACGCCGTGAACTTCCCCGACCCGGCCTTCCGCGCCTATGTGGCCCAGTACATCGACCGGGACGGCAGCGGCTACCTGGACGATTATGAGCTGCAGGAGGCCAATGTCATCTACGCTTCCAATCTGGGCATCCAGTCCCTGCAGGGCATCGCCTTCTTCTACAATCTGACCCATCTGGACGTCAGCGGCAACCCCCTCGGCGGAAGCCTGGATCTCACAACCAACCCCCTGCTGCAGAACGTGAACGTCAGCAACTGCGAGCTGAACGGGCTGGAGCT
Organism: Oscillospiraceae bacterium; assembly: GCA_017428565.1. Lineage (GTDB taxonomy): Bacteria > Bacillota > Clostridia > Oscillospirales > Oscillospiraceae > Limivicinus. Next base: position 30,791 of record JAFRQP010000032.1, read on the forward strand.
CACGGGTCTCACGCACCTGAACACGCTCCTCCTCTCGGACAACGATACCGGCATGAGCGCGCCGGATCTGAGCACCAATCTGGCCCTGGAGATCCTGGACTGCCATAACTGCGACGGCATGGAGGGGCTGGATCTCAGTGCCAACGTCAATCTGACCGATTTGGACTGCAGCTGGAACCAGCTGGAGAGCCTGGATCTGAGTGCCAATACCGAGCTGCAGCAGCTCAACTGCAGCCACAACAGCCTGACCACGCTGGATCTGAGCGCCAACACCGAGCTGCGGCAGGTGTTCTGCAACAACAATGTCCTCACCGATCTGGAGCTGGGACAGCGGCACTACTCCTTCATCACCCTCAGCTGTTACGGCAACGATCTTTCCTTCCTGGATCTTACCGGCTGCCCCCGTCTGCGGGACGCGGTGCTGGAGGGCACCGTCAGCGTCACCGATCAGTACGTGGAGCACCGCATTGGCGCGGACTATGTCCAGTCCGACCCGGACACCGTTCTGAAAGCCGCCTCGGAGGGCATCCCCGTTGACGCCGAGCACTTCCCCGACCCGGCCTTCCGCGCCTATGTGGCAAACGAGCTGGACCCCAACGGCGACCTGTGGCTGACGCCCCAGGAGCTGGCGGCGGTGGAGGACATCGACTGCAGCGACAGGGGCATCGAGGATCTTACCGGCGTGGCGTGGTTCAGCCGGCTGCAGACTCTGGACTGCAGCGCCAACAACCTCACCGCCCTTTCCTTCAGCGGCACCCCCCTGCTGAAGGAGCTGGACTGCAGTCTGAACGAAGAGCTGTCCGCGCTGGATCCGAGCTCCCTCAGCCGGCTGGAGGTGCTGAACTGCTACGGCTGCCCGCAGCTGACGCAGCTGAACGTGAGCGCCAATATGAGCCTGCATGAGCTGGACTGCCGCGAGTGCGCGCTGACCGGCCTGACGCTGGGCCTGCAGGAGGATCTGTGGTATCTGGACTGCAGCGACAACGCTTTGACCGTTCTGGATCTCAGCGGCTGCTCGGCTGCCCTGCAGAATCTGATGTGCAACGGCAACGCCCTGACCGCGCTGGACCTCAGCGCCTGCCCGGGGCTGAGGACCCTGGACTGCTGGGATAACGAGCTGACCGGCCTGGATCTGAGCCAGAATCAGTTCCTGATCATGGCGGACTGCCACGACAACGCCCTGACCGTGCTCTTCCTGGGGCATCAGCCCTATATGAAGAGGCTCTACTGCCAGCACAACAGCCTGACCAGTCTGGATGTCATGGATTGTCCCTATCTGCTGGATCTGGTGCAGACCACGGAGCCCATCGGCTATGAGGACTATGTGTACTATCTCAAGGACGACTGCGAATTCGATCTGGATCCCGATGTGACGCTGATCCAGGACCACGAGGGTATCCCCATCGACGCCGAGCACTTCCCGGATCCGGCCTTCCGCGCCTACGTGGCCGCCGAGCTGGATCTGAGCCACAACGGCTGGCTGACCGAGGACGAGATCGCGGAGGCGACGGATATCGTCTGCGACGGGCTGGGTATCGTCTCCCTGCAGGGCATCCACTACTTCACCGCCCTCAGCTATCTGGACTGCTCGAACAACCAGATCGCAGCGATGGATCTGAGCCAGAACCCGGCGCTGAGCTATCTGGACTGTAGCGGGAACCCGCTGACCGCCCTGAACGTGAGCGGCAACGCCGCGCTGAGCTATCTTACCTGCAGCAGCTGCGCCCTGACCAGCCTGGATCTCAGCCAGAACTGGGCGCTGACCTCGGTGTTCTGCGATTACAACGCGGAGCTGACGGAGCTGCTCCTGCCCCCCGTGGAAACGCTGAGCTGGCTGTACTGCAACAACTGCGCCCTGACGAGTCTGGACCTCTCCCGCTGCACCGGTCTCACCACCGTGCACTGCGACAACAACGCCCTGACCGAGCTGATCCTGGGCGAGCAGCTGCTGCTCAATCATCTGTACTGCCAGCATAACAGCCTGGCCCGCCTGGACATCTTCAACTGCCCGCTGCTGATGGAGCTGGCGACCAACGGCACCGTCAGCACGGCCGACGGGGTGACCACCTACACCGGCAACGTGGTGCTCTGCGTGGACGAGATCACCGTGCTTGTCGAGGACCACGACGGCATCCCCGTGGACGAGGAGCACTTCCCCGACCCGGCCTTCCGGGCCTATGTGGCCGATCATTGCGACACCAGCGGCAACGGCTGGCTCAACGAGGCGGAGATCAACGCGGTGAGTTCTATCAACGTGAGCAACAAGGGCGTCGAGACCCTGCAGGGCATCCAGTACTTCACCTTGCTGGAAGAGCTGGTCTGCTACAACAACAGTCTCACGGAGCTGGATCTGGAGGGGCTGAACCTGCTGCATTATCTGGACGCCAGCCGCAACCCCTTCACGACCCTGGATCTCAGCGCCTACGGCTCGCTGGGCATGGTGGAGCTGCAGGGCACGCCCAGCCTGACCAGCCTCAACGTCTCCGGTCTGAGCCAGCTTGGCTACCTGGACGTGAGCGCCTGCGGTCTAACCGCGCTGGACGTGAGCAGCTGCCGTAGCCTGTACTTCCTGGACTGCTGCAGCTGTCCGGCGCTGGACAGCTTGACTCTGGGCTGGAACGAGGAGCTGAACTGCTTCTACGCCTACAACACCGAGAATCTGAGCGAGCTGGACTTCACCGGCTGCCCGGCCCTGGCCGCCGCCTGGCTGGACGGCCCGGACAAGGTGGAAAACGGCGTCGCATGGTACTACGGCACTCAGGAGCTGCCCTGCGAGATGGCCCTTGACCCGGACCAGGCGGTGCTTGCGACGAAGACGATCACCGTCACCGTCCGCTCCGCGGCGGAGTCCCCGGACGGCGAGAGCGTGGTGGAGATCCCCGGCAGCGGCCAGTACCAGAGCGGCCAGACGCTCACGCTGAGCGCCCCCGCTGTGGCGGGCTACAGCTTCCAGGGCTGGTACTGCGGCGGCGAGCTCTATTCCCAGGCGGAGGAGATCAGCTACGCCGTCACCCTGTACAGCCCCGATGAGGTGGAGCTGGTGGCCCTCTACGCCAGCAATCCCTACATCCCCGGCGACATCAACGGGGACTGCAATGTGGACGGCACGGACGTGGTGCTGCTGGCCACCTATGTGAAGGCCAGCGGCAGCGGCGTGACCATCGTGCCCGGCTCCGGCGATGTGAACGGCGACGGCAGGGTGGA
>JAFRQP010000033.1 GCA_017428565.1 Oscillospiraceae bacterium
AGCAGTTTTGAGCGAGGGCTTTTTCGATCAGACAATATAGAAAAATCCGGGAATACTTGATGTATTTCCGGATTTTTCTATGCAGGATGGGCGGAAAAGAGCCGCTCAAAACCTGTCGTCTCCTTATGTGAAGGCGCCCTTCTGTGCCTCTGTGTTTTTTGGGTTTTCCGGGCCGCTCCCGGGGCTCGTGTCTCAGTCGATGTGGATAATCTTCTCGCAGAGCTCCGCAGGGGTCACCCTGGAGCTGGGGAAGCGCTCGCGCTTCTCGGTGATCTTGCCGATGTTGATGGCGGCCTTGGGGCAGAGCTGCACGCAGCTCAGGCAGCCGATGCAGTTCTGGCCGAAGACGGGCCTGCCGCCCTCCAGCCGGATGTTCCCCCGGGGGCAAAGCTGCACGCAGGTGCCGCAGCCGATGCAGTTCTCATTGGCGGCGAACTTCTTCACCCGCTGGGCGTGGGTCTTGCCCAGGCCCTTGCTCATGAGCTCGAAGGGGGCCATCTTGGGCGGGCGCTTTTCGCTGCGCTTGCCATCGCGCACCGCGGCGGCGATCTCGGCGACCTTTTTGTCGATGCGCGTCTGGGCCTTCTCGGGGCTCGTGGGCGGGAAGGTCAGCTTGTGGGGCATGAGCCAGATGGCGGTGGAGTGGTTGGAGATCCCGGTCCAGTAGTCCAGGCGCAGGATCTCGTCGATCTTCCGCAGGCCGCAGCCCAGGTAGCCCGCGTACTGCTCCACGGCGAAGCGGTAGGCGTCCGGGGCGATCTGGATCTTCTTCACGTAGCTCTCCACGTCCCCGGGCAGGCCGCCGGCCATGCAGGAGAAGATGAAGCCCACGCGCTTGGCCTCCCGGGCGTCCAGCTTGGCGGGCAGGCTGCGCATCAGCACGATATCCGTATCCCCCAGCTGCCTGGCGAGGTCCTTGGCCATGCTCAGGCAGTGGCCGGAGCCGGAATAGCAATAGATGATGTTTTCGCTCATGGGATAGCCTCCTTATATCATTCTGAACCTATCGTACAACAAATCCGCCGCCGGCGAAATAGACAGATCCCCCGGGCTGTCCGGTTCAGCCGTCCTGCTCCGTCTGGAGGGAGACCCCGTCGCTGACGATGCGCACGTCCCCCCGCCGGGTCTCGTAGACCCGGATCTGCCGCTGCCGCAGCAGCTCCAGGGTGCGGCTGTCCGCCGGAGAGGAGTTGCTGTCGCAGATCACCACGACGGCCGGCTGCAGCCGATCCAGCAGGGTCTCCAGCGCAGGGCCGTAGACCCCGTGGTGGGGCAGCTTCAAAAAGTCGCAGGGCTGGGCGCTGTCGCCCCGCAGATACTGGCGGATGCGGCGCTTCTCCGCGTCCCCGGCGAAAACCAGGCGAAGATTCCCGTGCCGCACGGTGGTGATGAGGGAGAAGTTGTTGTCCTGCTCGCCCTCGCCCCGGGAACGGTAGTCCTCCGGCGGCTCCACCAGCACCCGGGCGTCCCCCAGGTCGAATTCCACCGCCCGGTCCAGCCGCTCCGCCTCCACGCCCGCGGCATCCAGCGCAAGCAGCAGCGCCTCGTAGGCCGCGCCCTCTCCCTCGTAGTCCGGAATCAGCACCCGGCCCACCGGCATGGCCGCCAGGAGCGCCGGCGCGCCGCCGATGTGGTCCTTGTCGAAGTGGGTGAGGAGCAGCACGTCGATCCGCTCCGCGCCCTGGTCTTGCAGGAGGCGCAGGGTCCGCTCACCGCCGGCGGCGTCTCCCGCGTCGAGCACCAGAGTCTCCCCGCCGCAGCGCAGGACGATGGCGTCGGCCTTGCCCACCTGCAGCAGCGTCAGCTCCAGCGGCGCGGGGGAAGACGCTTTCCCGCAGCCTGCCAGCGGCAGCAACAGCAGCAGCGCCAGCAGCGCCGCCAGCGCTCTCTTCCTCTCGGTCACGGTCTCGCCTCCCCTCTCCGGTCTCTCTGTTTTCCAGCATAGCACAAGCGGCGGAGAAAGGGAAGGGAAAAGGCGTGCCCCGCCCGGGATTTTTCCCGCAAACGCCTTGTATTTCCCGCGGGACTGTGCTATACTCCGTGACCGTAACTTTAAGCACGGCGGGGCGCAGGCCCCGATGGAGACAGAAACATGAGCATGAGCATCTATGAACAGCACTACCTGCTGGACTGCATGCTGGAGATGGGCGATCTGCTGCTGGACTGCGGCGCGGAGGTCAGCCGGGTGGAGGACACGCTCAACCGCATGGCCAGGGCCTACGGCGCCACCCGGGCGGACGTCTTCGTGATCCCCGCCCTCATCAGCATCACCCTGAACTTCCCGGAGACCGAGCCGGTCACCGAGACCCGGCGCATCACCTCCAACGGCAGCACGGACTTCTACCGGCTGGAGAAGATCAACGCTCTCAGCCGGCGCTGCTGCGCCGCTCCCATTCCCCTGCCGGAGCTGCGGCAGACTCTGGACCACGTGGCCGCCGGGCGCAAGCCCTTCCGGGTGGTCTTCTGGGGCAGCGTTCTGGGCGGCGGCGGCTTCGCCGTGTTCTTCGGCGGCAGTTTGTGGGACGGGCTGGCCGCGGCCGTGTTCGGCGCGGGGATCTGCCTGCTGCAGAACCGCCTGGGCCGCACCCAGCTGAACACCGTGGCCTTCAACCTGCTGATCTCCCTGCTGACGGGGCTGGCGGTGGGTCTGGTGACGGGGCTGATCCCGGCGCTGCACATGGACAAGATCCTCATCGGCGACATCATGCTGATGATCCCCGGCCTTGCCATGACCAACGCCATCCGCAACATGCTGGTGGGCAACACCATCTCCGGCACCATGCGCCTGGCGGAGTGTCTCATCTGGGCGGGCGCTCTGGCCGGCGGCTTTATGGTCGCCCTGGCCATCGTGGAAGCCATCGGCGGGAGGATCGGCGCATGAGTGTAAGAGAAATCATCACCCAGCTTCTGGCGGCCTTTGTGGGCTCTCTGGGCTTCGCCCTGGTCTTTGGCATGCGGCGGCGCTATCTCTTCTGCGCCTCTCTGGGCGCCCTGCTGGGCTGGGGGGTCTATCTGGGCGCGGAGGCCCTGCTGGCCAGCAGCTTCCTGCCGCCTCTTCTCGCGGCGGCCTTCGCCGTCAGCTATTCGGAGATCATGGCCAAGGTGCTGAAGACCCCGGCCACCCTCTTCGTGATCCCGGCCATCATCCCCCTGGTGCCCGGCGGCTCGCTGTACTACACCATGAGCTACGCCGTCCACCGGGACATGGCCAACGCCCGGCTCTACGGCACCCGCACCCTGGAGACCGCCCTGGCCGTGGCGGCGGGCATCAGCTTCGTGCTGGCTGTCCGGGAGCTCCGCGCCCGCCGGCAGTAGAAAAAGGGAACAAAAGACGCAAAAAAGCCATGAAATCACAGGATTTCATGGCTTTTTCTTTTTTTCACAGGGTCTCCGGGTCGGGCGGGGCCGCTTCCCTGCGGCCCGCCACCTGGTACATCCGCTCGTCGGAGAGGACGGTGCTGAGGCGCAGGTGCCTGGCAAAGATCGCCGCCAGCTCCTCCGCGGACATGAGCCCGTTGGACACGTGGCTGGCCGCGCCGTGGTGGTGGGCGTCGATCCTCTCCCGGCTCATGCCGTGGGCCACGGTCAGGGTCCCGCCGGGCTTCAGCAGCGCGGCGAGGCGGGCGATCAGCCGCTCCGGCTCCGGGAAATGGGGGAAGGCGTTGTAGACCACCACACAGTCGAAGAGCCGGCCGAAGTCGGTCTCCTCCACGTCGCCGCAGAGGATCTGCACCGGCGCCCCGGGGAATTTGCCCTTCGCGATCTCCGCCATTTTGGGCGAGATGTCGATCCCCGTCACGGAGGCGGCGCCCCGGGCCAGATAGTCCGGGATCAGCACCCCGGTGCCGCAGGCCACGTCCAGCACGTCCTTGCCCGCGCTCACCCCGGCGTTGTCCAGGATGATGCGGATGATTTCGTCGCGGCGCACCATCTCTCTGTCCCAGTCCGGCGCAAGCCGGTCAAAGAAGGCGATGACCTCTTTCGTCTCGATCATAGGATCACTTAAAGAAGGTCTCGGTGTCGATCTGCTGGTAGCCGCCGAAGCTGGAGGGCGCGGCAAAGATCTCCTCCGCCAGATCCAGCCCGTAGAAGGCCTGGGTGACCTCGTTGGTCTTCTCGGTCATGTCGATATCCGCAAAGCGGTCCGGGTAGACCACCTTGGCGATGTACCAGGTGTTGATCAGGGCGATCTCATAGTTGGTGTAGTAGGCGTTGTAGGCCATCTCCAGGTAGACCTGGCCGTCCTGCCAGGCCTTGCAGCTGTCGAAGAGGGTGGGATCCTCGGCATAGAGGGGCTTGATGTTCTTCACCGCCGCGGCGTCGATGATGATGATGTCCATCTCCTCGCCCAGGGCCACGAAGAGCTCCTCCTCAATGGCCTGGATGCCGGGGGCCTCCAGCCCGGTGACCACGTTCTTCACGTTGTCCACGTTGAAGGAGACGTAGTTCTGGGCGGTCATCAGGTGGTTGGTGGTGCCCCAGTTGCCCAGACCGCAGATGTAGACGGCGGGCTTCTCCTCCTCGGGGATGTCCGCGGTGCGGCTCTGGATCTCGGCCCGCTGGGCCTCCACATAGGCGATCAGCTCCTCGGCCTTCTCCTCGTTCTGGAAGATCTGGCCCAGCAGGCGCATGGAGCCGGCGAAGTTCTCGTCAAACACGCCGCCGGGGCCGGCCTTCAGGGTGATGACGGGGACGCCCAGCTGCTCCTGCAGCGCGTCCTCCTTCTCCACGTCCTCATACTCGGAGATCACGATGTCCGGGTTGCAGGCCAGGATCCGTTCCGCCTCGGCGGCCTGGGCCTGGGGGCCGCCCACGCCGCAGGAGGGCAGGGTCTCAAAGGTCTCGCCGTAGGCCAGCACGTAGGGGCGGGCCACGGCGTCAAACATCTTGGGCCGCTCGGCCAGGGAGGCATTGTCGATGTCCTCCACGCCGCAGAGCAGGTTCACATCGCCGATGTAGCTGTACATGCGCAGGGCGCCTGCGCCGATGCAGACCACCCGGGTGTAGCTGCCCGGGACCAGGGCCACTTCCCGGCCGATCATATCGGTGACGATGATCTCCTCCGGCTCCTCGGGCGCGGCTTCCTCCTCCGGCTCCGCCGTCTCTTCGGGCGCGGGCTCGGTCTCTTCAGGCGCGGGCTCCGTCTGCGCGGGGGCGGGCTCGGATTCATCCACGGCAGGGGGCGGGGTGGGCTCGCCGCAGGCGCAGAGAGCCAGCAGCATCACAAGCGCCAGCAGCATGGCAAGGCTTCTTTTCATGGTTTCAGTCCTCCGTTCAAAATGATTTTTCTCTTGTCTATCTCCAGGACGCGGACCTCCGCGTCGAAGACCTCCCGGATCAGCTCCTCCGTGACGATCTCGGGCCCGCCCGAGCGGCGGATGCGCCCGTCCTTCATGAAGAAGAAGCGGTCGCCCAGCTCCAGGGCCTGGTTGAAATCGTGGAGAGAGGTGAGGATGGCGATGCCCTTCTCCCGGGCCACCCGGCGGGCCTCGGAGAGGATGAGCTGCTCGTTTGCGATGTCCAGATTACCGGTGGGCTCGTCGAAGACCAGCATCCGCGGCTCCTGGGCCAGGGCCCGGGCGATGGCGATCTTCTGCCGCTCGCCGCCGGAGAGCTGCTCCACGTTCCGTGCGGCGAAGTCCTCCAGGCGCATGTCCCGCAGGATCTGCCAGACGGCCTCCTCGTCCTCCTGACCGGCTCTGAGTCCGAAGTAGGACAGGCGGCCCAGCAGCACCGTGTCGAAGACGCTCAGGGCGCCGAAGTGGATGCTCTGGGGCACGTAGGCGATGCGGCGGGCCCGCTCCCGGCGGCTCAGCTTCAGCAGATCCTCCCCGTCGAAGCGGACAGAGCCGCTCTCCGGCCGCCGGATGCCCAGGATGTTCTTGAAGAGCGTGGTCTTGCCGGAGCCGTTTTTGCCCAGCACCACGCCGATCTCCCCGTCCCGCAGGCTCAGCTCCACGCCGTCCAGCACGGCGGGGGCCCGCTTTCCGTAACGGAAATGCAAATCTCGGATCTCAAGCATCAGTCGTGCTCCCCCTTCCGTCCGAAGATGATGGCCAGGAAGAAGGGCGCGCCCAGCAGCGAGGTGATGGCGCCCACGGGCAGGGCCGAGCCCTTGCCCACGCTGCGGGCCAGGGTATCCGCCAGCAGCAGGAGAAGGCTGCCGGAGAGGGCGGAGGCCGGGATGGACACCCGGTGGTCGTGGCCCAGAAGCCGCTTCACCACATGGGGGCAGATGATGCCCACAAAGCCGATGACGCCCAGGAAGGACACGCAGACCGCCGTGATCACCGAGGCGAAGAGCATGGTCCAGAAGCGCAGCAGATCCACGTGCACGCCCAGGCTCTTGGCGGCGGCGTCCCCGCTCAGAAGGGCGTTGAGCCGCCAGCTCATCAGCGAGAAGAAGCCGATCCCCGTCAGCACCGTGACGGCCATGATGAGATCCGTCCGGTAAGTGGCGCGGCCCAGGTCGCCGAAGCTCCAGACCACGGCGGCGGAGAGACCCACGTCCGTGGCGTAAAACTGCAGCACGGTTGTGGCCGCGGTCCAGACCGCGCCGACGGCGATGCCCGCCAGCACCACCACCCCGGGCTGGAAGGCCCGCAGGCGGCAGAGCCCCAGGATCAGCAGGATGGAGGCGGTGGAGAAGAGGAAGGCCATCAGCGAGGTGGCATAGGGATTGGCCCCCACGCTGTAGTTGGCCAGGTGGTTGCCCGTGTCCAGAAAGCCCCCCGCGAAGGCGATGATGGAGAGGTTGGCCCCGAAGACCGCCGCGTTGGACACGCCCAGGGTGGAGGGCGAGGCCATGGGGTTGTTCAGGTCGGTCTGCATCACGAGGCCGGCCACGGAGAGGCCCGCCCCGGCGATAAGCGCCGCCAGCACCCGGGGGATGCGGATGTTCCAGATGATGCGCACCTGGGCGGCGCTGCCCTTTTTGGCCAGGGCGGCAAAGCAGTCCGCCACGCTCATCTGGGACGAGCCCACGAAGAGGCACACAAAGGCCAGCGCCAGCACGGCCAGGGCCAGCAGAGCGATGGCCGCCCGGTTCTTTCTTCTGTTTTTCCCTAAATCGTTTTGCGTTCTCATAGCCGAAATTGTAATCCCCCCGGCGGGCTTTCACAAGCCCCCCGGGGGGATATTCTGCGGCATTTGGTTTCCGTTTTTGGGGATCGGCGCGGCCCTTCGCACGCCCCGAAACGGATCACAGCCCTCCGAGGGACCGGCTCGGAGGGCTGTGATCGTAAAGAGAGAGGGCGGCCGCCTGCGTCTGAGAGGTGGCAAGACGCGGGATTGAGGGAAATCCGGGCGGCCATGGCATCTGATCTGAGAGGAGCATAGCACAGAAATCCCCCCGGGGGAAGCCCCCCGGGGGGATGAAATTTGCGGTTTTGCCGAATTTTATTCCCGGCGCAGCCCTTTGGTGAAGAGGGCCCGGATGGCGTTCAGCACCGCCAGCACCATCACGCCCACATCCGCAAAGATGGCCAGCCACATGTTGGCCAGGCCCGCCGCCCCCAGGGCGAGGCAGACGAGCTTCACCCCAATGGCGAACCAGATGTTCTCATACACGATGCGCATGCACTTTTGGGCGATGCGCACGGCCAGGGCGATCTTCTTCGGATCGTCGTCCATCAGCACCACGTCGGCGGCCTCGATGGCGGCGTCGGAGCCCAGGGCACCCATGGCGATGCCCAGATCCGCCCGGGTCAGCACCGGCGCGTCGTTGATGCCGTCGCCCACGAAGGCCAGCACGGAGCGCTCCGGCTTTTTGTCCAGCAGCTCCTCCACCGCGGCCACCTTGTCCCCGGGCAGGAGCTCCGCGCGTACCTCGTCGATGCCTAGCTCCTCTCCCACGGCCCGGGCCGCCTTCTCCCCGTCGCCGGTGAGCATGACGGTCTTGGTGACCCCCGCGGCGCGCAGGGCCCGGAGGGCCTCCTTCGCCGTGGGCTTCACCACGTCGGAGATCAGCAGATGGCCGGCGTAGGCCCCGTCCACCGCCACATGCACCACGGTGCCCGCATGGCGGCAGTCGATGGGACGGACGCCCAGGCTCTCCATGAGCTTTGCGTTGCCCACGGCCAGCTCCTGCCCGTCCACCCGGGCCAGGATGCCGTTGCCGCCGATCTCCCGCACCTCCGAGACCCGCGCCTCGTCCAGGCTGCGGCCCGGGCGCTCCGGCTCCCCGGCGGGCTCGCCGTCGTCCAGGAAGCGGACGCCCTCCAGCCAGGCCTTCCGGATGCTGCGGGCAATGGGGTGGGTGGAGAAGCACTCCGCGTGGGCGGTCAGCTCCAGGAGCTGATCGTTATCCATGCTGCTGTGGTGGATGCCGCTGACTTCAAAGACCCCCAGGGTCATGGTGCCGGTCTTGTCGAAGGCCACGGTGCGGGTCTTGGACAGGGCCTCCAGATAGTTGGAGCCCTTCACCAGCACGCCCTCCCGGCTGGCCCCGCCGATGCCGGCGAAGAAGCTCAGCGGGATGGAGATCACCAGGGCGCAGGGGCAGGAGATCACCAGGAAGGTCAGGGCCCGATAGACCCAGTCGCTCCAGCCGGGGGCCTGGCCCCGCAGCAGGAAAAACAGCGGCGGCAGCAGGGCCAGCGCCAGGGCGCAGAGGCAGACCGCCGGGGTGTAGATCCGGGCAAAGCGGGAGATAAAGGCCTCGGACCGGGACTTTTTGGAGCTGGCGTTCTCCACCATGTCCAGGATCCTGGAGACCGTGGATTCGCCGAACTCCCTGGTGGTGCGCAGGCGCAGAAGGCCGCTCTGGTTGATGCAGCCGCTGATGACCTCGTCTCCGGGAAGGACCTCCCGGGGTACGCTCTCGCCGGTGAGGGCGCTGGTGTCCAGGCTGCTCCGGCCCTCCAGCACCACCCCGTCGATGGGGATCTTCTCGCCGGGCTTCACCGCGATCACGCTGCCGATCTCCACCTCGTCCGGGTCCACCCGCTCCAGCTCCCCGTCCCGCTCGATGTTGGCGTAGTCCGGGCGGATGTCCATGAGGGCGCTGATGTTCCGGCGGCTTTTGCCCACGGCGTAGCTCTGGAACAGCTCGCCCACCTGGTAGAAGAGCATGACGGCCACGGCCTCGGTGTAGTCCCCGCTCCGCTTGATGAGGGCGATGGCCACGGCGCCGAGGGTGGCGACGCCCATGAGGAAGTTTTCGTCAAAGACCTGCCGGTTTTTGATGCCCTTCCCCGCCTTCAGCAGCACGTCATAGCCCACCGTCAGATAGGGGATCAGATACAGCAGGAACCACACCGGCTCCCCCACCCGCTCGCCGAAGGCGCGCACCGCGAAGTGCAGCGCGATCATCAGCGCCGCCGCGCTCAAGATGCGGGCAAGCATCTTTTTTTGCTTTTTCGTCATACGATCACGTCCTTGAAAAGGGCTGTCTCAAGTATCCGCCGCCCTGTCAGCCCGAGAAGCGAAGCGACGAGGGATCTCAAAGAGATTCTTCGCTTCGCTCAGAATGACAGTGCCGGCTGCGTCAGCCTCTTCGCTCTCCCGATCAAAAGTAGATCTCGCAGTCGTCCTCGACCTTTCTGCAGGCCTTGAGGACCTCCTTCATGACGGCCTTGGGATCGGCGCCGTCTTCAAAGTCCACATGCATCTTCAGTGCCATGAAATTGACCACCGCGTCCTTCACGCCGGGGGTCTTTTTGGCGGCGTCCTCCATCTTGTTGGCGCAGTTGGCGCAGTCCACCTCGATCTTATAGCTCTTCTTCATGGGGCTTCTCCTTTCCGCGTTCATATGAACAGTTGTTCATGTGTTCATGCTTGGAGCATACACCCGCCCGCCCCGTTTGTCAAGAGGAAATCGCGTCGGCGACGAGAAGGATCCTTCTTTTCTTCATTCCTTCTTTTCTTCATTTCTTCTTTCCTTCTCTGTCCTTGCAGAATATCACTTGAAGCCTTCGCGCGCGGGAGATATAATAGGTAGAATAATATGACGTCAGCGCGGCGAAGGAGGCAGACGAGAGATGAGAGAGAAAACCCGACGGCGGCTGGCCATGGCGCTGGCTTGTCTGATGCTGGCGGCGCTGCTGGGCGCCTGCGGGCGGCGCGCGCCCAAGGCCAGTTATCGGGTGGTGCTGGCCACGGATCTGCATTACCTGGCCCCCTCCCTCACCGACCACGGGCCGGTGTTCCGGCGCATGATGGAAAACAGCGACGGCAAGGCCACCGAATACTGCGACGAGATCACCGAGGCTTTTCTGGAGCAGGTGCTGGAGCTGCGGCCGGAGGCGCTGATCCTCACCGGGGATCTGAGCTTCAACGGCGAGCGGGAGAGCCACCTGGCCCTGGCGGAGAAGCTGTCGGCGGTGGAGGCGGCGGGGATCCCGGTGCTGGTGCTGCCGGGGAACCACGACCTGTACCGCAGCCAGACCTATTCTTACTTCGGGGACAGCGCGGAGCCGGTGCCCAACATTTCCGCCGAGGAGTTCCGGGAGATTTACGCCCCCTTCGGCTTCGACGAGGCCCTGACCGCGGATCCGGATTCTCTCAGCTACGTCGCCCGGCTCAACGACAGCACCCGGGTGCTGATGCTGGACGCCAACACCCTCCACGACTTCTGCGGCTTCTCCGACGCGACCCTGACCTGGGTGGAGGAGCAGCTTCGCCAGGCCCGGGACGCCGGGGAGGCGGTGCTGGTCTGCTGCCACCAGAACCTGTTCCGACACTCTCTGTTCGACATGGGCTATGTGCTCAACAAAGCCGAGCGGCTCTATACCCTGCTGGAGGACTACGGCGTGCCCCTCTTCCTCAGCGGGCACATGCACATCCAGCACCGGCTGACCCGGGGCGGCGTCACCGAGATCGCCACCTCCTCCCTGACCATGGGCGCCTGTCAGTACGCCCTGGTGGAGGCGGAGGAGGGGCGGATCCGCTATGAGACCCGGCGCACCCCGGTCTCCGCCTGGGCCGCGGCCCAAGGGCGGACGGAGGAGGAGCTGCTGGACTTTGAGACCTACGCCGCCGCGTCCATGAACCGGCGCTTCCGCAGCCAGGCGGAGGAGCAGCTCCGGGCGGCCGGTCTCTCCGGGGCGGAGCTGCAGGAGCTCACGGACTTCGCCTGCGCGCTGAACCTGGCCTATTTCTCCGGCGATCTGACCGGCATCCCGGCCCTGGACCCGGAGGGGCGGCTGCTCGCGCAGCTGACGGAGAGCGGCGGCTTTCTGGGCTCCTACATCGCCTCCATGGGAGAGGAGATCGGCCGGGACCACAGCCGCTGGGAGAGCTGAGGCTTTCGCGGGGAAAAGCGCACAAAAAAGCCCCGGTTTTCCCCGCTTTTTCCGGCCTCTTTCGGGAAAAAGCCGGAAAAGGGCAAATGCTTTGTTTATTTCTTGACGAAATCGAAAAAACGTGATAGAGTGAACACACCTGCGGGGATCGGGAGAGGACCCGCCCCGTAGAGAATAACAAAACGGGAGAATACAAAATGAAAAAGATTTTTGCAATCCTGCTGCTCGTCTGCATGGTGCTGTCTCTGGCCGCCTGCGGCGGAGCAAAGACCGCTGAGTACAAGCTGGGCATGGGCGTGAGCCTGAACATGAACAGCTCCAAGGCCGGCAACGCCCAGGTGGACGCCACCTGTGCCGTCGTCGTTCTGGACAAGGACGGCAAGATCGTCGCCTGCCGCATCGACGTGGCCCAGAACAAGATGGACGTCACCGACGGCCAGGTCGACACCGGCAAGACCTTCCTGACCAAGGTTGAGCTGGGCGACGACTACAACATGGTCAAGTACTCCGACGCCACCCACGAGTGGTACGAGCAGGCCGCTGCTTTCGAGCAGTACTGCATCGGCAAGACCGCTGACGAGATCGCCAACATGGAGACCGTCGTGAACGAAGAGGGCCACACCGTCACTACCGACGAGACTCTGTACGCCTCCTGCTCCATCTCCATCGGCGACTTCCAGGACGCTGTCGTGAAGGCCTGCAACGACGATCAGGCTGCCACCTTCACCTCCGACGGCACCTTCACCCTTGGCCTGGCCATCAACTCCACCGCCGCTGAGTCCACCGCCGCCACCGCCGAGGAGGAAGGCGTTGTGAAGATGTACAGCGAGTTCGGCGCCGTGGTGCTGGACAAGGACGGCAAGATCCTGGCCGCTCTGACCGACGCCACCCAGCCCCAGATCAAGATTGACGCCGCCGGCGAGATCGGTGACAAGACCTTCAAGGGCACCAAGCGCGAGCTGAAGGAAGGCTACAACATGGTCGCCTACTCCGACGCCACTCTGGAGTGGTACCAGCAGGCCAAGAACTTCACCGACTACTGCGTGGGCAAGACCGCCGCTGATCTGCGCGCCACCGAGACCAAGGAAGACGGCGGGCATACCGTCTTCGCGGACGAGACCCTGTATGCCTCCTGCTCCATCAGTGTGCAGGGCATGATCGACGTCGTCGCCAAGGCTTGCGACAACGCCAAGTAAGAAACAACATGCAAGCGCCGGGAGAGCTGCGCTTTCCCGGCGCAATTCATCATTCATAGGAGATGAACGCTTTGCGGCCCATGAAACGGATCAGCGCGCTGTTCCTGCTGCTTGCGCTGCTGCCGCTTGCCGCCTGCTCCGCCGCGGAGAAGGCGCCTCAGCCGGCAGAGCCGAAGGGAATGGTGTATTACACCTATTTCGACACGGTCTCCTATGTCTATGACTACACGGGAGATTCGGCAGAACGGTTTGAGGATCGTTCTGCCGAAGTTTCGTCTATCCTGCTGAAATACCACCAGCTCTTTGACATTTACCATGAGTACAGCGGCATCGTGAACCTCTGCACCCTGAACAAAAACGCCGGGGGCGAGCCGCTGGAGGCGGATCCGGAGCTGATCGCCTTCCTGCTCTACGCCAAGGAGATGTACGAGCTCACAAACGGCGAGATGAACGTGATGCTGGGGGCGGTGCTGCGCCTGTGGCACGAGTGCCGGGAGGCTGCCGGCGAAGACCCGGAGAATGCCTCCATCCCGGACGAGAGTGCCCTGCGGGAGGCCGCGCGGCACACGGACATCGCGCTGCTGGAGATCGACGAGGAGAAGGGCACCGTCCGCATCGCGGACCCGGACGCCTCCATCGACGTGGGGGCCCTGGGCAAGGGCTACGCCACCGAGCGGGCGGCGGAATATCTGGAGTCCGTAGGGGCGGAGGGCTATGTGCTGAACATCGGCGGCAACATCCGCTGCATCGGCGACCGGCCGGACAAGTCCGGCTGGGCCACCGCCATCCGCAATCCGGACCAGGCGGCGGAGAGCTACTCCTGCCGCATCCGCATCCGGGATTGCTCCTGTGTGACCTCCGGCGTGTATGAGCGCTATTTTACGGTGGACGGCGTGCGCTACCACCACATCATCGACCGGGACACCCTGTTCCCGGCGGACTACTACCTGTCCCTGACCGTGATCACCCGGGACAGCGCCCTGGCGGACACCCTTTCGACGGCGCTGTTCTGCATGCCCTGGGAAGAGGGCGCAAGCCTTGTGGAATCTCTCGGCGGCGTGGAGGCGCTGTGGATCTTCCCCGACGGAAGTGAGCGCAGCACCCCCGGCTTTGCCGATTTGATCGAAGAAGAACCTGAATCTTAGTCCGTTGCGAAATGCTTTTCGCAATGGAATATCATCCTGAGGAGGCGGGAGAATTCAATGTTTAAGAAAAGTATCTCGAGCCTGAAGCTACCCCATTTGAAGGGCACGGCGGGCCTGGCCCCCGTGCGTATCCCCCAGCCCAAGGAAGTCCTGCTGCCGGTTTCTCCCATGAACTCCCACTCCGCCGTCAACGCGGAGCCGGTGGTGGAGGTAGGCCAGCATGTGACGGTGGGCCAGCTCATCGCCAAGGAGAAGGATCGCGGCAGCTCCAACATCCACGCT
This sequence comes from Oscillospiraceae bacterium, assembly GCA_017428565.1. GTDB lineage: Bacteria > Bacillota > Clostridia > Oscillospirales > Oscillospiraceae > Limivicinus. The sequence goes on from JAFRQP010000033.1 coordinate 13,867, forward strand.
TCCGTCTCCGGCACGGTGAAAGCCATCGAGCCCTATGTGGCCGGCGGGCGGAAGGCCATCGCCATCCGCATCGAGAGCGACGGCAAGATGGAAAAATGCCCCGACCTGAAGATCCCCCATCCCACCAATCTGGACGAATTCTTGGCGTGCATCCGGGACAGCGGCGCGGTGGGTCTGGGCGGCGCGGCGTACCCCGTGTGGGCCAAGCTCTCCGCCGCGCAGAAGAGCCACATCAGCACCGTGCTCATTAACGGCGCCGAGTGCGAGCCCTATATCACCTGCGACCACCGGGTCATGCTGGAGCACGGCGATCTGATCCAGAAGGGCATCGAGCTCATGAAGCAGTTCATGGGCAGCGAGGAGTATATCATCGGCATCGAGAAGAATAAGCCCGACGCCATTGAAGCTCTGACCGAGCGCTTCAAGGACGACCCCGCGGTGAAGATCCTGCCGCTGAGCAGCGTCTATCCCCAGGGCGCCAAGCAGGTGCTGCTGTACAACGCCACCGGCAAGGTGGTGGAGAAGGGCCAGCGTATGGCGAGCCTGGGCGTGGTCATCATCAACGTCTACTCCCTGGTGAAGATGGCGGAGTATTTCGTCACCGGCATGCCCATGGTGGAGCGCATCCTCACCGTAGAGGGCTCTGCCGTGAAGGAGCCCAAGAACCTGATCGCCCCCATCGGCGTCACGGTGCGGGAGCTGGTGGAGGCCTGCGGCGGTCTGAAGGAAGAGCCCGGCAAGATCCTCTTCGGCGGCGCCATGATGGGCAAGACCCAGGAATCCCTGGACAACGTGATCCTGAAGGCCACCAACGCCGTGGTGATTATGAACCGGAAGGACACGGAAAAGACCGCCGCCTCCCCCTGCATCCACTGCGGGCGCTGCGTGTCGGTCTGCCCCCTGGGTCTGAATCCCACCGCCTTCTCCCGGGCCATGGAGCTGCCCGAGGGAGAGGAGGAGCTCCGCGCCGCCATTCTGCAGCGGGAGCAGGTCAAGGTCTGCATGGAGTGCGGCTGCTGCAGCTACGTCTGCCCGGCCCACCGCCCCCTGGCGGAGACCAACACCGCCGCCATCGGCTGGATCCGCAACTGGGAAAAAGCGCATAAGGAAGGAGGACGCTGAGCCATGGAAAAACCCATCATGTCTTCCGGTCCCCATATCCACAGCCACGCCAGCAGCAGACGCATCATGCTGGACGTGATCATCGCCCTGCTGCCCGCCGCCATTGCCGGCGTGGTCCTCTTCGGGCTTCCCGCCCTGTGGCTCATCGTGACCTGCGTGGCCGCCGCGGTGATCTCCGAGTACCTGTTCAATCTGATCGCCAAGCGGAAGCAGTCTGTGGGCGACCTGAGCGCCGTGGTCACGGGCCTTCTCCTGGCCCTGAACCTGAGCACGGCCGTCCCCCTCTGGCAGGCGGCCCTGGGCAGCGTCTTCGCCATCGTGCTGGTGAAATGCGCCTTCGGCGGCATCGGCCACAACATCGCCAACCCCGCCATCGCCGCCCGCGTCTTCCTGCTGCTGAGCTTCGGCTCTCTCACCGCCGGCTTCCCCGCCCCCCGCGGCGTGGACGCCTTCTCCGGCGCCACTCCCCTGGCTCTCCTGGCCGAGGGCAATACCGGGGAGCTGCCGAGCCTGCTGCAGATGTTCCTGGGCCAGCGCGGCGGCGCCATCGGCGAGACCTGCATCCTGGCCCTGCTGATCGGCTTTGCCTACCTGCTGATCCGCAAGGTCATCTCCTGGCAGACGCCGGTGATCTTCATGGGCACCGTCTTCGTCCTCAGCCTGGTCTTCGGCGGCTTCACCGTCGCCGTGTACGAGCTGCTGGCCGGCGGTCTGGTGCTGGGTGCCGTGTTCATGGCCACCGACTACAGCACCACTCCCATCACCGCCCGCGCCCGGATGCTCTTCGCCCTGGGCTGCGGCCTGATCACCTTCGTCATCCGCTGGTTCTTCACCCTGCCCGAGGGCGTGTCCTACTCCATCCTGTGCATGAACCTGATGGTTCCCTGGCTGGAGAGATGGACCCGCAGAAAGCCGCTGGGAGGTGTCTGATATGAAGAATAACGCATGGAAATCCATCCTGTGCCTGGTGCTGCTGACGGCAGTGCTGGCGGTGGCGCTTTTCGGCGTCAACGCCCTGACCGACCCCATCGTCCAGGCCCGGAAGGGGACCCCCCTCTTTGACCGCAGCGCCCCGGAGAGCGCCGAGATCTCCGTCAGCGCCGATTCGGTACAGAGCGTGTACCGCAACGACGCCGAGCAGACCTACACCCTGAAGCTCACCACCGCCCCCGGCTGGCAGTCCTCCATGGGGGTGACCCTGGTGGTGGACTACGAGGGCCGCATCGTGTCTCTCACGGTGGACGACCCCGGCGCCGAGACCAAGATGGGCGACCTGGATCAGGCGGACTTCCTGCCCAGCTTCGTGGGCCAGGATTCCACGCTGGCCGCCGTGGAGCTGGTGGGCGGCGCCACCCTGTCCTCCAAGGCCATCCGCGACGCGGTGACCGACGGCTTCAACACCCTGATCGAAAACGGCCTCATCGCCGAGGCTCAGAAGAGCGACGAGCAGCTCCTCAAGGAGCTGGCGCCCATCGCCTTCTCCGGCGCGGCCAACGCCTCCCGCGTCCTCCAGGGCAGGGAGCTGCAGGGCTCCGGCAGCGCAAGCTCCGGCTTCGCGGCCGAAAACGGCAGCGGCTGCTTCTGGTACGTGGAGCAGAACGGCGAAAAGCTGCTGGCCGTGTACAGCCAGGTGGGCGGCGTCTCCGTCTTCAACGCCGAGAGCGAAGAGGTGACCGCTTCCGCGGATCCCGCGCTGATCGCGGAGGTCGCGGCGCTCAGCACCGCCGCCATCGGCGAGCGGAACACCGAGCTGCCCGGCCCGCTCTCCAAGCTGCTGCCCGAGGGCGCCGAGGCCCAGCCCGCGGACATCCCGGGACTGACCAACTGCGTCGTGGGCGCCTGGACCGTGGAGACCGGGGAGGGCACGCTCTTCGCCTTCCACGCCCGTCCCTACGGCTACGGCAACGAGCCCATGGACTTCTACTATGTGCTGGACGAGGCCGGCGCCATCAGCGCCATGCGGGTGAAGGCCATCTTCATCGAAGAGGACTACTTCCCCAACCTCCCGCAGCTGGACAAGGCCGCCTATCAGGACGGCTTCCTGGGTCTGACCGCCGACAGCTATGACGGCGAGCCCGCCCAGATCGCCGGCGCGACCATCAGCTCCGACGCGGCGGACACCGCGGCAAAAGACGTGTTTGAGGCCTTTTGGCTTCTGACGGAAAGCAGAGGGTGAGCATATGAATAAGAAACTGATCTGCCATCCCGTGACCCTGCTGTTTCTGGGTGTGATCCCCGCCCTGGCCTCCAGCGCCACGCTGCTGGACGCCCTGGGCATGGGCCTTGCGGCGCTGTGCGTGCTGCTCTGCTCCACCTTGGTGCTGAGCCTGCTGCGCGGGCAGCTCTCTCCCGCGGCCCGCTTCGCCGCGGCGCTCATCACCGTGGCGGCCTTCGCCGCCATGGCGCAGCTGCTGCTGCGGGCCTTCCTGCCCCGCGCCGTTGACATGCTGGGCTACTACGCCGCGATCCTGGCGGCGGAGCTGCTGGTCTTCGGCCGGGAGGAGAAGACGGGCGCCGCTCTTGCCCACGCTCTCTGGAGCGGGCTGTGCTTCCTGGCTTTTCTGCTGGTGCTCGGCGCTCTGCGGGAGCTCTTCGGCTCCGCCAGCATCGCCGGCGCCCCCGTTGCCCTGCTGAAAACCTGCACCATCCCCCTGCTGAGCAAGACTTCCGGCGGCTTTTTCCTGTTCGCCATCCTGCTGGCTGTGGTCAATAAGCTCTTCCCCGGACAGGAGAAGGCCGCGGACCTGGCCCCGGCGGACGCGCTGCCGGAAGCGGAAAAGGAGGCCTGAGCATGAAAGACATGATTCTGCTGATCCTGGGCCTGGCCCTGGTGGACCTCTATGCCCTGAAGGGCTTCCTGGGCCGCTCTCCCCTGCTGGGCCAGGACAAGCCCAGCCGCAAGCTGCTGGCTCTGGGTCTGGCCGTCGCCGTCGTGACGCTGCTGGACAGCCTGCTGCTGGCGCTGCTGCGCTTCATCCCCGCGTATCTCACGGTGCTGGCCGGCGTGGTGCTGGCCCTGGCGCTGACTTGGCTGCTGTCCTTCGTCTGCCGCAAGCCTCTGGGCGTCTGGCTGCCGGTCATCGCCCTGGCCGCCGCCGCCATCGCCCTGCTGAATCTGACCCGTCTGGAGACGGACGGGCTGCTGCCCGCGCTGCTCTGGGCTCTGGGCTACGGTCTGGGCTTCCTGGGCGCCCTCTTCCTGCTGGAGGGCATCCAGCGCCGGCTTGAGCCGGAGCATATGCCCAAGGCCTTCCGGGGTCTGCCCATCCAGCTGCTGGCTGCCGGGCTCCTGGCCATGGCGCTGACGGCCTTCCCCATCTGATGAGCAGGCCGAAAAGCGGCAAAACGCTCACGGCGGACCTGTCCGTGATCCTGGGTCTCCTGCTGCTGGCGGGGATCCTGTACCTGCTGCTGAACGTGAACCGCCCCGAGGGGGGCGTGGCCGTGGTCCGGGTCAACGGCGTGGTGACGGAGCGTCACCCTCTGAACGTGGACGGCAGCTTCCCCCTCAACGGCGGCAGCAACATCCTGGTGATTCAGGACGGGCAGGCCTGGCTCTCGGAGGCGGACTGCCCGGACAAGCTCTGCGTCAAGCAGGGCAGGATCCACTACAGCGGCCAGATCATCACCTGCCTGCCCAACCGTCTGACCGTCACCGTGGAGGGCGGCGAGTCTGACGGCGTGGATCTGGTGGTGGGCTGAGGAGGCGCGCATGAAAGTCAAACGGATCACTCAGATGGCCATGTGCATCGCCCTGGCGATGATCCTGTCCTATGTGGAGGCCCAGCTCCCCTCCCTGGGGATCCCGGGGGTGAAGATGGGCCTGGCGAACCTGGTGGTGGTCTTCTGCCTCTACAGGCTGGGCTGGAAGGAGGCGGCGGGGATCTCCCTGCTGCGGGTCCTCCTGGTCTCCCTGCTCTTCGGCCATGTGGCCAGCCTCATGTACTCCGCCGCCGGCGCGGCGCTGAGTCTCACGGGCATGATCCTGCTGCGGCGGCTGGCTCCGGGCCTGCGCTGCGTAACGGTGAGCGTGGTGGGCGGCGTGCTGCACAATGTGGGCCAGATCCTGATGGCCTGCGTGCTGATGGGCCCCAATGTGGTCTATTATCTGCCGGTGCTGATCGTCAGCGGCACGGTGACGGGCGTGATCATCGGCCTGGTGGCCGCCCTGCTGGTGAAGCGCACCGACCTGTTGGTCGGAAAGGACGCGCCCCCGGCCAAGAAGGACGACGCGCGCTGAGCGCGGAGATCGCCGCTTCGAACAAAAAAAACAATACCCTCCGAGCGCTTCTTTCGCGGAGCGCCCGGAGGGTATTTTTTTCGCCGCCCCGACACGGGACGCCGCAGCGCGCCTTCGATGATCAAAATCCAAGAGGTCAGCGGTTGCACCGACATGCCCACAAACAAAAGAAAACAGCCACCTTTTCAGGTGACTGTTTCTTTTGGTGGAGATAAGCGGGATCGAACCGCTGACCTCTTGAATGCCATTTATTGAAAGGGGGTCACAAGGCGTCATTCCGGTTGCAATTCCGTACTTTGGGAAACCACGTTTTTCCAAGTAAAATCAAGGGTTTTATGGCCATCATGCCATAAAATCCAATAGCGCCAAAAGCTTGGCGATTTTTCCGGAGAAAGAATAATTGTTAGAAAGGTGTTAGAAGACCCGCTGTTGCAAGGGCTCATCAACACTGGTTCATGGATTGATCGACAATCATATTGTGCCGGCCATATTGAGCAGCCGCAAAAAAGCCTCTGAATCGTTCCATGGTCCAGAGGCTTTTTCGTATTTGCGTTTATCTGCCTTGTGATCTCTGTTTCCGGGAGTCCGACTCAAAAGTCGCCGGGCTCCTCTTCCTCAGAGGCCGGGACGAAGGGCAGCTCGTTGCTCTCCGTCAGAATATCACGGTTCTCAAAGCGGATCAGCTCCAGCTCGGGTTTTGTGTATTGCATTTCAACTCACCCCACGGAAGAAAAGTATGTCTCGGCAGCGCGGTTATAGAGGTACATGGCCTTCACCAGCGCGACCAGGTCGGCGTCCTCCTCGTTCGCCACGACCTTGTACGCGTAGCTCAGGGCGCTGTATTTCAGGGTCAGCACCCGGCCCTCGGAGCCGGTGACCGTCACGGTGTACATGTTGTCCAGATACCGGGCGTACACGTCCGGGATCTCGATCATCCAGCCGTCGTCCGTCTCCACAGGCGTCACCGTCTTCGAGCCGATCTTGAAGGTGTAGTCGTCGACACTGCCCTCGTCGATGCTGAAGTAGTGCCGGATAACGGTGCCGGATTTCAGCACCAGGCTGCTGCCGATGTAGCTCACGCCCTCAGCCTTGCCTAGGGTCAGCTTGGCCCGGTAGGGAGCCAGATCCTCCATGGTCACCGACTCGGGATGCCCCACGACGGGGGCCCGGTCGGACTCGTTGTAGTGGAAATATGCCTGGGCCAGGCTGCCGAAGTCGGACATGGCGTTCACCACCGCCAGCAGCAGCGGATCGTCGCTTGTTTCGAGGGCGCGGTCGATATAGGTCTGGATCGAGTAGCTCCAGCCCGTCTCCGTCACGTCCTCGTCCCGCCAGAATAGCGCCTCCGGGCCGTCGCTCCCGTAGAGCCGCACGGTCACCGAATCGTTCATCTCCTTGGCGGCCTTGTCCACGCTGAACTTATACAGGGTCAGGCCGTCCATTTGGCGAGTCTCCGCTCCGGACACCGGGAAGCTCTTGTTGTTCAGGGTCACGTACAGGCCGCTGTCCTGCCGGGCCCGCTGCGGGATGAAGAGATACACGTTCAGCCCGATGCGCCCCTTCAGGTTCACGTTGTAGCCGTAGACCCGGGCGGCGATGGTGTTGGTCACATTGTAGCCCTCGATCCGGCTGACGTAGCCCTCCACCGGATCCTCCGTGATGCTGTAGACGATCTGCCCGCCATCGGTCCTGTTCTTCGGCAGGCCTCCAAAGCGCCATGCCCAGCCGTCGGATGCGGTCACGGTGCGGGAGGCGATCTCCTCCCCGTCCGCCAGCAGATGGATGGTGATGTGGTCCGGCCGCAGGCCGTCCGCGTCGTTCAGGTCGTCCCAGGTCTTGGAGCCGGCAACCTCGACCCTCTCCTCTTCGGGGATCAGGGTGTTGGTCACGTTGTAGCCGTTGTAGCTGGCCTGATAGCCCTCGGGGACTTCCTCTTTGATCTCGATCTCCTTGTAGGTGACCGAGCTGTTCTCCCCGTCCTCCGTGACCACCGCGATGTCGTTCAGCGGGATCTGCAGGCTCCAGGTCCAGCCGTCCGCGGCCGTGACGGTGACGGGCGAGCCGGTGATCTCGGTCCGGCTTCCGTCCTCACCCTTGGCGTAGACGTGGATTAGGACCTGCTCCGGCCGGTCGTCCTCCGTGTCTCCCACCCAGGTCTTGACGCCGCTGATCTGCTTGATCTCGCTTTCGTCGCCGTCGAACTTCACATTGATGACGTTGCAGGTGTAGGCATAGTCGTGGAGGAAGGGAACGGCGTAGCCCTTGATGCTCCAGCATTCGTAGATCGGATGATACATCACCGGGCAGGAGATCTTGGGGATGCCCAGGGTCTTGATGATGGCGTCGATGGCCATCTCCATGACGCCGGTGACCAGCTCCGCCCCGGCAAACTCCATGGGCACGCCGTAGGAGCCGTATTTCTTCACGCCGAAGGTGGCGCGCCAGTTGGTCAGGGGATTGTTGCCGTCGCCCTTGACGGAAACAATGGCTAGACCGGTATTGGTATACTTGGAAACCACCTGCGAAATGACCGTCATCGCGGCGGTGCTCACAAAGCCGTCCCCCAGCAGGGTCTTCAGGCCGCCCTTGACCTCGTCCTCCAGCCCCGGAATGCTCAGGAGGTTCACCTGCGAACCGTAAACCACCGTGGCGACCGGGGTATAGATATTGACTTCATCCACGCCGATCTGCTCGGCATAGTCGTCGTCCACCTTGCTCATCAGCATCAGGTAGACGGACTCGGGCAGCTCGTCGTCCTCGAAGCCGATCCAGATCTTGCGGATATCAATGTCCAGCACTGCCGTGTTGGTGATCTTCATGTGGTGGGACGTGCTGTTGTGGTCATAGGCGACGAAATACTTGCTCTCGTGCTCTTCGATCTCCTTGCCGAAGGTATCCGTATAGGTGTCGATCTCCGCCGTGAAGGTGGGGGGCGGGATCGTGATCTTGGTGGCCTGCGCGGTCAGCCATTTGACCGTATAGTCGAAGGTCCAGAGGTTTTCCGGGTCGGCCGTCATGAGCAGATTGGTTATGAAGGGCTTGTCCAGGTCAAAGGTATTGTGGACGACCCGCTCATCCGCCGCCTCCAGACGCTCTTCCTCGGTTCCGTACTCCTCGTCCTGCTCCTCCTCCGTCTTGGGCCTCAGCTCCCGGACCCGGTACTCATAGAACACAAAGGTCTCAGTATCGTTCACGTAGCCCAGGGGCACGGTGTCGAATTCTCCGCTCCAGCCGTTGGTGGGGTCCAGGGTGATGACCTGCACCGACTTCCAGGAGAACTTGCCCTCCTGCTTCTGCAGGACGACCTCGATCTCGTCCGGCCGGTCCTGGTCGCCCAGGTCGATGTCCCAGCTCAGCTCCACGGAGTACTGCTTGGTGCTGCTGTTGATAATATAGTTCGCTTCCTCGATCTGCTTATAGGAGACCAGATAGCCCTTCTGCTCGCCGCCCACCGTAAAGATGGCCGTGGGCTTGTCGCTGGCATAGAGATCGTCGTTGGGATCGTTGACAGGCAAACCGGTCGATTCATCGATCTCGCGGATACGGATTTCGTCGTCGTCCCGGGCGTCCGGGCCGGGAACGTATTCAATAGAGCCCTTCCACTCATCCTCCGCGGTGATGGTCAGCTCCGCCACCGTGGTCCACTCGCCGTTGCGGCCCCGCTGCAGCACCACCCGGACGCTCTCCGGCTCCTGCTCCAGCTCGTCGCCCTTCTCCCACAGGATCTCCACAGGATAGGCCTTGCTCCATTTGGCGTAGAGGCTGATGTCCTCGTCCAGCTCCGTCTCAAAGTCAAATTCCAGGGTCAGGCCCTCGTCGGTGAACCAACCGCCGAAGGTATAGCCCTCCCGCGTCGGGTCGGGGTCGGGCTTGGCCACGGTCATGCCCTCGGCGATGTTGTGCCGGACCGTTCCGGTCTCGCCTTCCATCTCGCCGCCGTTGAGCACGAAGCTCACCACCACGCCCTGGTCGAAGACCACGTGGTTGGCGTTTTCCAGATCCCACTCGTCCTCCGGCGGGAGCCGGTTGGCGCTGGTGTGCTCGACCACCGTGACGCCCGGATCCACGTCGATAGATTCATAGGAGAGCGCACGATAGCCGTCCGCCGTGACGCGGTCGATGTCCTTGCGCACATAGATGCTCCGCCCGGCGCGGACGCCGTAGCTGCCGCCCTGGGCCGCGATCAGACCGCTCTGGAAGATCACATCCTCGTCGGCGTCCAGGCCGTTTGTCCCCGCCCCGGCGACAGAGATATCGCCGTCGATCGTCAGAGATCCGGAGAGGACACGCACGCCCGTGTCAAAGGGCTCGTCCATGCTGACCGCGCCGCTGCCGGCGACGGTCAGATCCAGATCGTCGGCATAGATCAAGGCTCCTTCGTGGGTATCGGTAAACACAGGTCCGTTCAGGGTCAACGTGCAGGTCTCGGGATCGTACACAACGGTCCCGCCGCCCAGCACGTCGCTCTGGTTCTCGCTGGTCACCGGAATGCCGCTGACCCAGAGCTGATAGGGGTTGCTCCATTGGGCGGTAAGCGTCAGATCCTGGGTCAGCGTGAAGCTGCTGCCCGCGGGATAGGCCGCCTCCTCCCCGCCGTTGACGCTGCCCTTCCAGCCGGAGAAGGACCGGCCGTTGGGGGCGGTGAAGCTGCATTCGGGAAGCGTGTACTGCTCGCCCTTCGTGACATACACCGTGACCGCGTTCCCGCTCCCCTGACCGGGCAGAAGCGTGACGATCACCCGCTCATAGCCGCAGAGGTCGCAGTCATGATCGTCCTCGTCGTCAAACACATGCGCTTCCGTGACCTGCTTGGCAGAGCAGTTGGGGCAGGAATAGCGATGCTCGGTATCAGACAGGCAGGTGTAGACCGCGTTGGGATGATCGCAGAGTTCCACACGGGCATAGGCGTAAGACATGCAGGTCGATTCCCGGTCGGCTGTCAGGGCGATGCCCAGGATCGTCTGATTCTCGCCCTCAACGGTCCCGTAGGTGACCTTCGCCTGGTCATAGACCCTCACGCTTCCGTCGCTGTCGCCGCCGTCGCCGCGTCCGAAGGCTCTGGCGGAGTTCATGCCGGAAATCGCGATCACGGTGCCGCCGTTGATGATCACGGTGCCGCCGTCGCCGTCGTCACCGCCGCCGATGCCCGCACCGGCAAACTCGCCGGAGCTGATAAAGTGCATGAGCAGGTTGTAGGCAAGATTCGTCCAGCCCTGATCTTCCACCTCGAGCCCTGTGCCGTCGTCAGACCACAGGCCGTGGTCCCGGATATAGTTATAGTCCAAATAGCCGCCGGTCGCCATCACATAGCCGCCGTTCACCGTCAGCGTGCCGCCGTCGCCGTCGTTGCCGCCGCCGATGCCCGCGCCTTTGTTGCTGGAGATCGCGTATACGGTGCCGCCGTCGATCGTGACGTTTCCGCCGTTTCCGCCGCCGCCGCCGCCCTTCAGTGAACCGCCGCCGCCGATGCCCGCGCCCGATTGGCTCGTGGCAATGACGAACGCGTTGTTGATATAAACGTTTCCGCCGTCGCCCGCCTCAGAGGGCTTCTTTTCGCTGGCGCCGCCGCCGATGCCCGCGCCGTAGCCTTTGTTTTCAATCATCACAACGCCGCCGGTGATGCGAATGTCTCCGCCCTGGTCCATTTCCGCGGCGCCGCCGATGCCGGCGCCCTGGCTCTCCACATAAAGCTCTCCGACATAGCCGCTTGAGATACTGATGCTGATCTCGCCGCCGGAAATGTTCACAGAACCGCTGGTGCCGCACACATTATCGCATCCGCCGCCGCCGATGGCCGCGCTTCTGGTCGCAAACATGTGGATGCTAAGCTTGCCGCCGGAGATGGTCACGTCTCCGCCGTCGCCGGCATAGCCGAAATTCTCGGCCCCGGCGCCGCCGCCGATGCCCGCGCCGCTTTGGCCCCCGAGATCGATCGTGATTGTGCCGCCGCTGATGCTGACGTTGCCGCCGTTGCCCGCATTGGCGAACATGCCTCTCGTCGAGCCGCCGCCGATGCCCGCACCAAAAAGCCCCGCGGTCACATTGACGGTGCCGCCGCAGATGGAAACGGTGCCTCCGTTGCCCGCATTGCCGGAGGAGCCTCCCCCGCCGCCGCCGATGCCCGCGGCCGTCCATCCGCCTTCCGTCGTGATGGTGCCGTCATAGATGGTCACGCTGCCGCCCTGGCTGCCGGCTTCGCCGCCGCCGATACCCGCGCCGTTGGTGCCGCCGGTGGGCGTAACGGTGCCGTTATAAATGATCACGGTGCCGCCGTCTTTTTCATCGCCGCCGCCGATGCCCGCGCCATAGTCGCCGCCGGTGGCGGTCAGGCTGCCGTCGTAGACGGTAACCGTTCCCCCGTTGACTTCATTGCCGCCGCCGACGCCGGCGCCGTCCGTGCCGCCGGTGGCGGTCAGGCTGCCGCCCAGCATCTCAAAGCTGCCGCAGGAGTCCGGGCTCGCCTCGTCGCCGGTACCGACGCCCGCGGCATAATCGCCGCCGTTTGCCGTGACCGTGCCGCCATGGATGGTCAGGCTGCCGCTGCCGGTCTTATCGCCGCCGCCAATGCCCGCGGCATACTCCGGGCCGGTGCAGATCAGTGCGCCCGTATCCTCCTCCTGACCGTAGATGCTCAGACTGTTGCCCGGGGCAAGCTCGATGCCCTTGCTGCACTTCAGCGTCGCCCCGTCGCAGAGGACCAGGTGCACATCGCCGCTGACGGTCAGCCGGTTGGAAAAGCTGCGGTTCTGGGAGAGGATCCAAACGCCGCTGGTAAGGGTCAGGTTTTCGTTGTCCTGCAGGGAGGAAATCAGCTTGAAATCCGTGGGTTGGACGGTCACGAACTTGACCTCGGAACCGGTCCACCAGCGGCTTATATACTCATAGGGGGAATGGAGCTCCACAGACACGACGCCTGCGGGCATAACAAAACTGACCGTGCGCGTGTCTCCGTTGGGGTAGCTGAAGGACACAGGGACGTCCTTTTCATTCTCGTTGGTGTAAGTGATGATCCAGGTCCAGCCCGCAAAAGTCTCGCTTCCTTCGTCGAACAGATTCGCCGTCACGGTGACGGTCTCCCCGACAAAGGCCTCCCACTTGTCCGGATCCAGGCTGAAGTCCGAATATTTCTCCGTCACGACCCACCAGGAGCGCTCCAGCTCCGCATGGAGGACCGCGTCCGCGTCCGGCATGACGAAATCCCCATGGAAGTAGAGATACTCGTCATATCGCACGTTTTCCAGATCGCGCCGCTGGGTCGCGCCGTTCTCCTCCCAGGTGATCCAGGCGCTCCGGATGCCGTAGCTGCCCATGTTCTCCTCATGCTCCACGTGCATTTCCGCCGTGATGGTGTCGCCCGCCACGGCGCGCTGCTCATTGGGGGAAACGGAGAGGTTGGTCTCGCCCTGGAAGAAGCGGCCCCGCAGCATCTGCCCCGGTACGTCGACGGGCGCGGTGCTGATCCGGTGGCCGATCTTCACGAAGTCCGCCGTAACGTGGACGTTGTGCTCCGGCATCGTAAAGGTGTAGGTTCTGGTCAGCTCGCCGCTGGAGGAATAGGGCGAGACGCTGCTGCCGGTCAGAGTCAGCTCCAGCGGGTGCTTCCCCTCGTTTTCGTCCAGCCAGAAGACCTGCAGCCCCTCCGGGCCGTAGTCGGTGGCATAACGGCTCATGACCGAGACCGTTACCGTGTCGCCCAGCCCGGCGCTCTCCTTGTCCACCGTGACGGTGTTGCCCGTGTTCTCCGGGTCCGACACCTCGTCCACCGTGACGGAGTACGCAGCCTCTTTAAATTCCGCGCGGACGTAAATCTTCTGGTCGTCCTCTTTGATATAGCGCTCAATGTCCTCCGGTACCTCAAAGGTGTAGACAGAGTCGCTCTCTTTGGTCAGCGGGATGTAATAGCCGCCGGGGATGGTATAGTCCTCGTTGCAGTAAAAGCAGGCGTAGGGATAGGGCTTCAAGGCCCCGGTATAGGTGACGTACTCACCCAGCGCCGTGCCGGGCTTCCGATCCACCGTGATGGTCACGGTGTCGCCCACCTTCGCCGTTTCCCTATCGACCGAGATGGAGCTCCCCAGACCGGTGGCGTCCACGCTGTAGCAGTCGATGGGATAGCCCCCGCCGGTATACTCAAACTCGGCGCGGATCACGAAGGTGTACCGATTGTTATACGGTCCCCCCACAACGAACTCAGCCCAGTCGCCGTGATCATCCACATCAAGATAGTACGCCTCGTTCTGGGAGCAGACGATGCTCCAGCCCCGCAGCTCATAGCCTGCGTCCGGATGAGGCGTCAGCGTAACGAGCAGGCCGGGGGTGAGCTGTTTCCCGCGCACGCTCGTATCCTCGTAAATGTTCTGGCTGTCGGTAACCGTGCCGCCCACCATATCATCGGCGATCTTGAAATAGGGGTTGATGCTGCCCGAGGGGGGCGGATTCCCGTTCCCTTCGTCGCCGCTCTCAACAGGCAGCGCCTCCGGCTCCGCGGGCGTGCTCTCCTCCTGGAAGGCAGGTTCCGGTTGCTCCGCGGGCAGGGTCGTTCCCCCGCCGCTCTCTTCCTGCATCGTCTCTCTGCTCCGGGGCTCGGCAAAGGCCGAGACTCCCAGGCTCAGGAACATGGCCAGGCAGAGAAGCAGGGATAGCAGTCGTTTGGATAGGCTGTTTTTCATTGTGTTCGGGCCTCCTTCTGTTTCGCACGGAAACGCTTTGGGAAAGCTCCTTCCGGTCTCCGCTTGCAAGGGTTTTTTCTGTGCTGCTCTTAGGAATAAAATGTTGAATGATCTTCGATTTCGCGTTTCCGTCTGTTCATCTTCCCCGCCGCCGTGAGCTTATCGGACCGAGAAGGTGTTCAGCATATAGGCGAAGCGCTTGGCCATGCCTTCGGCGGCCACGGCCTCGTAGTGCGCCGTGGCGACAAAGCAGCCCTCGGACGCCGGGATGATATACACCGCCTGCAGCTGATCCGCCATGTTGTTGGTGCCCTTCACCACGGACGCCTCGATGTAGAGGCACTCGCCCGCGCCGTCAAGCACGCGGGTGCTCTCATAGAGGTCATATTCCTGGGAAAGCTCCGCCCGCACGGAAGCCGCAGCGGTCTCGGGATCCTCCGCGCGGTAGGTCACCTCGAGATAGTTCACAGGGTTGCCGGGCCCGTCCCAGACCGAGAGGAAGCTCTCCGTCTCCGCACTGGTGTACCGCTCGAATCTCTCGTAGTCGTAGTCCATCTCAAAGCCCAGCGTCTCGTTTACGATATGCTCGTACCGGACCGTCTCCTCCATGCCTTCGAGGGTGATGACCGCCTCATAGCGCTCGCCGTCCTGTCTGACAGGAGCCGGATTCACCGGGGCCCACTGGAACAGCATATCCGTCCCGTACACGGACTGATCCTCGTGCCAGGTAAAGGTCCCGTCGTCGTGGAAGGTGATCGTGCCGGTGCCGTCCTCGTATTCCGTCACCTGGCTGACCAGCTCGCCGCCGTCGCCATAGGTGAGGATCGACTTGGTGCAGCCGGAATAGCTGACCGTCAGCGTGTCCAGGTCGAGACGGCCGACGATGTCCCACTGGGCGCTCTCACAGGCGCTGCTGCCCCAGGTGATGGTGATGTGCGCGTCTTCACTGCCGGAGCACTCCACCAGGGCGTGGGCCCGGTCGCACTGGTATTCGCCGACAAAGTTCATCACGGGATTCTGCCAGTCCGGGTCTTCCTCGAACACGGCGACGAATTCCGCGCTCTCGTCCAGCAGCACGGTGATCTGCGGCTCGGTGGAAAAGTCCTCGCCGTTCTTTGTCCACTTCACAAACACACTGCCCGCCTGGGGCCAGGCGACAAAGGTGTGCACTTTCGGCTCGGCCAGGCCGATATACGCGGACTGATAAGGGAAGTCCGGGTCGATCTCCGGCGCTTCCTCCCCTTCGGCCCAGTCGATATTGCCCATGCCCTCGGTGTTGATGTTCACGACGATCGTGGCCTCCGGCATCTCGTAGGGCGTGAAATGATAGCTCTCGCCGCCCTCAATGACCAGCAGCAGACCGTCCTCGCCCTCTTCGGACACGGTGACCACAATGGGCTCCGCGCCCTCTTCCCAGGTGCTCAGATTGCCGTGCAGAGCATTGCCCTCCTGGGGGAGCGTCCCGCCGGCCATGAGCTCGCCGATCATGACGCCCACATACCAGCCGGGCTCGTCGATGTCCTCCATCCAGGTGACGGAGAGCATATCTCCCGCCTCATCCTGGAAATAGCCCGCGCGGGTCCAGTCCTTGATCTCCGGCTCCGCAGGCGCAGGGCTTTCCTCTGCGGGCGCTTCCTTCTCCGCTCCGCAGGCTGCCAGCGCAAAGAGCATGCAGAGCGCCAGGAGCAAACAAATCAGTTTTTTCATGTTCATTTTCCTCCAATATTGTTAAAAATTTTTGCCTTTTCGAGTCGATCAAATGGCGCTGCGTGATCTGACGAGCTCCCTATCTGTCCTGCGGCCAGGTGCTGTCCGGCCAGTCCTCGCCGCCTGACAGCGCCTCATACGTGTCGATCACGACCACCGTATCGCTGTTGACCGTCTGCATCACGTAGCGCATGTGGTCCTCCGGGATGGAAACACAGCCGCCGGTAAACGGTTTTGCCGGAGCCAGACAGTGCAGGAAAATGGCGGAGCCAAGTCCCGGCGTGCCTTCCTCGTTATAGCTGATGTTCAGGCAGTACTGATAGTGATAGGGATAATCGATAATATGCTCTGAATCGCCGCTTTCCAGATCCAGTCCCGGAAGGTCTTTGATGCTGACCAGTTCATTGAAGTGGTATCCGTCGCGCGGGTCGCCGGACCAGTAGCTGTCGTCGTCAACTTTTACGTAGGGGATCGCGCATCCCGGATCGTCCGCGATGCCGAAGGCACGGTTAAAATGGAATACGCCGGTCGGTGTTTTCGCGTCGCCTTCTCTGGTTTTGCCCAGGCCGTTTTTCCCGATGTAGCCGGGCGTGGTCATAATCATGTGCCAGCAGCCGTCGCTTTGTTTTTCGTGCAGGGAGATCCATGCGTCGTTGGCGTCTTCGCTGTAGGCAGCCACGATCAGCAGCTGCTCCGCTCCTTCGGCTGCGTCCAGTTTTCCTACCCAATCGGGCGAAGGAACGTCGATCCCTCGATAGCCGTCCTTGGTTTCGGCAGCGCTGCCGCAAGCCGCCAGGGACAAGGCCAGGCAGGCCGCCAGAAACAGACAAATCATTTTTTTCACGTTCATTTTCCTTCTTTCCCTATAATTTACCCTGACAGAGGTCAGGATTTATTGCCGAATTGATTATTCACGCCCGCGTGATCCGCTTCCGGGCGGAGCTGATGGCCCGCTCCGGACAGACCAGCACGCAGAGATGACAGCCGACGCATTTCTTCCCGTCGAGGACGGGCTTGCGGTCCTTGCCGAGACGGATCGCCTGATGGCCGCCGTCCGCACAGGAGATGACGCAGCGGCCGCAGCCGATGCACTTTTCCCGATGGTATTTCGGGAACACGATGCTGTCCCGCTCCAGCACATCCGTGGATGCGCTGACGGAATCCAGGGCCAGACCCCGCGCTTCCCCCACGTTTGCAAAGCCCTTTTCCGCGAGGTAGAGATTCAGCCCTGTCTTGAGATCGTCGATGATGCGGTAGCCGTACTGCATCACCGCCGTCGTGACCTGGACGCTGCCCGCGCCCAGCAGGATGAACTCCAGGGCGTCCCGCCAGGTCTCCACGCCGCCCATGGCGCTCAGGTGCATGCCGGAAAGCGCAGGGTTCTGCCCAAGCTCCGCGATGAAGCGCAGGGCGATGGGCTTGACGGCGTTCCCGCTGTAGCCGCCCACGGCGGACATGCCGCGGACCGCCGGGGAGGAGACATAGGTGTGCGGGTTTACGCCGATGATGCTTTTGATGGTGTTGATGGCGGCGATGCCGTCCGCGCCGCCGCGTCTGGCCGCCTCCGCCGCCGGGCTCATGGTCGCCACGTTGGGCGTCAGCTTGGCAAGGATGGGGATTTTGGTCCCGCGCCGCGCCGCGGCGGTGAAGCGCTCCACCAGCTCCGGCACCTGGCCGATATCGGAGCCCAGGCCGCCGTCGGCCATGTTCGGGCAGGAGAAGTTCAGTTCGATGGCGTCCGCGCCGTTTTCCTCGCAGGCGCGGGCCAGCTCCTCCCACTCCGCATCGTTCTGGCCCATGATGGAGGCCAGGATGAATTTTGTCGGGTACTTCTCCTTCAGCCGGCGGAAGATCTCCATATTTTCCGCCACGCTGTGGTCCGAGAGCTGCTCGATGTTCTTGAAGCCGATGATGCTGCCGTTGTCGCCGGTGATGGCGGAAAATCTGGGCGAGGCCTCATGGATCTCGAAGGAGCAGATCGTTTTGAAGGCGACGCCGGCCCAGCCGGCCTCAAAGGCCCGGGCGCACATGTCGTAGGTGCTGGCCACCACCGAGGAGGAGAGCAGGAAGGGGTTTTCCAGCGCCACGCCGCAGAGCTCCGTGCGGAGCCTGTCCTCGCTCTCCGGAAGGGGGATTTCCAGCTCCGGCTTGACCTCGTCGTGCAGGCGCGTCATCAGCCTGCGGATCGGCACCTCATGGGCGCGGACACAGGCAGCTTCACAGGGCGCGGAGCAGTCGAGGCAGGGGCCGGTCTCCGGGAAGCGGGAGGCCGCGGCCTTTTCATCGTCAAACCAGATGCTCCGCAGCATCTGGGCGCAATCCAGCTTCCCGCAGGCAGCTTCGCAGGGCGCCTCGGCGCACAGCGCGCATTTGAGCATATCCGTTCGAAGCAGTTTTCTTTCAAACATCATGCGTCCTCCTATCGTTTTTCCCGTGTGTTTCCATTATGCGGCGGGCTGGTACTCTTCTTCCGCCGGGACGGCGCCATAGATGTATTGCTCCGCCAGCTCGTCGATGCGGCCGGAGGCGATTTCCTCTTCGAGGAAGGCATTGACAAAGGCAAGCAGATCCTCGCTGCCCTTCGGCATCAGCACGCCAAGCTGGCCGCGGGTAAAGGGATCAAAGATCAGAGGGGCGGCCAGGCGGCTGTCCTGCCCCACGTAGTAGCCCGCCTCCATGATCTCCGTGATCATCACGTCGGCCTCTCCGGCCGCGACAAGCCCGGGGATCTCCTGGTTCACATCGTGGATGATCAGCGTCGCGTTGGGCAGGTTCTCCCGGGCGAACTTCTCGTTCAGCCCGCCGGGGTTTTCCATCACCCGCACCTCCGGACGGTTGATCGCCTCCAGGCTCGTGTACTTGTCCGAGTCCTCCGCCCGGCAGAGCACGGTCTTGCCGTTGCCCAGATAGCCGATGGACATCAGCGCCTGCTCCTGTCTGGCCTCGGTGATGGTGATGCCGCAGATTGCCAGATCGAACTTTCCGGCAAGGGTGTCCTCCATGAGCGTGGGCCACGAGGTGGGCACATACTCCAGCTCCACGCCCAGAGCGGCAGCCAGATCCTCCGCCAGCTCCGCGTCAAAGCCTACATAGCGCCCGGTCTCCGGGTCCAGATAGGACATGGGCTGATAGTCGCCCGCCGTGCCGACCCGCAGCACGCCCCGGGCGCGGATGGCTTCCAGCGCCCCGGCGGGCGCCGCCTGTTCTCCCTGGCTTTGAAACGCAAAGAGCAGAGCGACCAGCGCAAGGGCGAGCAGCAGTATGGAAATGAGCTTTCTTTTCATCTTGTTCCCTCTTTTATTGTTCTGCAAAAAATCCGTTTTGCCCTTCCTCATTTCAAAGGCGGCAGCTCATGGATGTCGTAGGTGTCATAGTAGATTTCATAGGCCGTATCCACATCCCCGGCCAGCTCGATCAGCGCCCCGGCCTGAAACATGGTGGAAAGCGTGCCGGAGGGGGCCTTCCAGGCGGCGTTGGAAACCACCTCTACCGTTTCAGCCCCCGCTTTTTCCGCGCGCAGGATCGCCTCCGCCCCGAAGAGCAGGGTCCCGGTGGCGATGTGATAGTCGCTGGAGACGATGACAAGCTCCTTCACCCGGGGATATTTCTCCTCCAGGATATCAAAGGTATAGATGGCGTTCTGGGCCGTTGTGAGGGACTTGTCCTCCACGATCACCCGCTGGGGGTCGACGCCGTTTTCGATCAGCCATTCCGTCATGCGCCCGGCCTCGGTAGCCGTTTCGTCCTCAGTCGCCGTACCGCCGCCGGTGCAGACGATCAGAGCGTTCGGATACATTTCCGCGCAGCGCAGCGCGACCGTGAGGCGCTGGATCAGTTCCTCGCGCATGGCGCCGTCCGGTTCGAGCTGGAAGCCCAGCACCACGAAGCACAGCTCGTCGGTAACCGGGAGCCCGGCCGGCGGCTCGTCATAGTTGAGTGTCAGGGCTGTGTTGGAAGTTTTCCACAGCTCCATGATGCGCTCCCAGCGCGCAGCGGCGTCCTCGTCCACCGAGCCCAGTTCTTTCAAAAGAGCCCGGACGTGTTCATCCGCCTCGTCGCCGTAAGCGCCGTAATCCACGACCATCTCTTCGATGATCTCCTGCGTGCTCCGTTTTGGCGTTTCCTGTCCGCAGCCGGTACACTGGCTCATAAGAAAGAGCGCGAAAACAAGTAAACTGATCGTCTTTTTCATCTGTAACCTCCCGTTTTTCCCTTTCCCGCGCGGCTGGCCGCATTTTCCCCATTTAAACAATGATAGCAGGCCTTGTCCTAAGAATGTCCAAAGAAAAACCGCTCTTTTCTCAAAAAGCTTTGAAAAAAGAGCGGTTTTTGTTGTGTTTTGGGCTTCAGACTGCTTACTTCGTCCTCCAGGACAGGATCGCCTCCGTCATGTTGGCCCAGGAGTAGGAGCTCATGTACTCTCCGCGGTAGGCGTTGATCGTATCGCTGTCGCCGGAGTAGAAAAGGTAGGCGTCGCAGAGAAAGCTGTCCGGCTTGACGCGCAGGACGCCCTTCGCCATTTCCATGATCTCGGGGATGCCGTATTCCTGAAGCGTTTCCCGAAGAGAGCGGATATAGGTATCCAGCTGCTTCTGCATCTTGCGGTCGTACAGCCGATCCTCCCACACGGCGGCGAAAAGCTCCGCGCGTGTGACCCCGGAGCCCTGCTTGTCCACAAGGTATGCGAGGATCTCTTTGGATTTTGCCAGCTTGAAGCTGACCGGCCGGCCGTCCACATAGACGTCGAAAGTCCCGAAGGTCTTGATCCGAACATGCGCCTGGGAAGCCTGGACTGCCGCAGCGCAGGCGTAACGCACTTCCTCCGCCAGCTTTTCCCGGGAAACCGGCTTGAGCAGATACCCTGTCGGATGCACCGCGTAGGCGTCAAAGGCGTATTCCTTGTAGGCGGTCAGGAACAAGACCGCCGTCTCGGGACGCAGCTGTTTGATCCGGGCGGCCAGGGTGATGCCGTCGATCTTCGGCATATTGATATCCAGAATGGCGAGATCCGCCGAATGGTCACGGAGCCAGTCCAGCGCGGACTGTGCCTCCGTAAAGCCCTTTGCTTCGTCGATCCAGGGCAGGAAGGCGCATTGACCCAAGGTATATTCGACGGCCAGAGGCTCGTCATCTACGCAAATCACTTTCATCTTCGGTTCTCCTTTGCGCCTCGTTCAGCCCCGTCGGGGATCAGCAGGGTAACGCTGGTGCCTTTCCCGATCTCGCTCTGCAGGATCATCGTGCCGCCGCACATCTGCTCTGTGCGTTCCTTTACGTTCCGCAGGCCGATGTGCGATCCCCCGATGGTATCCCACTTGTTCACGTCAACGCCCACGCCGTTGTCCCGGACCGTGATCCGGTGCGCCCCCGGCTCCCGTGCGGTGGATACCGTCACCAGACCGTCCTTCCGGCTGCGCACCCCGTGGCGGATCGCGTTTTCCACCAGGGGCTGGATCGTCAGCGCAGGGATCATAAAGGCGCTGTCCTCTATCCGGTATTCCACGCGGACGTTCGGGAACCGCAGCGCTTCGATCTCGGCGTACAGGCGGGTATGCTCCAATTCCTTGCTGATCGGGACCAGCTCGGTTTGATTCAGCGACTCCAGATTCTGCCGCAGATACGTACTGAAAGCCTCCAGCGTTCTGTCCGCAAGAGGCGGGTCCTTGGCATAGAGCGCGCGGATGGTGTTGAGGGCGTTGAACAGGAAGTGCGGCTGGATCTGCGTCATCATGATCCGGATGCGCTGTGCCGCCATCAGGTCGTTCTCGTGTTCGCGGACGAATTGCAGATGCAGCCAGATATAATAGAACACGCTGCCGACGATGATGGCGATGGTCAGAAAGGCCACCGGCTGCTCGATGACGATGCTCATGTCCAATGCGACAGAACCGGCGATGATCAGAGCCACAGAGACCGGGATCAGCTGCTCGATTCTTCGCGTCTCCCGATAGCGGAGGATCGTCCGCAGCAGGAGTTCGATCAACAGGAAGCCGCTGACCAGAACGCAGGTCAGCCAAAGCGGCCCCCGCAGGGAGACGAAGTCCGACGGGCGGATCTCAAAGCAGAGCTTGGTAAAGGGCGATGTGAAATAGAGCAGCGCATTGATGCAGGCCAAGGTCCAATGAAACCGCTTTTTCCCCTCCGGGCGGGTGATATAGAGGAACAGGATCAGGATCACGGGCCGTACGGAATAGCCGTAAGCGGACAGGATATTTTTCAGCGTCAGGTTGGAACGGGAGACGAACAGTGCGTTCTCCCACAGGTTCTGCCCGACCAGACTGAGGCTCAGCGCGACGATGATGAGCATGATTTTCCTTTGCTCCCGCCGGATATACGGATCGATCACGACGGTAAGCACCAGGCCGAGCAGCAGAAGAAGCAGCGGAAAGAGTACCGCCAGCGTGCTGATATTCATCGTCATGGGCGCCCCTTCTTTCCATCGATTCTTCTCTGTGCGTTCCCGCTGTCGGCTGGTTTCATGTTCGCGACAAGCCCTAACTGTCAGTATATGATACCATGAAGAGCATTCAAATACAAGCTGATCCGGGACGATGAGCTGCCGTGCCGCAGGATCGGCTCGGCCATCCGGATCCGAAAGACGGATGTGATCGGCTATATGCGTCAGTGATCGTCCACCAGCAGAACGTCGGAGCGCGCGGCGGCAAGCTGCCGCAGCTCGTCGGTGAAGCCGCCTGCGCTGAACAGCACATACCAAAGCTGACGATGCGTCTTCTCCCACGGGACGCGCTCCGCCTTCTGCTCCAGATCGCGCAGGATATTCAAGCCTACCAGCTCCTGCCAGAACTTGCACTCGCCGAGAATCAGGTTGTGCCCCTCCGGGTCGAGCGCCGCGATGTCGATCTCTGTATCGCCGTCCCACCAGCGCCCGATCCGGGAGAAGTGGAAGGGCCACGCACCCTCGGCATTGAGATCCCACATCTTTTCCCGGCATACGTCCTCATAGACAAAGGCCGTGTGGCTGGAAACGAGACCCTTGCGGATTTTGTCCAGTACGATACGGCTGTTGCCGCTCTCGATGAAGCTCATATTGGGATAGACGAAGGCGAACCAGAAGCGGATATAGTTGTCCTTGATCTTATAAAGCCCCTTCTTGCTCTTTTCCGGCTTGTCCTCGGTGACAGGCACCTCGCGCTCCAGAATATCTAGGTCGATCAGCGTTTTGAGGTACTTAGTCAGGCTGGTGGCCTTGACCTCCAGCGCGGCGGAGATGGCGGACAATCTGTGATTCCCCGCGGCGATGGCCTTGATGACCGAGAAATAACTGCCGATCTCGCTGACCTCCTGCTGCAGCAGGAAGTGCGGCTCGTCGTACAGGTAGCCGGAGCGGTTGAGGACGTTGCGCTGGATCGCTCGGTAGATATCCTTACTCTCGGAAAAGACCTCGATATACTTGGGCACGCCGCCCGTGATCGCGTACATCTCGATCAGCTCCCGGCGGCTCTTGCCGGGGAAGAACTCACCGTAATAGCAGAACGGGATCTGCCCCAGCCGGATCTGCGCCGTGCGCCGCCCGTAGAGCGGGCTGTCATAGGACAGGGTTTGGGACTCCATCATGGAGATCAGAGAGCCGCAGAGGATGACCATTACAGACTTGTTCTTCAGCTGTTCTTCCCAGATGCGCTGGAACACGGAGGGGAAGGCCGGGTTGGATTTGCCGATATACTGGAACTCATCGATGACGATGATGGGCTTGCTGTCGAAGCTGCGCTCCAGGATCGCCTTGAAGATCGCATCCCAGGAGGAAACGCTGGCTTCCCGCAAAAGGTCGCTGTCGATGAACTCGGCGGCCTTGTCCTTGAAAGCGTTGCGGTTCTGTACCTCTGACTCCTCACTGGCCAGGAAGAACAGGGCGTTCTTGTTCCGGATAAACTCCGTGATCAGCGTGGTCTTTCCGGCGCGCCGACGTCCGTAGAGAATGACAAGGGAGCTGCCCTCGCGCTCGTATTCGCTCTGCAGGGTATCCAGCTCCTGCTCGCGGTCGATAAATCTTTCCAAAACAAATCACCTCGCAGAATTATTATACTGCAAAGTATAATAATTTCAAGCATTATTTTTAGACATTCTAACGAAAATATATTCCGTGCTTGAATAGCCCGCTGCGGCAAGGTATAATGTCCTTGCAACAGCGGGCTATTTTCGCACCTGTCATCGAAAGGAGCAATGAGTTGTAATGACAGGCAGCCTGCA
The DNA here is from genome assembly GCA_017428565.1 of Oscillospiraceae bacterium. Lineage (GTDB taxonomy): Bacteria > Bacillota > Clostridia > Oscillospirales > Oscillospiraceae > Limivicinus. Next base: position 37,813 of record JAFRQP010000033.1, read on the forward strand.
AACCAAAAACAATCAATATTATATCGTTTTGAACACCTATGAAAATGGCAAACGGAAGCAGAAGTGGATCAACACCGAACTGCCGGTGAAGGGCAACAAGACCAAAGCGCAAAAGCTGCTCAGGGAAACCCTGGAGGATTACGAAAAGGCGGAAGAGCTTCGGGCGCAGCAAGAGGCGGATAGGGCCAATAATCCCTTTGTGGATGCGATCAAGCTCTGGTATTCCGAGAAGACGGCGGACTTTGAACATCCCATCGACGAAGTGACCAAGCAGGGCTATGAAACGCTGATGAAGAACCACGTCTTCCCGTATTGGGAGAAGAAGGGCTTCCTGCTCCGGGAGATCAACAAGAATAATCTCCAGGACTATATCAACGAGAAGGCGAAGAAGGGTCGGCTGGATGGCAAAGGCGGTCTTGCTCCCCGCAGTCTCAAGCTCTTGAAAAACATCGTCAACCAGACGCTGCTCTACTGTGTGTCCGAGGGGATGATTCCGAACAATCCCTGCCAATTCGTCAAGCTTCCGGCCTGTGAGCGCTATGAGGCACACTTCTACACCAAGTCGCAGATCGACGAGCTGCTGGGGAAGATCAAAGACGAGCCGCTGTATCCGCTGATCCGCCTGACGGCCCTGTACGGTCTCCGGCGCAGCGAGGCTTTGGGTCTCCGGTGGGACTGCGTGAACTTTGAGGCTGAGACCATCACGATCCGCCGCACGGTCTCTAAGGTCACGACCATTGTCGAGAAGGACAAGACCAAGAATGCTTCCAGCCGCCGCTCATTTCCCATGACGCCGGAGATCAAAGAACTCCTGCTGAACCTGAAAGAACAGCAGGAGAAAGACAAAGAGTTCTTCGGAGATTCTTACCACGAATGCGATTCCGTGTTCCGCTGGAGCGACGGCAGGCCCTTCTCGCCTGACTACGTGTCGGACAAGTTCCCGAAGCTGCTGAAAGCCAACGGGATGCCGCACATCCGCTTCCACGAACTCCGTCACAGCGCGGCAAGCAACCTGTTGAATATGGGTTTCTCGCTCAAGGACGTGCAGGAGTGGTTGGGCCACAGCGACATCAAGACCACGGCCAACACTTACGGCCATCTTGACGCCAAACGGAAGATCTCCATGGCGGAGGCACTGGTAAGCTGAAAATGCCGTATTCCCAAGCAAAAATGGGTGTTAGAAACTGTTAGAAAAAGTGTTAGAAGCGCGCTTGGATGCACCTCAATTGGGAATCTCTGCCAAAATCAAAATGGGATGAAAAGTAAGAAAAAAGTCCCAAATCCTTTCGGATTCAGGACTTTTCCCTCAATAACACATCCCGTACTGATGGTGGAGATAAGCGGGATCGAACCGCTGACCTCTTGAATGCCATTCAAGCGCTCTCGCAAGCCATAATTAGTATGCCCCCATTCATGTCGAATGGAAACGATAAAGAAAGATACTATTATGCGACCATCTCGATGGTGTTCAAAAACTGCTCTATGCTGATATTCAGCGTGATTCTGATCTCATAATCCCGGTACATATCCACGCGGTCGATGATCCGGGAAACGATCATTTTCTTGGCTGCAATATCGGCATTGTCATACATAGCCGCCCATTGCAATACATCGTCAAACTTCTCTGTTAAGGCGAGGAGGTTGTTTTCGCTTTCGTGTATATCTTCCTCGGCGGCGCGGAGCTTCTTCATCAGATCGGCGTATTTGCGTTCCTGCGCGTCTATAACCGGCCTTAACATTTCGGGGGTAAAGGCGCTCTCGCCGGTCAGAGACTTGATAATCTCGCTCTGGAGGCGTTGCAACTCGCTCTCGGCTTTTACAGCGTCTCGGCGCAGCTCCTTAACGTGCTGTTTCTTGGCCTCTATGTCGATCTGGTTTTGGGCTTGTATGATTTCTGAACGGTTGACCGCCCGCACTCGCTCCAAAATGTTCCGTACAAAGGCGTCAATCGTATCGTCCACCTTATGAACTGTATAGCCGCTTTGCCCGCCGCACTCTGCGTGCTTGCGGGTTTTCGTTTGGCAGCAATACCGGGTGCGTACAATGTCTTTTCCGTCCGGCCCGCGTCTGCCTTTGCCGCTGGTCGTAACACACAGACGCGCCCCGCAATGGCCGCAGAAGATGTTTCCGGCCATGAGGGAGTTGCCTCGCGTGTTCAGCGGCGCAGACCGTGTCTCCTGGTATTTGCGTGACCGGGTCTGCAACATGGCTTGTACGCCGTTAAAGGTCTTATCATCCACGATCCGCAAATCCTCTTGAACGGGAGAAACGGTATCGCCGCTTCTCAATATGCCCGTGTAGAGTACGTTTCGCATAATGGACTGGAGCGTGGAGGGATGCCAGTTGCTGCCGGAACGGTTTTTATAGCCGTGGGCGTTTAGGTGGTTTGCGATGCATTGAGCGCCGTAGCCGTATGTATAGGCCAAATGGAACATGAGCCGGACTTGGGCCGCTTCTTCCTCGTTGACGGCCAGATCGTGAACCTCTTGCTTCTTCTTGTTCATACGCCCGGATTTAACGAGCTTATATCCATAGGGACAGGAGCCGCCTGTGTAATAGCCCTGCTCCGTCAGAATGTGGAGGCTGTTTGCTGTGCGAATTGCCGTCTTTTGGCTCTCACCGTCGGCCTGCCAAAAGCGGATGTAATTCATCAGCCTGTCGGTGTGGCTCTCAATACGCTGCTCGCCTTCCTCGGAAGCCCATACCCGGATTCCGTGACTGATCAGCCACTCCACAACAAAGGGCGTCTCGTCTGCGATGCGGCCTATACGGTCAAACATAAAGACAAGCAGAATATCAAACTTCTGCTTCAAGGCGTAGTCCTTAATCATCTGTACCTTATCCCGGTTTTCAGCTCTGACCTTGTGGCCGGAAATACCTTCCTCCTGAAGCTCGCAAACAATAGTCCAGCCGTTTTGCTCGGCAAACTCTCGGCAGCGGAGTCTTTGCATGGGTATGTCCGCCTCGTCGTTTGCGTCATGGTAAAGCTGCTTGGCTGAGGAAACGCGGTAAAGGCAAAGTACCCGTGTTCCTGCTTCAATATAGTGGGGAAAATCCAATCGCCAGCCTGTTTCTTTATCGAAATTATAGCTTGTGACAGTGCTTGTATTTCTCATTTCAATACCATCCTTTCACGGGGACGATATTGGCACTTCCACAAGTGCTTTATGAACTTTTCAAGGTACATACAGGATACTTCCTATTCTTATTTTCTCATATTTGTCACATCATGTCAAATTTTCGGGTAGCTTTTTCGGCTGTTCCAAGATGGTGCTGAGCAGTATTCCTTTGACCCTGTCATATATCTCTGGATCGGCTTTCTCCCGGCAAACGGCGGTAATCCTGCATCCGTTTACCTGCGCGTATATCGTATGGGCGTTTTTGTCCACGCCGATTATATCCACTTTGTTTTCCGTGCTGTCTGTTCTCTTTCTCTCCGGCAGCGTCCGAGGACGCCTGTTTATCACAGTATCACTCCTATTCTCTGGGAATCTTATCTGTCGCAATCATGCCCGCTGATCTGCATAATGCACATGACGGCTATACCGAGAAAGCCGCCGACCATCATACCAAGAAGAAAGTTGCCCATGTTAAAGCCTCTCTTTCTGAAAAAAAGTGTCTCACGGTGAGACACAATAAACGACAAAATCCGCACTCTTGCTTAGTGCGGATCAAGGGTATCACGATATTATCAAAGGCGAAGAACAGACGGCGGCGGGGCAGGCCGCTCCGTAGGATATGTGTTTCGTGCCTCCCTCCATGCTTATGGCGGGACGTTTGACTCTGTGACGTGCCATCAACGTAGGTATCATTATGCCCGCTTGCGGATCGTGGCCAGCAGCCGTGCCGTTGGCTGCATACAGCGATGGTGTTGTTCGCTCTGTCGCCGGCCTTTCACCTCCTTGCCGACTGACGATCCCGGCGCACCCGCTGCCTGGCTTCCCGCAAGCAGAACGTATCTGCTTGCCCTATTTACTTGTCGAAATGTGTCTCACGGTGAGACACATTTTTGAGCCTCTCGGCTCACAGAAACATACCGGCGATGATATGCTTCTGTGAACAGAGAGCCGGTACAGGAAGGCCACAAATGGCCCTCCTGTTATGGCTGCTTTTCTTTGGCATCTTGAATGTCGGGAATTTGAAATCGCGGAATTTTCGTCAGCAGCTCCAAAACAAGCTCTTGCTTCATGTCCTCGTCGGTGCGGAGGTAAATCATTCCGTCTGATCCGAGAACAGGCCGTTTCGCAAGACGGTTTATGTAGGCGTTATAAAGCTGGACGATCTGCAGCAACGCGGCAGGATCGCAGGACAGTGCTCGCTGCAAGGTGTTATACGGTAATGGACTATACGGCATGGTATTCTCCCAGGATTTCTCTTAGTTTGTCCTCGGTGCTTCTACGGCGGGTGGTAACGGTTGAAACGGGTATCTTCAATAGCTCGCTGATCTCCTTGTCGCTGTATTGCATGAAGTACGCGAGGTACAACACGTCTCGGAAACGGGGTAGGAACTGAAAGATCGCGGCAGCAAGCACAGGATCGGAAATCCGCATTTCTTGTTCGGGCAACCCAAGAGGGACAGCCTGGGAAAAATCGTACTTATCCCAGCATTGCATGGACTGTTCCATTTCCGGGGGAAGATCCTCAATAGGGATTTCAAAATGATTTTGCTTGGTCAGTTCCTTATGAAGATTTCTTGCCTTGTTCCTCAACACGGTTTTGCAATAAGCGTCAAAGGCTTGCATAATCCCTTTTTCTTGTTCGGGTGTCATGTTTTTTCCTCTCTTTCTTTGCGCTTCTATACACCTAAAACAAAATTAGCCTTTGAAAAAACGGAAATTCGCAAAAGTAGTCAAAACATTCTACAAAGTTATTCTATCGAAGCGATTTCCCCATTTTTCGCATAGAGCATAAACAAAAAGCGCCCCGATCAAGGGCGCTTTTAATATGGTATCTGTTTGGAAACTAGAGTGTATTATAGTTGTTAAATAATTATGGTGCAGTTTTTTTCGATCTCGTGAAAACAGTCCTATTGCTAATTGTGTTAAACCGACAAGAGGTAAATGCTGGGGGGAAAAATCAACACTTCTGCGTACATTAAGTTATCTAGAGTTTTTCGCTTTTGTCGCAATATCATTGTGATATTCAAGAATCCGTTTGTAATATACAGCGTCAAAAAAGCGACCATTAAGTATTACAGATTTATACAAATCGCGAACTTCAGAAAACGAATCGGTTTTTTTTCGCATAGTTAATTGGATCGATCCTTTGCCAACTGTGACGGAACGCAACGTTTCTCTTAAATAGTCAACAACAGATATTAAAGCATTTCTTGAGATGTAGTGTATGTTTTTGTTCGGCGGCCATCTTGTGAAATGTGGTTTTTGAATACTATTATCACTATATAATGCGCGGATACAATTTTCAATCCTTCCAGAAAAATCCATGGACTCAAAGGAGTAAAGCTTCTTAAGCTCAGCGCTAATGCACTTTACACCTTCTTCGCCACTTTGAAAAATGTTTTCTTCTAGGCACGCTGTGATGACGATCGCAATGCGCTGAATGAAGTTGACACCTTCAATACTATCTTCTGATGGGTTAAGTGCTGCTTCTGACACGAAAGCTTTGAGATAATCAAAGGAACTGATCCCAAGTAGTTTTATAACCATTGCATCTGCATAGCATTCTTTAAAAAAATCTGCACAGGCCTCAATAGTATCAGCAAAAATTATTCCCGTTGGATTCTCATACTCTTTTCTCTCAAAGTTTTCTATAAGTCTAATCCAATTATTGATATTTGAGCTATTAAAAATTGATTGTTCTTCCTGTGTTTTAGCGGCGCTACAAAGCTGACCATAGGTTTCTTGGGTCAATATTTTCTCTTTAAAACATGCCTTAAGTGCTTTAACAGCACTATTAAGATAGAGGGGCGCACCTTCGGGAACATATTGACTCATCTCTTTGTTGAGCTTCCTAAATACTACCGAGCTCAAATTCCGTTGATCTAAAACGCTTGTAAAATTGTTGATTAGTTCGAAGCACAAATATCCTTGCATATATTCAAGCCTTTTCTGCCGCTCACGCATTGTATCGCCAAAAATGTGCATACATTCATGCGCGAGCTGAACAACAAACTGTCCTGGTTTATAGATATAGGACAAGGGAAATTCAATAATATATACTTGTTGATCACTTTGTGCGGCAGCTTCAACTTTAAACATCTTGGATATTCTCATCTGCTGGTTAAGCATAGGAACTAGCAAGAAACTATATACACGATCTGGTTCCTTTTTGTTATCTGAACGTATAAGTGCCGCAGAGAATTGACTTAAAAACAGGTGATATAATTCCAAAATGGACTCAGATAGAGTACTATAAATTGCAGCAGTGCTTCCAAGTCGGTGAAATATTACATCATCAACCTTAGTTATTTGATCAGTAAGCTGACTCCATGCACGAACAAATCTGTCAATACTATACTGGCTTCGTTTAAGCAAACTGCGTAAGCTACCATCTTTTGCTGAATATCCAGGTATTTCTCCCTCTAAATACTTGTTAGCTACATTGAGGCATCCCCAGACCAAATAGGATGGGCCGTGCAATACAGGAAGCTTGTCCATGTGGGCATGGATACTTGTAAGCTCCATAAAAGCGTCAGCCCAAGGAAAATCAAGGGTTTTGTACACTTCAAGATAACGACTGTACTCATTGGATAGAATATCGTGTGGAGGATTCTCTTGAGATATTGCTCTCGTAGCTCCATCACAGATTTTTTCTAAATCTTTCGAAGGAGATTGCTGGAATTCTGTGTATATGTTCCAACATGCAGAATCAACTTTATCAGATTTAGATAAAAAATAGTTTAATAACCTCCAAAATTGGTTGCCGGTTACATCGGCAGTGAGCATAAAATCGTTTTCTCCATAACTCATGTAGCACTTGCTTTTAGGTAAATAGGGGTGGGGGGAGTCAAGGAGCGGGTATTTGATGACGCGATTGAATTCCTCCTTGCTTCGTATTGAGCCACGGACACAAATTGAAAACGGCCCTTCCTGTTTGTTCATGTTTGTCTCTATAGTGCTTTCAAAAGCATTGCCAACCAAGGGTATGTTCACGAAAGTATACGTTTTTCTCGCTGTCGCCTGACTAATAGACAAGGCATTATTCAGCGTTGTAGAAATGTCATTTGTATACCAAAGAACAACAAGATCGCATAAGTTTACAGAGTTATATACTACATAGCGGCAGGATTTATCGTTATCAAATCTTGATAGATAATCCCATAAAGCATCTTCGTATGGTTCTTCAGAAGAATGATATGCTCCATAGACAAGTGTAACAAGTAAGAAAGGATATTGTTTAAGAGTTTTTTCAGACCAAAAACTATTTATCCTTTCGCACCGGTTAGTTCCGTTAGATAAATTTGCAACGATATGAACCGGATGATAACTAACATTGCGAGACATCTCTCGTAATACTTCTTTTTTGTCTTCTGCTAATTTTTCCATCCAGTCTGGAGACGACAAGGTCGAAAGCTTATATATTGAAAGAGCGTCAAATCCCCCTACTGTAAAAAAGCTGCGCCTGTCAGGCTTGTCCTTACTGATGGCACAAATCTCTTCGTATGCCCGGCAATGATCGCTATGAACTTTGCTGAGTAATAAGGTGCGCACATCTCTATTATTATCGCTCATTAGTTCCTCCAACCTTTACCCAATAATGAAGATCAATAACCGCCACAATGTCTGAAGTCGATTGTATTGTCTGTTTTTGAATTCAGGCGTTCTAAGCATGAGAGATAACTGACTTGAAATTGATCTATAACTTATAACTGTTGGTGCCAAAATTGCCTTATGCTTTTCAGCAGACTCCTTATCTTTACTTGTTGGGTATTCTTTATCTGAGATTTCTTTGTCAAGCAAAGATTGAAATTCGCTTACACATGCTTTAGCGGCGCTGAACACGGCTCCGGCGTGTAGCCCTAGAAGCTTCCTGCTTACATCAGTAATATCATCATATTCAAATGTGCTTAGTATTTTATGGAGACATCCTTCTTGTGAAAGCTTGTTAAAGTATTGCTCATATTCATGGCTCTCGAATATATTCGAAATATTACCATTCGAGAATTGTTGTGCTTCCTTAGTAATATTTTCCGGATACACCATCAGAGTACGACAAACTTCATTTCTAGCCTGTACTAAATTAGTTTGGCAAGCGTGAGGACAAGTATCACGCATACAGAGCCAACGTAGCGGACAAATTTTGTCATCCCCTAATGCTATTTTTGTGTGAAGTGACTCAAAAATATAACGTTCAAATGCGAGATCATAAATATCGTTTACTGATAGCGCGTTATGCAGGAAGAAGTGCTGCTTTTGTTTCCAGTCTACGACGGCGTAAAAACTGTCGTGTAAAAGATTCAGTAAAGAAAACGGATCAGGTACTTGTATATCATCTTTACTGTAATTAAGCGTAGTTAGGAGTAATGTTGAAATGGACGCACGCCGCTTCTGATAAATGGGCTCCTTTTCATCCGGCTGCAAAAAAAAGCTCTCGTAAGTTTCCCGATGCAGTTTAAAAAGTGTAGCAGCGTCTCTAGCTGCACAATGCCGGTCATTCATTCCTCTGTAAACTAGTACATCATGCAATGTAGCTGCAGCTCGCTCTTCATATTATGAATTGCTAGCAATATCTTTAGTGCTATAGCAAATATGAAAAAATGTTTGGCAAAAATCTTCCCAAAGAAATGTATTATTTTGGGCTGGTTTATTATGAAAGCTTAAGAGCTTACTATATAATTTCGAATGAAAACACGAGAGATCATAAAGTTTGGAGAAGATAAGACTACATGTTTTATAATAAGAAATAATGAACCAGCCAAATAAAGATTGTTTATAATTTAGGCCAAATGATTTTATTGACTCATCTATGGAGTTTAGTTGATCTCTGCTACAGTTCTGTCGCGTCAATATCTTGTTATAGTGCGTTTGTCTTGAAGAATAAAGCTTATCAGATAATGGCTTACAAAGCTGCGAGGATTTGAGATCAATATATGCCAACTCAGCGTTAAGAAGTGCTTCATCCGTCATATACGCGGAAAGAACCAGACCAAGAGTTGATAAAAGGGCTGACAGTAACACAACATAAGCTCGAAATGGGAATCCTGGTGTTTTGCCATTTTCCTCAATAACAAAATAAACAATTTCCACAATAACGAGAAGAATGATAAAAATGGCAACACGTGTAAATCCATGATGTCGATTGCTTAGTATTATTTGCCGGCTTTGCTGAAAGCGAGTCTGTTTTCCGCTTTCTACGCCAGCACTAATCCGTGCCGAATGTGATATCCAGCTTTTACCTGCTTCTTCAAGTATTTTTAGGATAATTCCAATTAAAATTCCACTACTAATGTACGGACTTATGCTGCTGACTATTATTGCATAGGATGTCCCATCCAATTGATTGAAGAGTTTATCAGGTTCATCAAGAATTGTAAATGAGCAAGTATAAATCAAAATAGTAGAAATTGCGATAAAAATATCTGAAACGGAATGAAAATTGAATCGAAATAATAATTGATAAACACACAAAAACAAAGGTAAAACGGATAGTAAAGCTGGAAAAATTAATAAATGAAAATATAAGTAAAGAATAATAACTAAAATTGCAAAAAAAATATAAATATACCTAAAAATATTGCACAGTCTTTCTTGCCCCCAAAAAAATTTAGAGATTGTAAACTTGTGCTCTGACTGAATAAAAAAAACATGAAAGAACGCCTCAGAGGCAATGAAGATTAAACATGCTATAATGTTAATCAAAATAATAACAGTATCGAGGAGGCCCATGTTGTCATCGTCTCTTTCGTTCAGCATATAATTGTATATAATATAGCGAAGCACCGCATAGTACTTTTCTGCAATAAAGTACAAACGGTGCTTGCGTCTAGGTTCCTATAATAGTTAGGAACAAATCTTTGAACTCTATCCTCGTCTAGCTGAAATGTTTTTCCTGCTTTCAACGAGATCCCGAACATGTACAACTGGCATCTCAGAGAGAGCATGATCCACACCATTATTGGCAATATGATAAGAAACTTCGTCAAATTTGTAAAAATAAGAAAACTCTTCTGCTTCCGGTGAAACAGTTTGGGTATTTCTCTCAAGACTAAAATTATCAAAATTCATATTCGCCAACATTCACTTTCAAAAAATTATCAAAAAAGCGCACTAGCGCTAACGACCCTTTGGAGAGGATTTATCAACGACACATTAGATGCAGAAATCTACACAACTATTCTTCATCAAGATATACTATGCCAAAAAAAAGAAATGGTGAGCATCCATCGTTGAAAAGCTATAGCCTACTTATAATACATCAATAGGGTAAAAATTACAAGAGCCAATTATTTTTCATCAATATTGTAGCATAATTGCTTAGGGGTTTCAATAGTTTTTAGTTATTTTTTCATCTAAGATGCTGAGAATGTGACTCTTCCCGATAAGAAACTTCAACCTAACTGCTAGGTTCCATTAGTTTTTGTCTAACGGTGAGACATATTTTTCTGCCTCGCGCTCTTTCAGACGCTTTTCAAGTATCTTGCTACATACGCGGTAGGTATGCTCCGGATCATCGTCCTCGTCCAGATCGGTCTTAACAGCGGTGACCGGTAGATACGGCGGATCGGGGTGAAAGAACGTGTAGAGCTTCCGCTTCTTCAAATATCGCTTGTAGTCGTCGCGATCCAGTACCGCGTCATATTCTCCGCTGTCGAGCTGCTCGATGACACCCTTTCGCAGCAGCATATCGATCCAGCCCTGCCCGTGCTCCTCGTGCCATAGGGGGCTGACACAAACGCCGAGGATTTGCTCGTAGCTCATAGGCGCGCATTTGAGCCATAAAGCCCGCATGACCTTGCGCTCCTGCCATGTTAAGTTATAGGTTGGATTGTTTCTCTTTGCTATGGAGCTCATGGATATTTCACTCCGCTACATTGATTATCTTTAAGCCCTGGGATTGGGCATAGTTTACTGTATAAGATGTGCCGCCGGATTGCTCGGTGAGGTAGCAGATGCACAGGCTGCTATAATCGACCAAGTGGCGGTTTCTCTTGTGCATACAGCCGCTATAATACTGCTCGGAGGTATAGGTGACCTTATCTGCGGGTTTCATGATCCGGTCATACTCCGCTACATCTTCCTGCTTCCATCCCCGCGTCTGATCGCGGCAAGGGAGGACAAGGATCAAACGAATCTCCGGGTAGATTTCCCGCAATCGCAAAACAGTTTGCGCGGCCAGCGTATCAAAGCCGAGCGCGCCGCCGCAGCCGAAATAACGGTAGCCCTGTTCGATGGCCTCGATCACAGCCTTTTCAAGCCTCTTTGCGATTCTTCGCCGGGACAAAAGCGGTATGTTCCTATGTCCTGTAAAACAAGCAGTACGATCCTTAATTGAATTTCACCTCGGATTCTCTTGATTATATCGTCCGTTGTTGAATTAAGTCAACAAGGCACGATTAAGTTTATCGCCTGTTGTGGATATAATTTAACAAGACAACAAGAGAAAGGGTGAAACTATGACCTCCGATGAACTGTGCTTACTGCAAATCGGGCAAAGGATTTCAGAGCGCCGGAAGAAGATCGGCTATACGCAGGAGGCGCTTGCCGAAAAAGCAGACTTGACCCCGCAGTTTGTTTCTTATGCGGAATCCGGCAAACGAGCCATGCGCCCGGAAAACCTTATGAAGATTGCGCGCGCCCTCAATGTAAGCGCGGACTTTCTGCTCACCGGGGAGGTCACAGAAAAGGATCAGCTTCTCTTGTCGGAATAAATGCGAAAGCTCACGGCGGCACAGTTCCGCACGATTGAAAATATCGTGGATGAATGTATCGCGCTAAACGAGAAGACAGAATAATAGACGTGTGAGAGTCAGAGGCTTCCTCTGGCTTTCTTTTTTGCATATAAAAAGGACGCGGCACCGAAGCACCACGTCCGAAAAACGCTGAACTCCCTTGCCGCGACGCAGCTTTGGCTTCTTTGGAGAAATGCAAAGCAGGAGAAGCGTTTTTGCCGAAGCATAATCGCACTTCTTCAAATGAAGTCTTATTATACTGCGTCGCAAGCAGATTATACCTTGAGACCATCGGAAAAGCAACGAAGGAAATGTGTCTCACCGTGAGACATATTCCCATTTTGAGTTTGATGGGCAACTATATCATAGCGATTATCCTATTATCGTATAGAAAAAAGCGCCTCGGGTTTCCAATATCTTTTTATCAGAAGCTAATTGTGTGACATCGATGGAATGTATTCAAGCCATGAATTAGATCTCATGATAGAAAGGTATCATGGGATTTACTATTGAAATAGTCATTGACATTGGCTGACTACTGTGGTAGTATGATCTTGCAACTACTGCAGTAGTCATTCAAAGGAGGTCGGAATGAAGATTAGGCTATTTGATTCCGAGTTAAAGGTGATGGACGTTTTATGGGATGGAGGTGAATTAACGGCCGGTCAGATTGCCAAGTTGCTGAATAAACGTATCGGATGGAACCGCAATACCACATATACGGTGATTAACAAACTTGTTCAAAAGGGAGCTATCGTGCGTAATGAACCAAGCTTTCTCTGCAAAGCTGTAATATCGAAAGAGGAAGTACAACTACAAGAAGCAGAGGAGCTGATTGACAAGTTCTTTGATGGATCTGCCGAATTATTTCTCTCTGCATATATAGGAGGCAAGACTTTATCAAAGGACGAAATCAATCGTCTCAAACAGCTTATTGAGGATCTTAGTTCGTGAGCTAGCCATGACAGTTCTAAGAATGAGTGTGCAAGCTGGAGTGCTTATCGCGGCGATAACCATTATCCGAGCCATTGCATTTAATCAACTCCCTAAGGCAAGTTTCCTCATAATGTGGGGTGTTGCGCTGATTCGATCTCTAGTGCCATTTTCAATCCCGTTATGGTTCGGTTTTTCTTGTATCACTAATAAACTGGGAAACCAGATTTCTTCAGAGTGTCGTATTCCTTCATTGTATAAAGGTCTTGGTTCGCTGAATAGTGCAGTCCAGCAATCAGGAATGGTGGTGTGGCAAAGCGTAAAAATCCCCTTTTACCCATATGTAGCAATATGGCTTGTTGGCATGCTTTTGTTTGGTATTACTATTGTGCTCTGGTATTGTAATAGTCTACATAAATTTAGCGATGCAATCCCATTGGATGATTTGGGCTCCATTCGTGAGTGGCTAATTATCCACGATCCTCATAGGAGATTAAGGATTCTAAGATCAAGTCATATTAGAACCCCTATGACTGCAGGAATCATCCACCCTCGCATCTATTTACCTTGCTCAATGGATACTCATGATGATCAAACCGTTAAGTTTGTTCTAACTCACGAGTTCATCCATATTCGGCGAGGTGATATGATTTGGAAAGTACTTGCGCTATGTTCAGTATGCATGCATTGGTTCAATCCAATGATTTGGGTCATGCTTGTTTATTTGAATCGCGATCTTGAGATTACTTGCGATGAAATGGTTTTGCGACATCTGGGGTGTGGGCTAGAGGCAAAAAAGGCCTACGCCTACTCATTAATTAGCATGGCAGAAAGAAAATCAAGCCTATCGCCTGCAAATAGTTTCTTTAATAAGAATGGCATGAAGGAAAGGATTGTTGCTATTATGAAATACAAAAAAACTTCAGTGTTTAGTATTGTGGTGTCTTTAGCGATTATCCTTGTTTTGCTGATGGGTTTTACAACAAAATCTGAAGCACACAATTTGGATTCTATTGAAGCCAGCGCTCAAGAAACTAAAACTGCCAACGAGACAAGTCGGTTGTTTCTCCCCCTAGAAGGCGTTTTAATTAAAGCTTCGCGGGCAGACATTGAACAATATTTAAATGCTAAAAGCGACCAAGAAAGGGAAACAATATTGGAAACACTTCTTTCAAATGAAAATAACACTATTATTCCAATTGAAAAAACAAATCCACCATCCCAAGGTGGAACTGCTGTTGCCGACACGTCTGGTTGATATGAAACACACATTTCCGATTGTAAGTTTATAGAAAGGATAATACCAATGAAAAAACGCTGTTTTTCTCTTCTTGTCAGTATTATGTTAATATTGGCATTGACTAACATCTATGCATTTGCAGAGAGCAATCCAGGTAATGGTGAGCAGTTGGGAGTACTGTACTACGGGCCGGAAAATATTAGAATTGTTGCCAAACGCTCAGACATTATGGTCTTTATTGCAGCAAAAGATGATAATGCTAGAGAATTGGCAATTCAAGAGTTGAAGTCCAATCCGAACAACATTGTTGAGTATTGTGCAAAAATGCCCTTTGAACTGGTTTCTACTGACAGTTATGATGAAGCTACAAACGCAATACCAACACGGTCCCCAGGTACATGGACAATAACTCCGTTCACATTAGCAAGCGGCGCTAACACATATATAAAGCCAGCGGGTGGCTCTTACTTTGATGTTGCGTATAATGAAACTGTCGATTTAACGTATTATTGCTCGCCCGACCGTTTGATAAGTGTAATGTGCGAAACATCGCTTCCCTCTACTTTTTATGATCCGGATTATAATAGCGGCTATACTTCGTCATGGTATCCTGGAGTTAGCGGGCAGTATCGAATCTATTTTAAGAACTACGACAATTCTTCCGCATCTATCACCGGTGGAACCGTGAAAATCTCTTGATTATTGAAAAAGAAAAACTGTTGTTAAGAAGCACAGAATTGATGTTGTTTCTTTGCGACTAATACGCACCGTGAGGAAATTCATTACACCCTGGATTTCAATAGAAGAATGTGTACGAGATAGAGTGTTAGATCTTTATATTAGGGAATAAACCGCTCTTGTGTTGCATACTCCTTTGCTTCTTCTTGCTTTTTTGGGGGAAAGAGATTGTTCTTCCTTGCTTAACTCCCGCAGCGGAGGCTTTCGTGGCCTCCGCTGTTTTTCCATATTTCCTGGACCACACCTAATTGTTTGTCAATTGATATAGAGAAACTGATGAACAGCCTGTAAACAGGGCAGCTTCAGACTAATCAACAGAACAACTCATTTCTTCACTTTAAAGGAAAATCTTTGTGGACATGGAAAAAAGTGTCGTGTTGAGATGCCAAAATAATACATGGGCAAACCGAATCAATACACAGGAGCATTGCCGAGGGGGTAGCGGTTTTCAGTGAGGCAATCCGCATATTAACCCTTCGTGATTTTGGTAAGACACATTTTCTCTACAATTATTTTTGCTGACCTCATTGCACAGTCTGTTGCTCTCACGGCCAAGGGAGACTATATCGCCTTACCAAAAATGAATCACCAGCGATAGTAACGTCTGGGGAAATGAAGCTCATGGAGTCCAGCCTCTCTGCAAACGGAGGACATTATTTTCAAAACTTCCTCCCTTGAGCGATCGAACCATTCTTCGAGTTCGTGATCCCGGAAATAATAAAAGCCTCCACAACTATCATCACGCTGAAAAAACGATTGCTCTTTTTCCGCAATTTTCAACCGTCTTCGAATTGCCGTCAATATGTCCACAATGGTAAATAGCTTGTCCCTCCACTCCGAATTCTGGACAGCCGCCTTGCCTTCTGCCTGCTTCAAGATGTCTCCATCACGGGTGCGAAGAATACCAGTGTTAAAAGCAATAATAGTGCTTTCAATCGCTTTATCAAAGTCCTCCATACACCCCTCTTGACTGATTTGATCTCGAAAAGCTGACCGATCCAAACATTGAGCATAGAAC
Organism: Oscillospiraceae bacterium; assembly: GCA_017428565.1. Lineage (GTDB taxonomy): Bacteria > Bacillota > Clostridia > Oscillospirales > Oscillospiraceae > Limivicinus. Next base: position 53,590 of record JAFRQP010000033.1, read on the forward strand.
TTGATTAATTCAACATCTTGTACGGTTGACTGTATGGGAGAGGCTTCCTCTAGTTCCAGTATAGTTGCCTCTTCCGCATTGCGCTTCCACCGATTCAATTTATCAACAGAGTAACGGGACACATCGCTGTCAATCAATTTAGAGCAGGACTGGCACAGCCAAATGCCGTTCTCATAGCTTTTTCGTTCATCAGAAGACATAGCACTATCATATCGTGGACCGCCCTCTGCAGCAGCACAAATATGGGCAGCAACACCGATATTTGTAAAGGCTGTAGGATCGTCATTCGCACCATAGGTCAGTTTCCTGCAAGCGGGATTACTGCATCTGCACCCAACACGTTTCGCCAGGAGGTCTTTAGTTCCCTGAGAAAAATCGTCTCTGTTGCTCGGCATGTTGTCACCTCGTTTTTTCTTTCATTATATCATGTTGGTCAGATATTTTCCATATTTGGATGATTATTCAACCTTTAGATTATAGGCTGGGAAATGTGTCTCACGGTGAGACACATTTCCCTTGTCTCAATACATGGGCAGTCCGAAGCCGTACACAGGAGCGGAGCCAAGGTAGTAGCGGTTTTCCACGCAGCGATCCCCGGAATTGCCCTCTACGGTGTAGATCAGTCCGTCCTCCACCTTTTCAACTATCCCGACGTGATCGGCCAGGCCGTCGCTCTCCCAATCAAAAAAGATAATATCGCCTGGGCTCGGCTCATACTCCCGGCCTTGCCATTGACCGCGCTCTATAAACCAGTCCACATAGGGGCGCACACCCTCCATTTTCGGCAATACTCCGGCGTCCAAATAACCGCATTGATCGGCACACCAGCTCACGAAGATTGCGCACCACTCCACGCGATAATCTAAGCCCCACCAACTCCAATAGGGAACGCCGCCGACGTTGCCGATCTGTGACTGTGCCACGGCTACCATAGCGGCGTTTCCCTCGCCCATATAGAGCCGTCCAACAGGATAATAGCGGAGAACATGAGAAACATAGGCTTTATCACCGTAGCCAGCCCAGCCGTATTGTGCGGCCATCATGTCAGAAAACTCGATTGCGTTCAGCTCGGAATAGCCGCCGTAGTTTGCCAGCGCCCAGGAAATATAGCCGGGGCCGAAGTTATAGCCCTGCAGGGAAAGAGAAATATGGTCAAGGTCTATCGGGCTTTCCACACCTGCCATGTCCAGCACGTCGGCCAACGTATGTACGCCCACGTCGATAGAGTATTCGGGATCGGTGATAGAGTTAGGCGCATGAGGATAGCGCGTATTGTAGCCGCTTTCGGACGCCTGCATGGGATCTGTGCCTTGCCCGCCGCTTTCCTGCATCATCACGGCTTTTATCAGCTCCGTGTATTCGGGGATGCCGTACTGATTGGCATAGATCTGAATGATCGGTGTGTATGCCTCGACCTCCGCGCTGACGGGAATATAGGAGCTGCGCCCCTCTCCGCTTCCGAACAGGGCGACGGCGATCCCGGCCAGCATGATAAGAGGGACGATAATCACAAGCGCATATCCACCGTACAGGATCAGATCGTCGGAGCTTGGCCGGACGGCCTTTGAGATAGCCGCGCCGAGCTTCTGGATAAACTCATTCCCGGCCTTTGCCGCGCCTTTTGCAGAGCTTGTCTTGATCTCCTTGACCGCCTGGTCACGGGCGTATCTGCGCCCCTGCTCCTTGACAATCTGTGCTTTGGATGCTCCGGCTGAGGAAGTATCACGGGGCAGCGCCCTTTGACGCTGCTCCGTGATTTGCTTTCTGTCCTCGCGTGTTCTGCGATGCTGTGAGATATTGTTGGCCTGCTCTTGCCGTACAGCCGTACTCCTTTTCTGAATGGTCGGGAGATCATTTCCTGCTTGTTCGGAGATCGGCGTATCAGAGATGCGTGCCGTCTCTTGCTTGCGCTTCTGGCTGTGGAGATAGCTTTGACGCATTTGCTCCTTTGGCATTGCGGGAGACGGCTCAGTGACCTCAAAACTTGTCTCACTGTGAGACAAGTTTTTGGCCTGCTCCCGGTTGGTCTCGGCCTTACGCTTCTTGACCTCCTGTACCATCTGCCGACGCATACGCTCTTTCGGCGTGGGCGCTTGGAGCGGCTGCGAGGCGTTGGAATGTGTCTCACCGTGAGACACATTTTGCGGCCCGTGCTGTGCGGCTTCAGCTTTCTCTTTCCGCACGTCCTTTATGGCCTCTCGCCGCATACGCTCTTTCGGCGTGGACGCTTTGGAGGGCTGGGAGTCGGGGGAATGTGTCTCACGGTGAGACACATTCCCGTGCTGGCTGTGCGGGAGATGATCGGGCGGCTGGATTACCTCATGGATGACATTGGCCGTATAGGATTCTACCTTGTCAACAGCGGTATAGGGCTGCTGCTCCTGGTCGGGGGCTATGGCCTGCTGTGCCTCGGAGAGTTGCTTTTTCGCCGTCTCTATCGCGTGGTATCGGCCTGCCTGCTTGATGGTCTCTTTAGTCGGCGCTTTCCGGGGCGGCCTGTCCTTCAGCGCATTGGCTTTCTCCCGGATGGCTTTTCTGCGTCCGACCTCTTTTGCTTTACTGCGCTCCATATCAGCTGCGTCCGGGCGTTGTGTTCATCAGCCGGTAAAGCTCCGTGTCCTGCGGGATCGTACAGTCAAAGGGAATGACTGCGCCGGAAACGCGCATGAGGCCGTGACCAGGCTCTACGTCCGTCACATAGCCCATTTGGGTATCGGAGATATGCAGGAGAGCGGACAGCTCGGCCCTGTCGGTAGCCGCCTGGTTGAACAGCATAAGGAACTCGGAGTTTGCGAACATCATACG
>JAFRQP010000034.1 GCA_017428565.1 Oscillospiraceae bacterium
GCTTTCCCCAACCCCTGACCCTTTCCGGCCCTTCCCCCTCACCACTTCCCTCTCACTTCCCTCTCCCCTCTCAACTCTTCACTCTTCACTTTTAACTCTTCACTCTTCACTTTTCACTCTTCACTTTTCACATTTCACATATCACACTTCACTTTTCACTTTTCCTCCAGGGTCGGCGGACGGGCTCGTAGAGCTTCCCCAGCCGGTTCAGCAGGTGCATGGCGTCGTGCTCCGTCTCGTAGGGCCGGTCCAGAAAGACCTCCGCGGGGCGCAGCCCGGGCTCTTCCTGCCGCAGCAGGGCCATCACCCGGCTCTCGGCCTGCTTGACGCCGGCCTGGCCGGAATAGATGTACAGGGCGCTGATGCCCACCGTGCCCGCCTCGGGCCGCAGCACGCCCCGCAGGTGACGCGTACGCAGATAGTTCTCCATCTCGGCGTACCAGCGGGCGGCCTCCCGGTCGGTGCCCAGCAGCTTCAGATAGACGATCTCCTCCGGCGCGAAGTCCCCCTCCTCCAGGTAGTCCCGGTAGGGGGAGCGCCTCATGCGCTTGTAGATCACCTGCTCCTCCTCCCGCAGCGCCCCTCTGTGGAAGATGCGGGTCTTGTCCCCCCGCACGGTGTAGATGAAATAGCTCATGCCCAGGCTGTCCAGATGCTCCATCACCCGGCGGGAGTCCGTGGGGCGCAGGGTCTCGACATGGAGATAGCGGTTCTCCGCCGGGTCATAGATGGCGGCGCCGCCCATGACGATGAGAGGCACCCGCAGGGCGGACTCGTTCATCTGCAGCATGAAGAAGGCGGGGGCGTGCTCGGAGATGAGGCAGATCTTCGCCCCGTCCTGCAGCAGATAGTCCAGCCGGTAGCGGGCCGCCGAGGGGATCTGGGAGAAACGGTCCGGCGCCAGGTCCCGGGTGCGCACGAAAAAGACCAGATCCCGGTTCTTGCTGCGGGGCAGGTGGAAGAGGTTGACCCCGATGGCCACGCTGGTGCCCAGCAGCACGCCCAGAAAGCGGTCCAGCGTCCGGCGCAGGGGATCCTCGATCTCCGGGAAGGAGATGACGAGGCAGAGGAACACGATGGCGGCCAGGCCCGAGGTGTCCGGCCTGCGCAGCAGCACCGCGCTGTAGAGGGAAGCCAGGGTCCCCAGGGCCATCAGCGCGTAGACCCAGAAGAGCCGCTGCTCCAGGCCGGGGATGACCAGGAACACCAGCAGGAACAGAAGGCCCCAGAAGGCGCCGATCCCGGTGCCGGTGAAGCGGCTGAGGGCGTAGTCCCGGCTGTCGCGCACATAGGGCTGCATGCAGATGATGGCGGTGATGGCGGCCTCGGTGGGCATGCTCTGGCCCCGGTAGCCCCGCAGCCAGTAGAAGAGCAGGCAGAGGAACACCGCCGCCGAGGTCTTCACGATGCGCTGCCCCAGGGGCGGCAGGATCCGGTTCGCCTCCAGGAGCGGGGGCTGTATCCCTTGTCTCATGCCGCGGCCTCCTTTCTCCGGATATTGTCGGCTATGAAGACAGCATAGCATAAAAAGCCCCCGGGGTCAAAGGCTTTTACGCGAGCCTTTTTGGAAAAAGCGTTGAAAAAGCGCGCTTTATGTGATAGGATGTATATGTCGAAATTTGCGGGAAAACGCGTAAAAACCGACAAAAAAGGGCCCTCCGCGTCGGTGGAATTTCGTCTATTCCAGTCACTTGACGGAAGCCCCGCCCGCTCCTATACTGTCAGAGCGATTGACAACATAATCGAATTAAAGTTTCATCTTCGGAAGCTGAGGATACGATATGAATATATTTGACGTGATCTCCCTGCTGGGCGGCCTTGCCATGTTCCTGTACGGCATGCGGCTCATGGGGGATTCTCTGAAGGAAAACTCCTCCGGCACGCTGAAGCGCGCCATGGAAAAGGTGACCAACAACGCCTTCAAGGCCTTCCTGCTGGGCATCTTCGTCACCGCGCTGATCCAGTCCTCCACCGCCACGATCGTCATCACCTCGGGCCTGGTGGGCGCCGGCATCCTGACCCTGCGCCAGTCCCTGGGCATCATCGTGGGCGCCAACGTGGGCACCACCGTCACCGGGCAGATCATCCGCCTGCTGGACATCGACTCCTCCGGCACCGCCTGGCTGCGCTTTTTCCAGCCCTCCACCCTGGCGCCCATCGCCCTCATCCTCGGCATGGTGCTGATCATGGGCGGATTTGTCCGGAACTCCAAATCCATCGGCAGCATCGCCGTGGGCTTCGGCATCCTGTTCTCGGGCCTGCTGAACATGACAGGGGCTGTGCACAATCTGTCCCAGTCCGGCACGATCGAACAGCTCTTCTCCAGCTTTGGCGACAATCCCTTCCTGGGCTATCTCACCGGCGCGGGCGTGGCCTTCGCGCTGCAGAGCTCCTCGGCCACGGTGGGCATCCTGCAGGCATTCTCCTCATCCGGCATGCTGGCCTTCAAGTCCATCTACGCCGTGATCGTTGGCATCTACCTGGGCGACTGCGTCACCACCGCCATCGTCTGCTCCATCGGCGCAAAAGCGGAGGCCAAGCGGGTGGGCATCGTGAACATCCTCTTCAACCTGAGCGAAACGGTGCTGGTGCTCGTCGGCATCACCGTCGTGCACCGCCTGGGCCTGCTGGACGGGCTGTGGGAGCGCACGGCCAACTCCGGCATGATCGCCAACACCAACACCATCTTCAATCTCGGCTGCTCTCTCTGCCTCTTCCCCCTGCTGCCCGTCTACGAGAAGCTGAGCCGCCGCATCGTGAAGGACGACCGCGGCCCCGTCAACGAGGAAAAATACCGGGACGAGCTGGAAGGCCTGAACCCCAGCTTCCTCAACACGCCGGCCCTGGCGCTGAACAGCTGCTATCAGCTGCTGCTGAGCCTGTTCCGCGCAGCCTGCGACAACATCGAGAAGTCCTTCCTTCTGCTGGAAAAGTATGACGAGAAGCTCCACCAGGAGCTCCTGACCGAGGAGGAGAATATCGACCATCTCACCGACTGCTGCAGCCGCTACACGGTGGAGCTGCTGCCCCACCTGCAGCTGGAGCAGCACATCGCCATCCTCAACCAGTACTTCAAGGTCACTGCGGAGTTCGAGCGTCTGGGCGACCATGCCGTGGGCATCGCGGACATCGCCGCCAGCATGCAGCAGAACGGCACCAGCTTTTCCCGCGCCGCCCTGGAGGAGCTCCACGTGGTCGAAAACGCGCTTCACGAGATCCTGGAGCTCACCGATCTCGCCTTCCGCGGCCGTGACGAGGAGGCCTCCCGCAAGATCGAGCCCCTGGTGCAGATCGTCAACGAGCTGCAGACCGTCCTGCGGCGCAACCACCTGCGCCGGCTGAGTCTGGGCCAGTGCAACATGTTTGCCGACAGCAGCTTTTCCAACCTGGGCGTGGAGTTCCGCCGCATCGCGGCGGTGTGCTCCAACGTGGGCGTGGCCACGGTGGTGCGCATCCATCCGGAGCTGGCCGACCACGAGCACCTGTACTTCGAGAGCCTGCACAACGGCAGCGACGCCGAGTTCAACGCGGCTTACGAGCTTGCCCACGCCCGGTATTTCCGGGAGCTGGAGGACTCGGCCGCCCGCGCCGCCGCCCTTCCCGTCAAGCCCGTACAGGTCTGAAAACATCAAAAAACGCCGCAGAAGCAGGCTTCTGCGGCATTTTTGCGTCTCGCTCATCTCTGATCCTCGGGGATGGCGGTGGCGAAGTAGATGATGTCGCTGACCGCGCGCTCCTTGCCGAAGTCCATGTAGTTGTAGGCCTGGCCCCGGAACACGACCTCCTCGGTCTGGCCCCCGTCCAGGCAGTAGGCGGTGATCACCGGCTTCTGGGCGAAGTGCTGGGCAAAGGTGTCCACGGTCCAGCGGGCGGCCCGGTCCCCGTGGTTCAGGGACATGTACAGATAGTGGCAGGGCCCCATCTGGCCGATGCCCGCCCGGGAGTAGCCCTGGTTGACCTCCCCCACCGGGTACCAGCTGCAGGAGAGGGGCTGACCGTCCTCGATGAGCACCGGGCCGAAGGCGATGGAGAAGAGCAGGTCGTTCTCCTCCATGAACTGCCGCACGCTCTCCTCGGTGTTCTCCTCGCCCATGCGCAGATAGACGAAGTCGCCCTTGCCGTCGATGAACAGGGTGTCCACGCAGTTATACAGGGCGTAGCTGCCGGTGTAATGCCCGGTCTTCATGCGGTAGAGCTCCCGGTTCCAGGCCACGATGCCCACGTCCCGGAAGCGGTAGAAGTCCGCGTTCATGGCCACCACCGCGTTGCTCTGCTGGGCCAGATAGCTGGCGAAGTACTGGTTGCCGGCGTCAAAACGGTCGTCCGCCATCTTGCGGCGGAACTGGCTGGGGTCGGCGATCTTCACCTCGGTGAAGGTGCAGCACATGCCGTCCATGTTCTCCTTCCAGAGGATCACCAGGATGGTATCGTCCAGATAATATTCGATATCCCGGCTGTAGATGCCCCGGTAGAAGCTCACGTTGGGGTCGAAGGCCACCACCTCGTCCTCCCCCAGCAGGCCCCGGTCCCGGGCCTCCTGGATCACGGGCAGGATCTTCTCCGGCTCATCCATGCTGACCTTGCCGTAGCAGGCGGGGTTGGGCGCGGGGCCGGCGTTGGCGTCCTCGGGGATGGTGTAGCGGACCGGCTCCGGCGTGGGCTCGGGCGTGGGCTCCGGCGTGGGTTCGGGGCTGGGCTCCGGCGCGGTCTCCGGGCTGAGGGCGGGGGGCAGCGTCTCCGTCTGCGCAGCGCCCGGGGCCACCACGGTCGGCGCCGCCGTCTGCGCCGCGGGGGCGGGGCTTTCCGGCGGGGAAAAGCGCTCCCAGGCCAGCCTGCCCACAAAGAGCAGCAGGGCCAGGGCTCCCGCCAGCCCCAGCCGGGCCAGGGCCAGCTCCGGGCCCGCGCTCCCCTTATTCTTTTTTCCGCTCCGCCTGCTTCCGCTCATGGGCTTCTCTCCTCCCCGCCGCCATAGCGGCGGGCTTTTTCGTTATTTCGGGAGTATCGTAGCGGAAAAGGGCGCAAAAAGCAAGTCTTTTTCCGCTCAGACAATGGACAAATTCCGTATTGTATGGTAGAATTAAAGTGTATAGGTATCTTTACCCCTCCCCTTCGTGAATTTGAGGGCGGGCCCGGAGCCCGTCCGGAGAGAAAGAGAGGTTGTTCCCATGAAAAACCGCCTGGTCCGCAGTCTGTTCTCCCTGCTGCTGGTCGCCCTGCTGGTGACGGCGCTGTTGCCCGTCACGGCCCTGGCCTATATCGAGCTGACCTACACGGTCGAGCTTGCCAACGGCATCGATGAGGAGATCCACAGCCCCGACGGCAGCTGGATCGACGACGTGGTCCTGGTCTCCGGCGAGCTGCCCTACGGCGTCGCCTTCGGCCACAAGGAAGATTATATGTATCTCATCGGCGTCCCCGCCTTCGCGGGCACCTATGAGGCCCGGCTCGACATGGAGATCGGCGGCGGCGCCTATCAGTATCTGATCCGCATCGTCGTCAAGGACCCCAACGCCCCGGTCACCGTCACCAAGCACCCCACCGGCGAGACGGTGAACGAGGGGGGCAGCGCCCTCTTCATCGCCCGGGCCGACAACGCCACCGAGATCATCTGGCGCCTGGTGAGCCCGGACGGCTACACCAGCTACAGCTGCTCCGACGCGCCCAGCTACTTCCCCGGTCTGCAGGTCGTGGGTCTGGGCACCGAGAGTCTGAGCCTGCTGAACATCCCCTACGCCCTGAACGGCTGGAAGGTGGAGGCCAAGTTCAACGGCAAGGACGGCCCGGTCTTCTCCCACGGCGCCGCCATCACCGTGATCCGCTCCGTGCTGCAGGAGCCGGTGATCAGCGTCCAGCCCCGGGGCCTGGATCTGGAGCAGGGCAAGACCGCCGAGCTCTCCGTGGTGGCCTCCGCCCCCCAGGGCAGTCTCTGCTACCAGTGGTACCGGGCTGACACCGACTATTCCCCCGGCATCGCCATCTCCGGGGCCAACAGCGCCAGTCTGACCGTCACCGACAGCATGGGCAGCGGCTACTACTACGTGGGCATCTGGTGCGTGGACGGGGAGCGGGCAAGCCCCCTGCTGCTGTCCAACATCGCCGTGGTGCGCTTCACCCAGCCCGCGGCGGCCCCGGTGGTCACGCCGGAGCAGCCCGGCCAGACCCCCGGCCAGGCCGATCCGGGCCAGACGCCCGCGCAGACCGACCCGGCGCAGGGAGCCGTCCCGCCCGCCGCCCCCGCCGCCAAGGACAACAGCAATCTCCTGCTGATCCTCTGTGCCGTGGGCTGCACCGCCGCCCTGGGGGTCTGCATCATCATGATCATCAAGACCCGCAGACGGAGCTGAGATTCTCCGGGAAAAATGATTGATTCCCGCTCCCACTCATGATACACTGACTTCGTACGGCCCTCGGCTGGTACGAAGTCAGTTTTTTCGCGCCGCCCTCTGCGGCGCAGAAGGAGTGCCCATGAACTTTTTGCGGAACGAAATGTTCTTTCTCCGGCGCTTCGCCCGGCAGGAGCCGGAGCTGAAGCAGCTCTTCTTCTCCCTCTACCCGGGGGACGAGGCGGCCTATCTCTCCTTCGTGCAGATGCTGCACGGCGCCTGGAAGGAGCGCTCCCCCGCTCTGCGGGAGCTGGACGGGAAGCGGGAGGCCGACCCCGCCTGGTACCGGAGCCGCGGTCTGGTGGGGATGCAGATGTACGTCAAGGCCTTCGCCGGCGATCTCCGGGGCGTCCGGGAGAAGCTGGACTACATCCAGGAGGCCGGGGTCAACTATCTGCACCTGATGCCCCTGCTGGAGAGCCCCGAGGGCCGCAGCGACGGGGGCTACGCCGTCTCCGACTTCCGGAAGGTCCAGCCGGAGCTGGGCAGCATGGAGGATCTGGCCGCCCTGGCGGGAGACTGCCATGAGCGGGGCATCGCCCTGTGCCTGGACTTCGTGATGAACCACAGCAGCGAGGACCACGAGTGGGCCCGCCGGGCCAGAGCCGGGGAGGAGGAGTACCAGCGGCGCTACTTCATGTATGACGACTGGGAGATCCCCATCCGCTTCGAGCGCACGGTGCCCCAGGTCTTCCCCACCACCGCCCCGGGCAACTTCACCTGGAACCAGGAGGCCCGCAAGGTGGTCATGACCACCTTCTACCCCTACCAGTGGGATCTGAACTACGGCAATCCCGCCGTGTTCCGGGACATGACGGAGAACATGCTCTTCCTCTGCAACCGGGGCGTGGACGTGATCCGGCTGGACGCGGTGCCCTACATCTGGAAGGAGCTGGGCACCAACTGCCGGAATCTCCCCCAGGTGCACAGCCTGGTGCGCATGATGCGCATCGCCTGCGAGCTGGTCTGCCCCGGCACCCTGCTGCTGGGCGAGGTGGTGATGGAGCCCAGCAAGGTCGTGCCCTACTTCGGCACGGTGGAGAAGCCCGAGTGCCACCTGCTCTACAACGTGACCACCATGGCCACCACCTGGCACACCGTGGCCACCCGGGACGTGCGCCTGCTGCGCCACCAGCTGGGTCAGGTCTTTGCCCTGCCCAAGGAATACGGCTTCCTCAACTACCTGCGCTGCCACGACGACATTGGCTGGGGCCTGGACTACGGCTTTTTGCGCTGGTTCGGCATGGAGGAGGTGCCCCACAAGAAGTTCCTCAACGACTATCTCACCGGCCGCTGGCTGGGAAGCCCGGCCCGGGGCGAGCTGTACAACGACGATCCCCGCCTGGGGGACGCCCGGCTCTGCGGCACCACCGCCTCCCTCTGCGGGGTGGAGGCCGGCCTTGTGGAGCAGAACCGGGAGAAGCTGGACTGGGCCCTGCGGCTGGACGAGACGCTGCACGCCTTCATGTTCACCCTCAGCGGCCTGCCCGTCCTTTACAGCGGGGACGAGATTGCCCGGCTGAACGACTACGCCTACCACCGGAACCCCCTCAAGGCCGAGGACAGCCGCTGGCTCCACCGGGGGGACATGGACTGGGTCGCCGCCGAAAAGCGGCGCGATCCGGAGAGCGTCGAGGGCCGCGTCTTTTCCGCCCTGCGCCGGCTGGAGCGGCTGCGGGCGGCGCACCGGGTCTTTGACGGAGATGCGGATCTCTGGGTGGTGGACACCCGGGACGACAGCGTGCTGGGCATCGGCCGCTACTGCAGGGGCGAGAAGCTGGTGGGCCTGTTCAACTTCAGCGAGACGGGAAAAACCGTCTCCGCCTGCGAGCTGGGCGAGTTCCGCGACCTGCTGACGGGGGAAAAGGCGGACAAGTGCCGCGTCACCCTGCCCTCCGGCGGCTTCCGCTGGCTGATCTGTGATTTTGAGGAGGAGAAAGCGTGAACAGCAAGCTGATTTTCCTGGACATCGACGGCACTCTGACCACGCCCGGCAGCAACGTCCCGCCGGAGAGCGCCCTGGAGGCCATCCGGAAGGCCCAGGCCGCGGGGCACAAGGTCTTTCTCTGCTCCGGCCGCAACTACGACATGCTCAAGCCCCTGCTGCGCTACGGCTTCGACGGCGCGGTGGCCAGCGGCGGCGGCTATGTCTTCGCCGGAGACCGGGTGTTCTACGACTGCCCCATGACCGAGGAGCAGAAGGACAAGGCCCTGCGGCTCTTCGCCGAGGGGGGCGTTCTGCGCACCATCGAGGCCCGGGACGCCAGCTGGTGCGACGAGGGCATGGGCGAATTCCTGCGGCAGAGCTCCGGCGGCAACAGCGAGCTGCTGCGCTGGCGGGAGGCGCTGGAGAAGGATCTGGGCATCCGGCCCATGAAGGAGTACGACGGCCGGCCCATCTACAAGGTGGTCTTCATGTGCTCCCGGCCCGAGCAGCTGGCTCCGGCGATCCGGGAGCTGGAAGGGGAGTTCTATTTCCTGGTGCAGGATCTGGCGGGAGCCAACTGCCTCAACGGCGAGCTCATCAACCGCCGCTTCGACAAGGGCAGCGGCATCCGGCAGGTCTGCCGGGCCCTGGGCTATGCTCTGGAGGACACCGTGGGCTTTGGGGACAGCATGAACGACCTGGAGATGATCCAGACCGTGGCCTGCGGCGTCTGCATGGCAAACGGCAGCCCCAATCTGAAAAAACAGAGCGACCTGGTCTGCCCTGCGGTGGAGGAGGACGGTCTGGCCTGGGCCTTCCGGGAGCTGGGTTTGGTGGAAAACACCAAAAATCCCGCCTGATTTTTGGCTCTTCTGCGAAGTGGCTTTCCTTTACTTTGCTGCAGTTTTATTGTAAGATGTGTACATCACAGCGGTCGCCCGTCCGGGCGGCCGCTATTTGGAAAAGGAGAGAATACTATGGCGCTCGACTACCGCAAATGCGCTGAAGAGATCTTTTCCCACCTGGGCGGAAAAGAGAACATCATCAGCGCGGCACACTGTGCCACCCGTCTGCGTCTCGTGATCGCGGACAACAGCAAGATCGACACCAAGGCGCTGGAGGAAGTGGAGGGCGTGAAGGGCCTCTTCGATTCCAACGGCCAGCTTCAGCTCATCATCGGCACCGGCACCGTCAATAAGGTCTATGATGAATTTCTGGCCGTCACGGGCCTCACCGCCGCCACCAAGGCGGACGTGAAGGCGGCTGCCGCCTCCCGCATGCCCCTGTGGAAGAAGATCCTGAAAACCCCCGGCGACGTGTTCGTGCCCATCCTGCCCGCCATCGTGGCCTCCGGCCTGATGATGGGCCTGGTGGAGGCCATCCCCAAGTTCTGGCCTGCCTTCGGCAGTTCCGACTGGTACTCCTTCCTGGACCTGGTGGCCAACACCGCCTTCGCCCTGCTGCCCGTGCTGGTGGCCATCTCCGCCGCCCGGGTCTTCGGCGGCAACGTCTTCCTGGGCGCCGTCATCGGTCTGATGATGGTCCATCCCGCGCTGATCAACGCCTGGACCGTGGGCAACTACGCCGCAGGCGAGATCCCCACCTGGCATCTGTTCTTCTTCAACGTCCAGCAGGTCGGCTATCAAGGTCACGTCATCCCGGTAATCCTGGCAGTCCTTCTCATGTCGACCATAGAGAAGTGGCTGCACAAGAAAGTCCCCGAGATGATCGACCTGTTTGTGACCCCCCTGTGCACCGTGCTGGTCACCGCTTTCGTCACCTTCACCATCATCGGACCCGTCTTCTCCATTCTGGAGAACTGGGTGCTGGCCGGCGCCAAGTGGCTGGCGAGCACGCTCTACGGCTCCTTCGTGATGGGCGCCATCTACCCCTGGACCGTGGTCATGGGCCTGCACCACATGTACAACGTCATCGAGGCCGGCATGATCGCCCAGACGGGCCTGAATACCTGGATGCCCATCGCCTCCGCCGCCAACTTCGCCCAGTTCGGCGCCTGCTTGGCCGTGGCGCTGAAGGTGCATAACCAGAAGACCAAGGCCGTGGCCCTGCCCTCCTCCCTCTCCGCCTCTCTGGGCATCACCGAGCCCGCCATCTTCGGTATCAACTTCCGCTTCATGAAGCCCTTCCTCTGCGGCATGGCCGGCGGCGCGGTGGGCGCTCTGTTCGGCGCGCTGTTCGGGCTGGGCGCTCCGGTCTACGGCGTCACCGGCATCCCCGCCATCCCCGCCGTGAACAATGTTCCCCTGTACCTGGTGGAGCTGCTCATCGCCGCAGGCGTCGCCTTCGCGCTGGTCTGGTTCATCTGGAAGGAAGACAAGCCCGAGGAGAAGAAGGCCGCTCCCGCGGAGGAAGCTCCCGCCGAGCCCATGCCCTCCGTGATCCGCTGCGCCGCGGGCGAGATCCTGCAGCCCTGCAAGGGCCAGGTCATCGCCAGAGAGCAGATCCCCGACGAGACCTTTGCCGCCGGCATCCTGGGCGAGGGCGTTGGCGTCATCCCCGAGGACGGCATCGTCATCGCGCCCTTCGACGGCACCGTGACCTCCGTCTTTGACACCAGGCACGCCGTCACCCTGGAGAAGGACGGCATGGAGGTGCTGATCCACATCGGCGTCAACACCGTGAACATGCAGGGCGAGGGCTTTACCGCTTTCGTCGAGGAGGGCGCGGAGGTCAAGGCCGGTCAGAAGCTGCTGGGCTTCGACCGGGAGGCCATCGCCAAGGCCGGCTATAACGACACCGTCGTCATGCTGCTCACCAATTCCGACGACCTGGAGGGCGTCGAGACCGGCATTGCTACTTGATTGGCTCTTTGAGCCAATCAAGGAAGGAGCTTGCAGTCCGCTGCGCGCACTCGCTTGCGTGAGACGCTCGCACACTTGCGGACTGAGCAGTGTTTTTTCCGAGGCGCGTGTCCCCGGAAAAAACGGATTTGATTTGATTTTTCGCCTTCCGAGGCGAAAAATCAGAGGGGAGAGCCCCTCTGAACTCCCCCTGAGAAAACAAACCGTAATCAAATTTTTAGCATACGGAGGAAAACATCATGAAGTCTTTTGAGTACACCATCACCGATCCCGTGGGCATCCACGCCCGTCCCGCCGGCCTGCTGGTCAAGGAGATCAAGAGCCTTGCCGGCTCCGCCGTCACCATCTCCAAGGGAGAGAAGAAGGTCAACGCGCTGAAGCTGATGGCCCTCATGCAGATGGGCATCAAGCAGGGCGAAACCGTCAAGATCGAGGTCGAGGGCGGCGACGAGGAAGCCGTCGCCAAGAAGATCGAAGCCTTCTTCAAGGCCAACCTGTAAGCACGCAGAAGAATACGGCTGCCCCTGTGACAGCCGTATTCTTCTATTCCGGACGAAAGGGAGAATAGCTTATGATTACCATTCAGGGAAAAGGCGTATCCACCGGCGTCGCCTCCGGCCCGCTGTATTTCTACCAGAGAGCCCAGGGCACGCTCCGCCGCTATGAGGTCGCGGATCGGGAGGCGGAGTGGCTCCGCTTCAAGGAGGCCCAGGCCAAGGCCATCGAGCAGCTGGGCGTCCTGGCCGAGAAGGCCAGGGCCGAGGCCGGCGACGAGGCCGCCATGCTCTTCGAGACCCACCAGATGATGTGCGAGGATCTGGACTATGAGGAGGCCATCGAGGGCTTCATCAAGGAGCAGGGGCTCAACGCCGAGGCCGCCGTCACCGACGCCGGCGTCATCCAGGCGGAGGCCTTTGCCGCCATGGACGACGACTACTTCAAGGCCCGCTCCGCGGACGTGAAGGACATCTCCGGCCGCATCGCCGGCATCCTCATGGGCGTGGTCCAGGGCGGCATCGACTCGGACGTGCCCGTGATCCTGGCCTCCGACGACTTGGCTCCCAGCGAGACCGTGCAGCTGGACAAGTCCAAGATCCTGGGCTTTGTCACCTCCGGCGGCTCCGGCTCCAGCCACACCGCCATCCTGGCCCGCACCATGGGCATCCCCGCCATCATCGGCGTGGGCGAGCAGCTGAAGAGCGAGTACCGGGGCCGCGAGGTCATCGTGGACGGCGGCACCGGCACCGTGGTGCTGGACGCGGACGAGGAGACCCGCGCCCGCCTGATGAAAAAGCGGGCCGAGATCCTCAAGCGGCAGGAGCTGCTGAACCAGCTCAAGGGCCAGCCCAACGTCTCGAAGGACGGGCAGGAGATCCGGGTCTACTGCAACATCGGCAATCCCGAGGACGTGCACGCCGTGCTGGAAAACGACGGCGGCGGCATCGGCCTGTTCCGCAGCGAGTTCCTCTATCTCAACTGCGACGATTATCCCACCGAGGAATACCAGTTCGAGGCCTACAAGAAGGTCCTCAGCGACATGGGCGGCAAGGAGGTCGTCATCCGCACCCTGGACATCGGCGCGGACAAGATGATCGAGTACTTCCAGCTGCCCCATGAGGAAAACCCCGCCCTGGGCAACCGGGCCCTGCGCATCTGCCTGAACCGGCCGGAGATCTTCCGCACCCAGCTGCGGGCGCTGTACCGCGCCTCCGCCTACGGGCGCCTGTCCATCATGTTCCCCATGGTGGCTTCCGTCTGGGAGGTCCGGGAGGCCAAGAAGATGTGCGAGCAGGTGAAAAAGGAGCTGACGGCCGAGGGCATCCCCTTCTCCGACGAGGTGGACGTGGGCATCATGATCGAGACCCCCGCCGCCGCCGTGCTCAGCGACCGGCTGGCCAAGGAGGTGGACTTCTTCTCCATCGGCACCAACGACCTGACCCAGTACACCCTGGCCTGCGACCGGCAGAACAACGACCTGGGCCGCTTCTTCGACGCCCACCATCCGGCTGTGCTGCGGCTGATCAAGCTGGTCTGCGACAACGCCCACAAGGAGGGCATCTGGTGCGGCATCTGCGGCGAGCTTGGCGCCGACCTGGAGCTGACGGAGCTCTTCCTCTCCATCGGGCTGGACGAGCTCTCCGTCTCACCGCGGGCGGTGCTGCCCCTGCGGCAGAAGGTGCGGGAGACCCAGGTGCGGGTGGTCCGCGAAAAGCTGCTGGCCGATCTGATGAGCGACCAGACCCATCTCTGATCCGAACCCGAAACAGCATGACGCAGGGAAGCTTCCGGTGACCGGCGGCTTCCCTGTTTGCATGAAAAGCCCGCCCCAGGAAGGCGCTCGCCGCTGTCCGCGCTCCGAAAGGCAGTCTCCGTTCCCGCCGGGACAACAAAAAACGCACCCGAAAAACGGGTGCGTTTTCTCTGTTTGAAGCAGGGTTCAGGCCTTCCAGGCGGCGATCTGCTCCCGCAGCCACTGGGCGAACTGGTCCACCCCCTCGCCAGTGCGGGCGCAGATGGGGATGACCTTCATGTTGGGGTTCAGCCGGTGGACATACTCCCTGCACTTCTCGATATCGAAGTCGAAGTAGGGCAGCACGTCGATCTTGTTGATGAGCAGCACGTCGCAGATGGAGAACATCAGCGGGTACTTGAGGGGCTTGTCGTCCCCCTCGGGGACGGAGAGGATCATGGCGTTCTTCACGGCGCCGGTGTCAAACTCCGCCGGGCAGACCAGGTTCCCGATATTCTCCAGAATGGCGAAGTCCACGTCGTTCACGCCCAGGCCCTCCAGACCCTGCCGGGTCATGCCCGCGTCCAGGTGGCACATGCCGCCGGTGTGCAGCTGGATGACCTTCACGCCGGTCTTCTCGATGGCGGCGGCGTCCACGTCGGAATCGATGTCCGCCTCCATGACGCCGATGCGGAACTCGTCCTTCAGCGCGGCGATGGTGGCCTTCAGGGTGGTGGTCTTGCCGGAGCCGGGGGAGCTCATCAGGTTCAGCAGGAAGGTCTTGTTCTCCTTCAGCTCCTGCCGCAGCTTGTCGGCCTCCCGGTCGTTGTTCTCAAACACGCTCTGCTTGATCTCCAAAATGCGATAACCTTCCATGGTTGCACCTCGTTTTCAAAGATTATTACTGGATCATCATAGCACAGCCGCGGACAAAATGCAATCCTCCCCACCCGGATTGACAAGGCGGGTATAATAGGAACAAAACCATGCGGAGGGATGCAGGATGCGCTATCGGGGCGTTTTATGGGATATGGACGGCACGGTGCTGGACACGCTGGAGGATCTGGCTGCCGCGGTGAACGTGAGCCTGCGGCGCTTCTCGCTGCCGGAGGCGAGCATGGAAGCGGTGCGGGCCGGGCTCGGCAACGGGGCGGCGCATCTGATCTCCTGCGTGTGCCCGGAGGCACGGCAGGAGGAGGTCCTGGCCTTTTACAAGCCCTGGTACGACGCCCACTGCAACATCCGCACCCGGCCCTACCCGGGGGTGCTGCCCCTGATGGAGCGGCTGCGGGCGCGGGGCGTGAAGCAGGCCATCATCTCCAACAAGCCGGACCCGGCGGTGCAGGAGCTGGCAAAGAGCTACTTCCCCGGCCTGCTGGACTCCGCCGTGGGCGAAAGTCCCAGCGTGCGCCGCAAGCCCAATCCGGACGCGGTGCTGGCCGCGGTGGAGCAGATGGGGCTCACGGTGGCCGACTGCGTGTACATCGGGGACACGGAGGTGGATCTGGCCACGGCGAAAAACGCGGGCATGGCCTGCATCGCCGTCAGCTGGGGCTTTCGCAGCCGGGAGCAGCTGCTTGCCGCCGGCGCTGCGCAGCTCGCCGCCACGGCGGGGGAGCTGGAGCAGCTGTTGGAATGAAGACGCCGCGCGCATGAAGAAAGGAAGAGCGGCTTCGCGGCACACCATTATTGGCCCGCAGGGCCCTTCATTCCTTCATAGAAAAAGAATCCTCTTTGACAAGCGTCAAAGA
>JAFRQP010000035.1 GCA_017428565.1 Oscillospiraceae bacterium
GATGTTGGCGGCGTTCATGCTGCCTTCGGCGTCCCCCGCGCCCACAATATTGTGCACCTCATCGATGACCAGGATGATGTTGCCCTCCTTGCGGATCTCCTCGATGAGGCCCTTCATGCGGCTCTCGAACTGGCCGCGGAACTGGGTGCCGGCCACCAGGGCCGTCAGATCCAGCAGATAGACCCGCTTGTTCTGCAGCTTGTAGGGGACGCTGCCCATGGCGATGCGCTGGGCCAGACCCTCGGCGATGGCGGTCTTGCCCACGCCGGGCTCGCCGATGAGGCAGGGATTGTTCTTCTGGCGGCGGTTCAGGATCTGGATCACCCGCTCCAGCTCCTCCTCCCGGCCCACCATGGCGTCCAGCTTGCCCTTGGCCGCCCGCTCCGTCAGGTCGATGCAGTAGTTGTTCAGAAACTTGTGCTTGGCGGGGCGCTGGGCGGGATTGGGCTGGCCCTGGCCGCTCTGCCGTGGAGGCTGCTCCTCCCGGCCGTTCTGGGCGTTGTTCTGGGCGGCGGGGCCGCCGAAGAGCCGGCTCAGGAAGGGGAAGGTGGCGGTCTTGCCGTCGTCCTCGCTGTCCTCCTCGCCGGTGTTTTCCATGTTCAGCAGCTCCTCGGCGCCGTTGAGGGCGTTGGTCATGTCCCCGGCCAGACCCTCCAGGTCGTCGTCGGAGATGCCCATTTTATTGATGATGTCGTCCACGGGCTTGATATGCAGCTCCCGGGCGCACTTGAGGCACAGGCCCTCGTTTTTGGCCTGGCCGTTTTCCAGCTTGGTGATGAAGATCACCGCCACGTTCTTGCCGCAGCGGGAGCAAAGCGTTGGTTTCATGGGATTCCTCCTTGGGAATAGGCTGGCGGGCAGGCAGTCCCGCCGGGAAAAAGCGAGGGCGTTCCCATTCTACGGAACGCCCTGCTACGCACTTTGTACTAAGCACTAAGCACTATATTACAGCAGGCCGCTGGTCAGAAACTTGATCTGCAGGAAAAACTGGGCCAGGGCGCTGTCCTCTATCGTGTCCCTGCCGATGATCAGCCCCAGGAAGCTCAGCAGCCAGCACAGCAGCACGCAGTACAGAAAGCCCTTCACAAAGCCCAGCACCGCGCCGCCGATCTCATCCAGCAGCTCCAAATTGGGCAGCCGGAAGGAGAGGTTGCCGATATTGCCGATGGCCACCAGCAGGATCAGGATCAGCAGGAAGGCCACCGTGAGCCCGCCCACGAAGCTGGCCGTGTCGCAGAGGACCGACACCACCGCCTCCGTCATGCTGACGCCGTTGCGGTCGGCGGTTTCCACGGCCTTGACGGCCATTTCCTCCGCCCGGTCCTGGTAGATGCCCACGGTCTTCATGCACTCCTCGGCATACTTGTAGCGCAGGGAGCTGTCCCGGGCCAGCACGTCCTCCAGGGACAGGTCGGAATAGCCGTAATTCAGCTTCTCCAGAATGTCGTCCCGGGTGTTCTGGGAGTCGATATAGCCATCCACAAAGGGCTCCAGCACCGGCACTACCTCCCGGGAATAGGCCGAGGAGAGCAGGCTTCCGCCGAAGAGGGCGATGACCACCACCAGGATCCCGGCGATGCCGCCGATCAGGCCCTTGCGGTACCCGCTCCAGGTACACAGCGCCACAATCAGCAGCAGGACGATATCTAATATCAATCGTATCATAGCAAATCACCTTTTGTATGGTTTCCGATCCAGTTTGCATTATAACATGCTTTTGTGAACAAATAAACCTAAGAATTCTGAAGACGAAAGGAACGGGGATGAAGACGCTTCGCTGATGAAGAAATGAAGCGAGCTCCGTGCGGCGCCATACTTGGCCGAAGACCCATCATTCCTTCATTTCTCCATCATTTCCCCCACGGCGCCGTCATACCAGATCCGGTTCAGATACAGGCCCTGGGGCGGCATGGTGGGGCCGGTGAGACGCCGGTCTCCCTTTTCCAGCAGCGCGGGGATCTCCTCGGGCAGGAGCTTGCCGTAGCTGGCGTAGACCATGGTGCCCACCATGGCCCGGCACATGTTGTAGAGAAAGCCGTCGGCGCAGATGGAGACGGTGATCAGGTCCCCCTCCTTCTCCGCCCGACACCAGTACACCGTTCGCACGGTGGTCTTGGTCTCGGTGCCGAGAGAGCGCACCGCCTTGAAGTCGTGGGTGCCCTCGAAGGCCCGGGCCGCCCGCTCCATCATCGCCAGATCCAGCCGCTGGGGGTAGAAGCAGGCCCGTTTTTCCAGGAAGGGATCGGGGATGGGGCTGTTGAGGATCTTGTAGATGTACTCCTTTTTGCGGCAGGAGCCGATGGCGTTGAAGTCCTCGGGAGCCTCCACCGCGTCGGACACGGCGATATCCCCGGGCAGGCGGGAATTCACCGCCAAAGGGAAGCGGTCGATGGGGATGCGGCAGTCGGTGCGGAAGTTGGCGCAGTAGCGCAGGGCGTGGACGCCCGCGTCGGTGCGGCCGCAGCCCACGGTCTTCACCGGGTGACCGCAGATCTTCGTCAGCGCGGTCTCCAAAGTCTCGGCCACGGTGATCTCGCTCTTCTGAACCTGCCAGCCGTGGTAGGCGCTGCCGTCATAAGACAGGCGCAAAGCAATATTTCTCATAGTCCGAACTTTTTCAGCGCGATCAGGCCTGCCAACAGCAGGACCGCCAGCAGGAGGGCCCAGAGATCCCGCGGGGCGAAGCGCAGCTGCTTCATGCGGGTGCGACCCTCGCCGCCGTGGTAGCAGCGGCTCTCCATGGCCACGGCCAGCTCGTCCGCCCGGCGGAAGGAGCTGACAAACAGGGGCACCAGGATGGGCAGCAGGGCCTTGGCCCGCTTGAGCAGGCTGCCGTTTTCAAAGTCCGCGCCCCGGGCCTTCTGGGCGGACATGATCTTGTCCGTCTCCTCGATGAGGGTGGGGATGAAGCGCAGGGCCATGGACATCATCATGGTGATCTCGTGCACGGGCACATGGATCTTTCTCAAGGGGCTCAGCAGCCGGTCCAGACCGTCGGTGAGCTCCATGGGGCTGGTGGTATAGGTCAGCAGGAAGGTGCCGGTGATGAGCAGCACGATCCGCAGGATCATCTTCGCGGAGCGCTCCGCCCCCTCCCAGGTGATGGGCCAGCCGGGCAGGACGGGGGTGCCGTCGGTGTAAAACAGGTTCAGCGCGCCGGTGAATACGATGATGAAGAGCATGGGCTTCAGGCCCTTGAAGATATTGCGGGGCTTGATGTGGGAGACGGCCATGCACAGCGCGGTGAGCACGATCATGAGGGCGTTTCCCACCCAGCCGGAGGCCTCGAAGATGGCCACGATATAGAGGATCAGGCCCAGGATCTTGGTGCGGGGATCCAGCCGATGCACCACGGTATCGCCGGGGAAGTACTGGCCCAGGGTGATGTCCTTCAGCACAGGCCCACCCCCTTCAGCGCAGCCATAAGCTGCCCATGGGTATAGACGGCGCCCTCCAGGGGCACGCCCCTGGCCCGCAGAGCCATGGCCAGACGGGTGGACTGGGGCACGGACAGGCCGATCTCCACCAGCTTTTCCGGCTGGGAGAAGATCTGCTCCGGCGTGCCGTCCATGGCGACGCGCCCCCGGTTGAAGACGATGAGCCGCTCGGTGAGTCGGGCGGCGTCGTCCATATTGTGGCTGACGATGAGCACCGTGGCGCCGCTCTCCCGCCGGTAGCGGCAAATGTTGTCCATGATCTGGCGGCAGCCGGCGGGGTCCAGGCCGGCGGTGGGCTCGTCCAGGATCAGGACGCCCGGCCGCATGGCGATGACGCCGGCGATGGCGATGCGGCGCTTCTGGCCGCCGGAGAGCTCCAGCGGCGAGCGCTGGAACAGCTCTTCCTCCACGCCCACGAAGTCCGCAGCCTCCCGCACCCGCTGCTCGATCTCCTCCTTGCTGAGGCCCATGTTCTTGGGGCCGAAGGCGATGTCGGCAAAGACCGTCTCCTCAAAGAGCTGATACTCCGGGTACTGGAACACCAGACCCACCTTGTTTTTCACGGCCCGGCGGGTCTTCTTGTCCTTGTTGATGTCCTCTCCGTCCACATACACCGTGCCGGAGCTGGGCTTCAGCAGGGCGTTCAGATGCTGGATGAAGGTGGATTTGCCGGAGCCGGTGTGCCCCAGCACTCCCACAAACTGGGCGGAGGGGATGGTCAGATCGATATTTTCAATGGCGGTTTTCTCAAAGGGGGTCCCTGCGCTGTAGGTATGCGTCAGAGCCTCCACGCGAATTTCAGACATAGATATTCTCCAAACAAAACGGCGTTTATGCCAGGCGCGCCGCGATGCGGTCCGCGCAGCTCTCCGGATCCAGGGCGTCGGTGTCAAGGCCCAGCTCGTGGAGCACCCGGGTGGTCTCGGGCACGTCCAAGCCTTCCCGCTCCATCAGCTCCACCTGGGAAAAGACCTCCTGGGGGCTGCCGTCGGCCACGATGGCGCCGTTTGACATGATGACGAGCCGGTCGGCCCCGATGCACTCCTCCATGTGATGGGTGATGAGCACCACGGTCATCCCCTTCTCCCGACAGAGGGCGGTGACGGTCTGCACCACCTCCTGCCGCCCCTGGGGGTCCAGCATGGCGGTGGGCTCGTCCAGCACCAGCACCTTCGGCTGCATGGCGAGGACGCCCGCGATGGCCACCCGCTGCTTCTGCCCGCCGGAGAGCAGATGGGGCGCGTGCATGCGAAAGTCATACATGCCCACCTGCTTGAGGGCGGCGTCCACCCTCCGGCGGATCTCCGCCGAGGGGACGCCCAGGTTTTCCGGCGCGAAGGCCACATCGTCCTCCACCACGTTGGCGACGATCTGGTTGTCCGGATTCTGGAACACCATGCCCACGGTGCGGCGCACGTCCAGCAGCTTTTCCTCGTCGGAGCTGTCCAAACCGACCACCCAGACCTTGCCCTCGGTGGGCGTCAGGATGGCGTTCATGTGCTTGGCCAGGGTGGACTTGCCGGAGCCGTTGTGCCCCAGCACGGCCACGAAGCTGCCCTCGTTGATCTCCAGGCTCACGCCGCAAAGGCTCTCCCGTTCCTCCTCGGGGTAGGTGAAATGTACGTTTTCAAATCGAATGATCGGATCCATATGATAGGAGTGAAGAGTGAAGAGTGA
>JAFRQP010000036.1 GCA_017428565.1 Oscillospiraceae bacterium
CCGCCTCGAGTACAATAGCCCGCCGCTCGAAAAGCCTTGAAAACCAAGGCTTTTCGAAAACAGCATTTTGTGTTCGGCCAAAATGCTCGGCGGGGAAGCGCAGTCAAAAAAGCCCCATAAGGGACTTTTTTGACAAGCTGGCGAACACCGGACAGAAGCAAAGTCTTCTGTCCGGTGTTCGTATGAGGGCAAATATCACGAGAGCCGCGGCGCGCGGACTGGGAAATTTGTGCAATCAAAACTCTTGCGCGGGCCGCGGGAAAAAAGTATAATAGCGGCGTCAAAAACAGAACGCTCTAGGGGGTAATCGCTATGGCAAACAATGTCCGTCCCGAGACGATGGAACGCATCACCACGCCCGAGCTGGCCCGGGCCTTTATCGACGAGCAGCTGACCGCGCTGCGGGAGCAGATCGGGGACAAGAAGGTCCTCCTGGCCCTCTCCGGCGGCGTGGATTCCTCCGTGGTCGCCGCCCTGCTCATCAAGGCGGTGGGCAAGCAGCTCACCTGCGTGCACGTGAACCACGGCCTGCTGCGCAAGGGCGAGCCCGAGCAGGTCATCCAGGTCTTCCGCAACGAAATGGACGCAAACCTCGTCTATGTGGACGCGGTGGACCGCTTCCTGGACAAGCTGGCCGGCGTGGCCGAGCCGGAGCAGAAGCGCAGGATCATCGGCGCCGAGTTCATCCGGGTCTTTGAGGAAGAGGCCCGCAAGCTGGACGGCATCGAATTCCTGGCCCAGGGCACCATTTACCCCGACATTCTGGAGAGCGGCCCGGTGAAGGCCCACCACAACGTGGGCGGCCTGCCGGAGGATCTGCGGTTTGAGCTGGTGGAGCCCCTGAAGTTCCTGTACAAGGACGAGGTGCGCGTGGTGGGTCACGAGCTGGGCCTGCCCGACAACATGGTGTATCGCCAGCCCTTCCCCGGCCCCGGCCTGGGCGTGCGCTGCGTGGGCGCCATCACCCGGGACCGGCTGGAGGCCGTGCGGGAGTCCGACGCCATCCTTCGCGAGGAGTTTGCCAAAAACGGCCTGGCCGGCAAGGTCTGGCAGTATTTCACCATCGTGCCCGACTTCAAGTCCACCGGCATCAAGGACGGGCTCCGGACCTATGACTGGCCCGTGGTCATCCGCGCCGTCAACACCCGGGACGCCGTCACCGCCACCGTGGAGGACGTGCCCTTCGCCCTGCTGCAGCACATCACCGCCCGCATCACCGGCGAGGTCAAGGGCGTGAACCGGGTCCTCTTCGACCTGACCCCCAAGCCCTCCGGGACCATCGAGTGGGAATAATTGCAGAACCGTCTAGAAGGCGCATAAACACTAGGCTTTTTCAGCTTGACAACGCCTCGTGACAACGTTTTGACAACACTTTAAGCATTAAACATAAAGTAAAGAGCTAACTGATTTTTGTTGGATCAGTTAGCTCTTTTTTATTTTATTGCATTGTTTGCAAGCAAGAAGCTGTACACATCAGTTGTTTTTCCAACATATGGTGGACACATGTTGATGCTAGTCATGTAATTCCGAATATGCCTATTTCTCTTTTCTTCTGAAGAAGGCAGTACTCTAGCCGGAATACTACCCCATCTTTTTAATAATTCAGCTTCAACGCAAGATTTTTCTGCTGCGACAAGGTCGTAATGATTAATAATCCTTATTAGCACATCGTAGAAGCCCACAACACCGCGAAGAAATAGTTTGAGAGGGGCTCCCTGTTGGGTAGCAGCAATTTTGGGAAATTCATTTATGCCACAATCCTCTTTCGTAAAACCCTTAATTGCATTGTAGTTGCTTTCAGCTCTGTCATCAAACCGGCGATTTCCATGCGCACAGCAATTTCTGCAACTTTTGAAATACTTATATACAAGTCTGAGGTTGTTAATATATGCATCTTGTTTTTGGCTTGAATAGTGAAAGCACCCAGATAGAGAAGAGGTGTTCTCTGCAGCTAATACTCTTTCAAAAGAAGAAAAATCTCCTTTTTTCAGATCCTCTTTTATCTTCTTTTTTTGCGTGTTTGATTGGTTAAGTAATGATGAATCAACGAGGGAATCCACCCACGAATCAAAGATTGCTAATGCATTAATCAAAAGCAGTTCCGCAATAAATTGTTCCTGGTATTCCCACGACAACTCGTTTGCAATTCTCTTTGGATTTAGTCCGTGTATATCCAATCCACTAACTAACGCATTCTTTACTTCTATGTTGTTTGCATCAGGATGCTCAATGAAGTATTTCTTAGCATCTTGCCTAAGGTTCCATAGTCCTGCATCAAGAGCCCATACCATATCAAAAGTAGCAGTTATTTGCTGAGATGCAAAATAGGTTGCTTCAAAGATAGTGTTAGACATGCAGAATCAGCCCTCTCTCTTTTTGTTTTCCCTACAGCAGACCCTGATTAATCCTTTAGTTTGTCCATAAAGGCTTCTATGAGGGCATCGCTTAACTCCTGAGACGGCACTTTTACCCAAAGCCGGGAACTGTCGTTTTGTGGATAGTTATAGCGCCACTTGTCATACTCTTCTTTACTGATCTCCCCGGCGCGATACTTCTCCGCGATAGGAGCCCAGGCATAGACCATTTCCGAGATGCGCGCGGCTTCTCTTCCCCTGCGGGGGTCAATACGGAAAACAACTTCTCCGTCTCTGTCCTCAATAGTCAGACCATAGCGATCCTCCAAAGCAAACAGTGTATGCATCAAGCCAAGGTAGCTGTCAATATCGGGAATATCCAGCGCAAGCGGAGAAACCTCCAGGGCACTGGCAAGGGCTTTGGTCAGATCCTCCTTGGGCGTGCGTGTCCCGGCTTCATATTGCGCCATACGAATATCAGCGGTCTTTTCAGGAAAGCCAACCAGCGTCCCCAGATATTTCTGTGTCATGCCCCGCAGATTGCGTATAAAGCGGATTCGTTCACCGATGGCCATAACAATTCCTCCCTTAGGTGTTCTTGCATCGATTATAGCAGATGTGTTTAATGCCGTCAAGAATAACTTAAGCAAATTTATTTAATTATTTTCTCAGAAGCCCTTGACATAAACAAATTCCGTTAGTATAATGGCTTTTGGAAGTTAAGCAAATATGTTTATCTTCATAAACGAATGACCGTCCGCATGGGATACTTCGCCACGACCTCTTGGGCTGTTGCAAGGCAAGAGCGAGCGAGAAAACGCCGCTGACAACAAGGGGGCAGGAACGACATGCGGAGAGAACGGCAACGCAGGATTCCCGGCATTCCAGTAATAAAATAACTGCTCTCACTTTTTTGCAGGAGGAGGTGAAATCATGTCTAGTAATACATTTATGAAAGTCGATGAAGTAGCGGAAACACTTGGAATATCCAAGTCCTATGCCTACAAGATCGTCCAGAAACTCAATGCAGAGCTGAAGGAGAAGGGATATTTAACCATTTCCGGGCGGGTCAACAAACAGTACTTTATGGAAAAGACCTGCTACGGAACAAGTGACAGCAAGGAAAGGAAGTGATCTGAATGGCTGTCTACAAAGAAGAAAAAACAAACACATGGAAGGTTTACTACCGCTATACCGATTGGAAGGGTGAGCGGAAGCAGACAACAAAGCGCGGGTTTGCCACCAAACGAGAGGCACTGGCATGGGAACGAGAGCAGCTTAACAAGACCCAGGCCGATCTGGATATGACCTTTGCGAGCTTTGTGGAGACCTACATGGCGGACATGAAAAACCGGATCAAGGAGAACACCTGGCACACCAAGGATCATATTCTCCGGACAAAAATACTCCCGTATTTCGGAAAACGAAAGATCAGTGAGATCCAGGCAAAGGACATCATCGCCTGGCAAAACGAGATGCTTAAAGGTAAGGACAAAAACGGAAAGCCATATTCTCCTGTATATCTCAAAACCCTGCACAATCAGCTCAGTGCCGTTTTTAATCATGCAGTGAAGTACTACGGACTGCATGAAAACCCGGCTGCAAAAGTCGGAAACATGGGAAAAGCACGGAGCCGGGAAATGCTGTTCTGGACCCAGGAAGAGTATCAAAAGTTTTCTGATGCGATCATGGACAAGCCGGTTTCCTTTTATGCCTTTGAGATGCTGTACTGGTGCGGAATCCGTGAGGGCGAGCTCCTGGCGCTCACTCCGGCGGACTTCAATTTTGACCGCAAAACCGTTTCTATCACGAAATCCTATCAGCGTATTGAAGGCAGGGATGTAATTACCGATCCCAAAACACCCAAGAGTATCCGCGACATTGTCATGCCGGATTTCCTCGTCGATGAGATGAAGGATTATCTGAAGCAGTTATATGGGATCGGAGAAAATGACAGGATTTTTGAGATTACCAAAAGCTATCTCCACCGGGAAATGACCCGTGGTGCAGATGCGGCAGGGATCAAGCGAATCCGGATTCACGATCTCCGGCACAGTCACATCTCTCTCCTGATCGACATGGGCTATTCCGCAGTTGCGATTGCTGACCGTGTTGGGCATGAAAGCATCAACATCACCTACAACTATGCGCACCTGTTTCCGTCGACGCAAACAGAAATGGCAAACAAACTTAACGATTTCAGAAAGGTGGATTTATAAAAATGTCAGCCAAAAACAGAGATGAACACAACCGTTTTAGAAATATCACCGTAGGGTTCCGGGTATCGCCCGAGGAAAATGAACAGATCAACATCGCCGTGGCGCTTTCCGGCCTGCCGAAGCAGGAATACTGCTATCGCCGTTGTCTAAACCGCGAGATCGTGGTCCAGGGTAATCCGAGAGTGTACAAGGCGCTGCGAGATCAGCTCGCTGCTGTTCTCGATGAACTGAGACGCATCGAGGCAGCCGGAGAGATCCGTGACGAGCTGCCGGACAACATCGAGCTGATTACCCGGACGCTGGACGGCATGAAGGAGGAACGACGATGACAGAAACAAAAGAAACGACTGTCCTCAACACATCTGTTGGCGCAGATGCAGGACAGCCGAATCAAAAACCTTATGAAGACAGTTTAGCAGATTCTCTCGAAGAATACAATAGATATTTTCGCCAACTGAACGATCCCTCATACCTGGCGACGGTATCCATGAGAGAACTGTATGAAACCGCGTATGAGAGCAAGCCGCCGCTGATCGACGGTCTGCTCTTTCCCGGAACCTATCTTCTGGTCGGCGCGCCGAAGCTGGGCAAAAGCTTCCTGGTCGCGCAGATTGCCTACCATGTCAGCACCGGGACGTCGCTGTGGAATTATCCGGTACGAAAGGGAACGGTTTTGTATCTGGCGCTGGAGGATGATAACCAGCGCCTGCAAAGCCGGATGTATCAGATGTTCGATATGGAAATCGCGGATCAGCTCTATTTTGCTACACGAGCGCGACAACTCGGGAAAGGATTGGACGAGCAGCTGGAGCGTTTTGTCCGTGAGCACCCGGATACCAGGCTCATTATCATCGACACCTTGCAAAAGGTTCGTGAGATCGGCGGCGAGGCGTATAGTTACGCAAGCGACTACGATATCATTACCCGGCTGAAAAGCTTTGCCGATTGCCGCGGCCTGTGCCTGATCCTGGTGCATCACACACGCAAGCAAAAAGCAGACGATGTGTTCGATATGATCTCCGGCACAAATGGTTTGCTCGGTGCCGCGGATGGAGCATTTCTTCTACAGAAACCCAAGCGCACGGCAAACGAGGCCACGCTGGACATCTCCGGCAGAGACCAGCAGGATCAGAGACTTCATCTTTTTCGGAATGAAGAAAAACTGTGCTGGGAACTGGAGCGATGCGAAACCGAGCTATGGAAAGCGCCGCAGGAAGCAATTCTGGATGCTGTAGCCATGCTCGTAAATGCAGAACAGCCGGAATGGACCGGAAGCCCAACAGAGCTGGTCGAAGCGCTTGCAGTAGATATGAAAGCAAATGCTCTGACCATGAAGCTGAATGTCAATACAGGGCGTTTATATCGCGAGCACGGTATCCGCTACTGGAACAGCAGGACACACGATGGGCGAAAGATCGTTTTGCAGTATGAGCCGCAGAGCACGTGACGATGTGTGACGGTCGTGACGATGATTTCGGCAGCGGGTGCGGTATCCAAAACATCGACACCATCGACACGGATCGTCACAGGGAGCGGAGGACAGGTCAAGGGGGCATACCTGCGGGTGGAGATCGCCACAAGGGAATACAACCCGAACCCCTTGAGCTTCTCTCACGGAAAACACTCGCGCAGCGGAGGGGAAAGAAAAAGCTTTCCCCTCCTGCCTAACGGCGAGTGACGCGGCTCTTTATGCTTGCAAAATGAAAGCATTGTCATGATGTCCATGCTTTCAAATTGCAAGCACGGATCGACGGCGCGGATGCAGCGGCGATCCGGCGAAGGGGTACGGGGGAAACTGGTGTTCCCCCTGTGCTCTCGGCAGAGCCCACGGCACTTTGCAGCCCCATGGGGATGAAAGTGTCATAGTGGGTTACACACTTTGAAAAAGTCGTGTAACCGCGCCCTGCTCCACCGTTGCAAGGAAAGGAAGTGAAAAGCGTATGAATGATAAAAACTACAGTGTAGCCCGCGTTGAGCAGCACACGAAGGCAAGCATCGGGAAATCCGAGCGCCATATCGAGCGCAAGAACGAGAGCTACGAAAATATGAATGTCGATCTGTCCCGGACACCAATGAATATCCACTACCAAAGCTGCGGCGATCTGACCTACAACGCCCATCTGGATAAGCTGGTGGAAGAAGGCAGCATTTCTCTTCGGGGACTGAAGAAGGATGCAAAGGTGTTCGATGAAATGATCTTCGATGTGAACACAGCCTATTTCGAGGAACGCGGCGGCTACGAATATGCCTGCCAGTTTTATGAAGAGGCATTCCACTTCGCCCAAAAGGAATATGGCCAGGAGAACATTGTCTCCGCCGTCATGCACGCTGACGAGCTGAACACAGCGCTGACAGAGCAGTTAGGCCATCCGGTCTGCCACTACCACATGCATGTTGTCGCGCTGCCGGTGGTTGATAAAGAAGTCCTCTGGACAAAAAGGTGCAAAGACCCGGCGCTGGTGGGAACAGTCAAAGAGGTTATCCATCAAATCAGCCTCTCCAAGAAATGGGCTTCACCGAAGATCACGGACGAGAACGGTCACACAGATTATCAAATCCTACAGTCTGTTGCAAGACCGTTTTTTCGAGCACATGCGGGACGCCGGATTAGAGGACTTTGAGCGCGGAGAGCGCGGCAGCACAGCCCAGCACCTTTCGGTCACAGAGTTCAAGATCAAAAAGGAGGCAGAACGGCTGGATAACCTGGAAACTACCGTTGCATTCATGGAGAACAGTATCAGTTTCCTCGAAGGGCAGACAGAGGAAGCCCAAAAGAAAGCCGACAAAGCGCAGGCGCGGGTGGACAAGCTTGTCCCCAAGATGGAACAGATCGAAGACCTGGCCCGCAAATACACCAACGATGCGGATCAGGTGCTTCCTCCGCCGGATATGCTGGAATCTGCCAAGTCGTACCGGGAGAAGAAGGCAATGCCCTTGTACCGGAAGATCGTCGGTGTGCTGCGAAATCTGTTCGACAAGTATCTGACGCTGAAACATGATTATGAAGATCTGCATCGCAAATACGAACGGGAGATCGGCGGCGGAAATCAAATGAAAAAGACGATCAAGCGCTTGAATGAGGAAAAGGACAGCCAATCCGGGATTGTTGCCAAGTTCTACGCCCTGTGCCGCGGCTTCGGAGAAGAGTATATCGAATCCCAGGCCATGGGTATTCTGGAACGGGAGGCAATGGAACGACAGCAGAAAAAGCTCGCCCGCAAGCAGCATGACCGGGATGCAAGGTAAAGGAAGGTCTTTTTTGACCTGCCATAGCATGACCAAATGGTGTTTTTCATCCAACCGGCCAAAGCGTCTTGACCTGCAGATGTTGAATACTTGCAAGAGGAAACACAGGAAAAAAGTACACAAAATACAAGTGCCGAGGTTGAAGTGTACTTCAGCCTCGGCAGTATATTGTTAATTCGTTCTCGGCTTTGGAATATGGATTTTCCCTTTTGCCTTTCTACGGTGCGGAGGCTTCGGCTTGAAATCTCTTTGGGGCTCTTGAATATTGCGAATTTCCTTAGTTAGGCGTTCGATTTCCGGAAATTTCTTGTTGTCAATACTTTTTGCGGCCTGTACTTGGCCTAGCAAGATTTGCGCAGCATGGTCAATTTGTTTGAAATCATTTTGCTCAGATAATTGCTTTATTCCCTGAAAGCCATTGTATATTTTTTCTTGGAGACGGTTGGGAACCTCCAATTCATGGTCGGAAGTAACAATCGTTCCCGTAATAGGCTTTGGCTTTTCTTTCGCAAAAAATACGACTTTCTTGTACTTCGGTTTGTGCCCATATCTTCTTAAGATGATATCTATTTCACGTGAGAGTTTTTCCTGAGGGAATGGGTCTTTACTGGAAAAAGTCATGTCATCAACATATAGTGTAAAGATGCACCCATATGATTCGGCACAAGCTTGGATTTGCTTGAACATATCCTCATAAGCATAGTACGCGATCAATTGGCTTGTCGGGCACCCTGTAGGTATTCCGCCTTTATACGTAACAATGTCTGTAAGGATCTTAGCAACATCCGGGGCTGTTTGCATCTTGTCCAGAAAGAAGCGATAGACATATTCACGCCTACAATTATCATAGAATTTTTTTATATCCATCGTAAGCACATAGGCGGAACCGATATGGGCTTTCCCATTATCTATATAACATTTCCCTTTTTCGCCAGAAATGAGCCATTCTGGTCTCTCTATGCGCTGGATAAGCGTGAGAATTCGTGCCTGGACTGCCTTTATAGTTCTTTTTGGTGCGGTTATAGTTCTCTTCTCAGATGAGTCCTTTTTGTCAATCTCAAATGAACTATATTTAATGGCAGATTGTATATTCCGCAAGTCTCCTTGCTCAATTGCAAGTATTGACTCTAGTTTCTTTCGTGAGCGACACTTATATAGAGCGCATTGGTCTAGCGGATATTTTTGCTTATTCGCTTTCATACCGCTCTCCCGGTGCTTTTGACATTCCGGTTATCAAAGATATCATCATGGTACGAATCAGGGCCGCACCTTTCCCATCTTTTTCTGCCTCTTCATAAGATTCCGACAGGAGAATCAAAGAAGACAGCTTAATGCCAAAAATCTCTGCATACTTTCTTAAATGTTCAAGAGAAGGCTGTTTTTTGCCATTTTCTATTTCCGATAAATAGCTTGGAGAAATATTGAGCATTTTGGACATTTCGGAGGCCTTATAACCATATATCACACGCAGCCGTTTTAGAACATCCCCAATCAACACAAGCACCTCCCACTAGAACACGCAACATGCACGATATAAAAGGGGATTAGGCGGGTTTCCTCTTCCGTGCCCACCACATCACCAATGGAAAATCTCGCGTAGCTGCTGGATAATCTGCATGATCATCCAGGCTGCCTCAATCAGCTTAAAACCGATTAGAAAAATCGATTTCCTCCAGTTCGGAGCACTCATAGATTTTCCAGAATGATTGTGGTTTGCCGAGGGTTTCCTGTGCGAGCAGTGATTTCTTTTTGACATTTGTCGTCTCCATTTCTCAAAGCCCAAGTATAGTGAAGGGCTTCGTCCCGGAGAAATGGTTGGTGCACACAGGAACCCGCCTAATCATTTCGCACCTGCCCAAGCTTCCCGGCTTGGGCGGGTGCGGGCGACGGCTTGTCGGTCGGTCAGGCCACATGCCGCCCCGCTAAACAGAACACCGTTAAGATGTTCCACGAGCAGAGACCTGCTCCAGATTAGGGGACAAGACCAGCAGAAAGCTCTGCGATCACTGTGCCTGTAGTATAGCAAATTCAAATCTCACTGTCAAGATGAAAATTCGCTATTTGCGAATTTTCATACAATGCAATCTCCCCAAGTGCTCATGGACTACAAGAAACAACTAGATTATTGATTCTATTGAGGCTACTTGCCTTTCAATTCTCTTCCTTACGTTTTCGTAAGATTGCCCCGCTGTCGTTGAAAGCGGGGCATTTTTCGTATATAATTCAGAGAAAGAAAACACACCTCTTTTGTGGAGGAAGCTATGCAAACAACGATCCTGCTTGTCGAGGACGACGCCGTTTTGCGCCGGGGGCTCGCGGAGCTGTTTGCCCGCGAGGGCTACCAGGTGATCGAGGCCGCATCCGTGCGCGAGGCAAAGGACAAACTGAATAGCGAAGTGCAGGCCGTAGTGCTGGACGTTGGCCTCCCGGACGGCGACGGGGTCACGCTCTGCCGCGCATGGCGGGAGGCCGGAGAGCAGAGGCCGATCCTGTTCCTCACGGCAAAGGACGAGGAGCTGGACGTGGTACGCGCGCTGGACTCCGGCGGAAACGACTATGTGACCAAGCCCTTTCGGATGCAGGAGCTGCTTTCCCGCGTCCGTGTCCTTTTGCGCAGCGCAAAGCCTCAGACTGTTCAGCGCGACAGCTTTACCGTTGACGAGAGTAAAATGCAGATCGTGAAGGACGGCGCTCCGCTGCCTTTGACGCTGACGGAATACAAGATCGTAAAAATGCTGATGGAGCGCCGGGGCGTCGTGCCGCGGAATCTACTGCTGGAAGTCCTGTGGGATGACGGTAGCAAGTTTATTGACGATAATACCTTGTCCGTTCACATGAGCCGCCTGCGCGAGAAAATCGGCGCGGAGCATATCAAGACGATCCGGGGAGTGGGGTATCAATGGTCAGAACTGTAATTGCGGCTGTCCTCCTGCTTGTCGGCATCGTGCTGGCCGTGAAGCTACTGCTTCAAAGGAAGCGCCTGCGGGACTTGGCTGAATCTATGGAGGACTATTTGAGCCGGGGCGGTGAGCCTGCCCCGTTTTCTCTCCGCGAGGACACGGTCGCTCCCGTGGAGAACGCTGCCTCGGAGCTGGAAAACCGAATCGCCGTGCTGACGGAACGGCTGCGGGAGGAAAACGAGCGCACCAGCTCCCTCACGGCGGACATTTCCCATCAGCTCAAGACGCCGCTTGCCTCTCTGCGCCTGTTCGTGGAAATGGACGAGAGCGCGCACATGAGCGAAGAGCTCGGCCAGATCGAGCGCATGGAAAAGCTGATCGGCAGCCTCCTGCGGCTGGAAAAGCTCTGTGCCGACGGGTATGAGTTTACCTTTTCCGAGCAAGCGGTACGGCCTCTGATCGAAAACGCATGGGAGAGCCTGCACGCGCTGTGGCCGGATAAGCATCTGGAGATCGAGGGCGACGCCTCCCTCCGTTGTGACGGCAAATGGCTGGGAGAGGCGCTTCAAAATCTGCTGAAAAACGCCTGCGAACACACCGCTGCGGATGGCTGTATTTGGGTTAAGATCGAGCAGACGGAGCACACGGTTTATTGCTCCGTCGAGGATAACGGCGGCGGGGTACGGGAGAAAGACCTGCCGCACCTGTTCGAGCGCTTCTATCGCTCGGAGGATCAGGCGCAAAGCGGCTCCGGCCTGGGGCTTGCTATCGTAAAAGAGATCGCGGTCCGCCACCACGGACACGTCAGCGCCGAGAACACAAAAAAAGGTCTGCGGATCAATTTGGAGCTTCCGATCCTCAACCTTACGAAAACGTAAGCTAAAAGTCACCGAAAAGTAAGATTGACCTTGTATGATACAGCCAAAGGGCAAAAAGCTCTTTGGCTATATTCATACGAACAAAATCGAAGCCCAACGAAGTGGGTTCGATTTTGAAAGGAAAAACAAGGCAGGCGGTCGATGTGACGGCGCCTGCGGCGGCACATGACCTCGCTGCCTTGTTTTGACGCTGGAGGGATGATATGAACATTATCAGTTGCGAAAATCTAACCAAGACCTACGGCAGCGCTGCCGCGCCTGTTCACGCCCTGCAGGACGTGAGCCTCGCCTTTGAGCAGGGCTCCTTTACGGCGATCACCGGCAAATCCGGCAGCGGCAAATCCACGCTCCTGCATTTGCTCAGCGGACTGGACAGGCCGACAAGCGGACAGGTCATCTACCAGGGGAAGAATCTCTTTTCCTACAACGACAATCAGCTTTCGGTGCTGCGCCGCAGGCGCTTCGGTTTTGTGTTCCAGAGCTATAACCTTGTGCGCGAGCTGACGGCGCAGGAAAACATCCTGCTGCCCGTGATGCTGGACGGGCGCAAGCCGGACGAGCAGCACATCGGCCACTTGATCGAGCTGCTGGGCATAGAGGATCGTCTTTCTCATCTGCCCGGCGCCATGAGCGGCGGCCAGCAGCAGCGGGTATGCATCGCCCGCGCTCTCTCAAACAAGCCCGCGATCCTCTTCGCGGACGAGCCGACCGGAAATCTGGACGGCAAAACCGGGCGCGAGGTGCTGTCCCTCATGCGCACCGTGGGCAAGGAGCTGGGGATCACGCTCATCATGGTCACGCATGATCTCGGCGTGGCGGAGCAGGCCGAGCGCGTGATCCGTCTGGAGGACGGCCATGTAGCCGAGGACAGCGGGGCGGTGAGCGTATGAAGCGGCTCAGCATCAACCACATTTCCGCCGCCTCGATCCGCGCCAACCGCAAGACCTATTTGAGCCTTGCCGCCGGGATCGTGCTGGCGGTGCTGCTGGCGACGGTCATGACGCTCTGCGCTTTTGGAATCATTGAAGCCCGTGAGCAGCAGATCGTGCAGACCGTGGGTTATACCGACTGTATTTTGCTGGACGAGCCGGACATTACAGACGAATCGCTGCGACAGAGCGGCTTGTTTGACCGGATCGGGCATCAGTTCGTCGCCGCCTCGGTTACGGACAGCACTGTATATCTGGGCTGGCTGGATGAGGCGGGACAGGACATTGTCTGCCGCGCCCTGGCCGAAGGGCGTATGCCCGAGCACAGCGGAGAGATCGCCATCGAGCGCAGCGCGTTGGAAAAGCTGCGGCTGGAAGCGGAAGTGGGCGACACGGTGACCTGGACGTTGCTGCCCATAGACGGCGTGCCGGAAGAACATTGCTTTACCATCGTGGGTATACTCAAGGAACAGTCCGGAGCACTGGACGTGAGCGGTTTTGCATGGTCAGCCAGCGGCGTCCTTAACTGGCCTTCGGCCCTCATTTCTTCTGAAGAATCGTTTGCAACCGGGCGTGTTGCAGCGCATCGGGTGATGACCTACGCCCCGTTTACGTCTCTTTCCCAAGTGGAGAAGAGATATAGCTATGGTCTCTTTTTCGGTGTCAGCCGCACTCAAGGCGCGGCTCAACCCACCGATCCCGCGGAGATGGACGCGGCCGGCTATGCGGATATGATAGCCATGCTGCTGATCCTCGGCCTCGCTTTGCTGTTGGCTGTCTGTATTGGAATCTCCTCGGCGATGGAGGGCGTGTTAGCTTCCAAGACAGAAGAGATCGGGATGCTGCGGGCTGTCGGTGCGACGAAACGGCAGATCCGGCGTATTTTCGGGCGCGACGCCTGGCTTCTGAGCCTCATTGCGCTTCCGATTGGCTTGCTGTTCGGGCTCGTGCTTACTTGGCTCCTTTGCCGTATGGCTCCCGGTGAAATGATCTTTGCGCCGTACCTTTGGCTGCTATTTCCGATCCTGCTGATTTCGGCGCTGTGCATTGTAATTGCGTCCGGGTTGCCCCTGCGCCGGGCGTCCAAACAAATGCCTATGGGCGTACTGCGTGACACGGCGCTTTTGCGCAAGGCTGGCAGCTTCAAAAGTAAACGCAGCTTCCATGCCACGGAATTGATCGCCGCACGGCAATTACGAATCCACCCCTGGCGGCAGATCGGCGCCGCGCTGCTGGTAGCGGCCACGCTGCTCTGTGCCGCGATCATTGGAGAACAGAGCTATGACGCCGTCTCGGAGTTTGCCCGCAGTAAGCCGGTGGCTTTCTCTCTGACGAACCAAAAAGCGACCTTTTCCAACACTCCCTTTTCCGTGGTGCGCCCGGAAAACCAGCTCTCCGAGCAGGATGTGGCGCAGATCCGCGGTCTGCCGCTCGTGGACTATGCCAGTCTGGAAGCACAGACAAAAGTCAATTTGATTCTCTATGACGAAGTTCCGGATTACTTCCTGCCCTTTACCGGAGGAACGCTCGGCCAAGGGACAGACGGAGAAAACACCTGGGTCTACAACATCTTCGGCGGGGGCAGCGGTCTGAATTATCTCAGCATTTCACCGGACGACCCGGAGCCGCCGACTCTCGGCGAGGACGCCAGCACGACAGAGCGGCAGCAGAGCAGAGCATGGGAACAATATCGTCAGATGCGCGCCCTCATGGAAGCCCAGGGGCTGGCGGGAAAGCCCGTACACTTCACGTTCTATGTCACAGATTTGAGCCGGGTGGACTTCACCGACCGGATCGCCGAGGGCAAGGTCGATCTGGCCGCTATCGACGCCGGGCAGCAGGTGCTGGTCTACGCGCCAACCTATCATATTTTTCGTTTGGAGGACGGCATGCGCATCGCCGCAGCCTTGGATGCCTGGGGTCGCGCGGCATCGGAAGCGGAATTTGAAAACGACTTTTTCCACGCGGGCCAGACGCTGGAGCTGGTACAGTTTGTACAGGAGCACCTGTTTGACGATGTGAGCGACGAGGCTTTGCGCGCCCAGTTTGCGCAGTTGACACGGCACGACGCCACGGTCACCGTCGGCGCTGTTTTGAACGGCAAGCCGATCCGAGACAGCGAAGTTTGCATCTTGACCACAGAAGCGGGTGCAAAGGCGCTGGGCTTTGAAATGACAGAGATCACCGGTATGGAGATCTCTCTGACACAGGATATTGATCTGGAGACGGAACAGGCGCTGGAAAAGCGCCTGGAGCGGATCGCCATGCGCGGCGATATGACGCTCTTTAACTGGCTGCAGAGCTGGCGGGACGAGGTCGCCTCCATCCGCTCCTCCATGGGTCTGCTTGCGGCCCTGTTGCTGCTCTTCTTCACCTTGGCCGTCGCCATGCAGGTGGGCAACGCCGGGCGGCGCATCCGCGCGGACGCCCGTATGATCGGTACGCTCCGTGCCGTGGGTGCGGACGAGAAAGCGCTGCTGGGCTGCTACCGTCTGCCGCTGTTGCTGACCACTGGCATCGGTGCGGCGCTTGGCGCGGGTGCCTACATCGCCATTGCGATTTGGTATCATGTCCAGACAGGCGAGCACATGCACACGATCCCTGTCCTGGCCGCCATGCTGATCCTTGCCGCGCTTTGCGCTCTGTGCTGCCTGGCCGGGCTGCGGATGAGGCTGAAAAGCGTGCTGGATCAGAGTATCGTTGAGAACATTCGGGAGCTGTGACATGAAAAAGATTCTTTCTATTCTTTTACTGGCCGTTTTGATCGCTGCCATGATCCCCAGCGCCTATGCAGACAACACGGATGCCTTTACCATTGAAGAACGCACCGTTTTCAATGACATGAGCCGGTCTTATCTGCAAGGCTACGAACCCGTCATTTCCTGGGATCGTCTGACGATGGTGATCCCGATTCGCTCGGAAAAGGCCGTGGGTAATATCCAGGCGGAGCTGATCGTTGCCAACGAGGACATATCTCCGTTCAAACCGCAGAGCATGAGCGCCAGAACGCAGCGCGTGGAGAATGGCCTGTGGGCGGTGCGCTTCAATCTCTCCCTGTTTTCTGACCGTATAAACGGAGACTATATATGCACTGTGCGTATCAGCGGATCTGACGCGGAGGGCAAAGAGCTGACTACCGACCTCCCAATGGTCATCCATATCCGGGACGGCCAGACGAACACGGAGCCTGCGCAGATCAGCATTTCAGAGAACACATCGAGCTTGAACGTGGGCGAGGACGGCGTGATTGCGGTAAAGCTCACAAATACAAGCCGCAGTATCGGCTTTGAAAACCTGTCTCTCACATTGAGCGATCCCAGCGGCGACATTCTCCCGAAGGAGCTGGACACCGTTGTGCTGGGCGATCTGATGCCCGGCGAGAGCCTTGACCTCTCGTTCCCCGTCACCGTGCTTTCTACCGCAAAGGTCGCGCCGCACAGCCTGCACTTCGATTTCAGCGGGCAGTCTCTGGGGCAGGAGGCAAAGCTCTCCGTCAGCTATACCATCCCCGTCCGGCAGGAGATTCGTTTGGAGCAGGGCGGGCTTCGCATGGCCGAAAGCGTCGTGGCCGGAGACTCCATTACGGCGACGCTGCCCCTTATGAACATGGGCAAAGCCGACATTATAAACGCAATGGTCACAATCTCCCTGCCGGGGATCACCGAGCGCCAGAGTGTGCTTGTCGGCACGATCCAGCCCGGTGAAACAAAGCAGGCACAGATCACCCTCACTGCCCCGAAGGATGTACTCGGCAGCTTCGACGGAACGCTCACCGTCACCGGCGAGGACAACGACAGCAATTCCGTCTCCTTCGATTTCCCCGTCAGCCTCAACGTGGAGGAAGCCGTCAAGACCGACGTGCTCGACACCCAGGGAACGGCCAAACAAAAAACGCCTGTGTCTGTGATTGTGCTCTCCATTGTCTGCACCATGCTTGTCGCCGCACTGATAACGCAAAGCATCCTCCTCAGAGGCAAGCTCCACAGGCTGGAAGAAGAACGGCTGTAGGACTCTTGACAAATAAGCGAACGCATGATAAAGTATCGACAAATCCAGAAATGAATTCTGGATTTGTCGATACTTTTGTTTTGGTGATCTATATGAACTATATTAAGCGCAGTATTGAGGATTTAGTCAAGTCCTCGGACAAGACCTTTAAATGTGTGCTGGTCACTGGTGCAAGGCAGACCGGGAAATCTACTATGCTCAAAGCTTTGTTTCCCGATAAGAAGTATGTGCCCATTGACGATCCCTTTATCGAGGATCAAGCGAATGAGAATCCCAACATGTTCATGATGCTCAATCCGCCCCCGGCGTTTTATGATGAGGTACAGCGCGCCCCTGGGCTGTTTCGCTTTATCAAGATCAAGTGTGACGAAAGCGATAAACGTGGGCAATTCTGCCTGTCAGGATCACAGCCGCTAGAACTGATGGAGAGCGCTTCCGAATCCTTATCCGGCCGAGTCAGCATCATAGAATTGGCAGGCTTATCTCTGCGCGAGATCCAGGGGTCCCCGTTCAACGAACCGTTTGTCCCGACAATGGAGCATGTGCAAAGACGCAGCGGTTCCGCAAAAGCACCTGATAATCTCTGGGCCATTATCCATCGCGGAAGCTATCCCGAGCTGCAGAATCCAGATCTGGACTGGTCGGCATTTTTCTCAAGCTATGTAAAGACGTATCTGGAGCGCGATGTGCGCAAGCTGTCCGCTGTTCAGGATCTGGATGATTTTCGCCGCTTCATGGTAGCGGTGGCCGCCAGGACCGGGCAGATGTTGAACTATGCAAACATCGCTGACGAAATCAGCAAGGACGCCATGACGGTCAAAAAATGGATGTCCATTCTGGAAGCGTCCGGAATTGTGTATTTGCTGGAGCCCTATACACCGTCCGTGATGAAAAAGGCAATCAAAACCCCGAAAGTATATTTCCGCGATACTGGCCTTGCGGCCTATCTCACTCGCTGGCTCACGCCGGAGGCACTTGCTTACGGTGCCATGAGCGGCGCTATGTTTGAAACCTTTGTTATTTCTGAAATTCTGAAATCCTATTCTAATCGCGGTATTGATTACCGGTATTGTGTTTCCTATTACCGTGGCCGTGATAAGAAAAAAGTCCGGAAGGATGGGCAAGAATACGAGACCGAGAGCGAAATCGATCTGATCATTGAAGAAAACGGAACGCTCTATCCCATAGAAATCAAGCAAAGCCCCGCAGTCACGGCAGATGAGGCCAGTGCTTTCACCGTGCTAGACAAGGTTGAGGAGAAGCGCCGTGGAATGGGAGCAATCATCTGCACCTGCCCGCAGCCAAATTTGCTTAGGGATAATCTGCTGCAGCTGCCGGTGTACTATATATAATTCTTATGTCAGGCCTCAATGATGATACAGCAAAAGAAAGGAGTGAAAAAGAGATGTCGTTTTTAGTGGCGGTACATGTAAATGAGGGAATCGTTTTGGCAAGTGATCGGCGTACAACATACACAAATACACAGACAATTGATAATAAAGTAGTACAGCGCATCGGAATCCATACAACCAATTCTACAGATAAAACATTTGCGTGTCCCAATGGTGCAGGAATATCCTGCTGTGGCGACGCATCTTTATTGGGAAAGCCAATAACAGGTTTTATTCAAGATATGATCCGCACGGAAATATCAGAAGACTGCCAAATTGGAAGTATGCCTCAGCTCATCATCGATTATTTCAACAGGCTTCCTGTTGTTCCAAACACCAATTTTATTGTAGCTGGGTATGATTCTATTGACGGGAAAAAGACACAGAAAATATTTAAATTCAATGTCCAATCCAAGAAAATTGAGCAAATTGATACCGCGTCACAAGGGGCTACATGGGATGGAGAAACCCTTACGTTAACAAGGCTCATACAAAATGTTGCTGTTAAAACAGCAAATAATAATTACTTAGATCTTCCTTTTGAAGAAATACTCTGGAGCTATTTTACGCTACAGGATGCAGTTGATTTTGCTCGGTATGCAGTTGAAACAACAATTCAAACTATGCGCTTTAAGAATGTTGTTGAGACTGTTGGCGGAGCAGTTGATGTCCTTGTAATTACTCCAGATAAAACAACTTGGCTCCAAAAAGAATCTATACGATAGCCAAAGGTCACGCATATAATGTGACAACACAGTGACAACAAAAATCTTGATAGCCCATAATTTATAGGTAATGCAAATAATCCTGATAATCTGAGCTAAATGGCCTATACAAAATCGTTTAGCTTACGGTTTCCAGGAGCGAGTGGGAATGAGCCCAGCATTATAAATCTCCTTAAAAAGGACCCGAAAGAAGAAAGTTTCTTCTTTCGGGTCCTTTTTTGGGGGTAAAGCGAGAACTCTGGCCCGGGCAAAAACTTGACTTTGCGGCATGTTTGCGCTATTTTGAGACTGCAGATGCGGAGCGCGATTCAGGAGGCTTTGCCATGTTGGACTATCAAGCAGAAAACCTGATCCTCCATTTCGTAACGATGGATGATCTGACGGAAGTCATGCGGACATGGCCCTCCGACCATCACCCTCTTTCTGACGCGGAGGCGCGGGAGGCCGTCGCTTCCATGTGGGAAAATTACGAAAGGAATACGAAAGGCCATATCCGTCATTTTTGCCTCGCGGTGTGCGGGAAAGAGCGCCCCGGAACCATCATGGGCTGGTGCGGGCTGGATGGCAGCCGGAATCCGGCGGAGCCTGAAATATTCGTCCTGCTGGAGGAGGCGTACCAGAATCGGGGATACGGAACCCAATGCGTAAAGGAACTGCTGCGGGTCGCCGTGGAAGATTATGCGCTTTCCGGCGTGCACGGCGGCTGCGCTAAAGAGAACATCGCCTCCGCCCGGGTCATGGAAAAGGGCGGCATGGAGCGATATGGCTCGGAAGAAAACGGCGATCCGCTGTTCCGCTATACGGCAAAGGAGAAAACCGGAGCATGAAAAAGAAACGGATCCTCATCAGCGGATCCCTCTGCGTTGGAAAGACGGCCGTGGGCACGCGGCTCTTTGAAAGCTATGGCAACAGCGCGTTTCTGGACGGGGATTGGTGCTGGAGGGCGCCCTTCGTGCATCTCGTTTCCGTTACGGACAGCCGGCTCTGCAATGGGGACAAAAGCATGGCCTTTGTTCTTTCCAACGATCTGGATTTTGGTTTCGCGTATGTGTTTTTCGCCTCCGTCGTGCTGACAGACCCAAGATTCGGGAAGACGTTCTGAATGAAATCACGGCGACAGAGTTCGAAACCATCGCCTTCACGCTCACCTGCTCGGAAGAAGCGCTGAAAGCGCCACGATAAGCGGGGCGACTTGGGCGAGACGAATTACCGCTGGCTGCGCCTGCCGCCCTGCCCGGGCGAATCCAGAATGGTCGGAACGGAATCAGACAAGGCGGGCTCGGCCCGGGAAAAGAGACAGGCTTGATCAGGGGACCAGGTCAACGCCAACGCGTTGGCGCGCAGGGAGGCTGAGAAAGGACCTGC
Organism: Oscillospiraceae bacterium; assembly: GCA_017428565.1. GTDB lineage: Bacteria > Bacillota > Clostridia > Oscillospirales > Oscillospiraceae > Limivicinus. The sequence continues at coordinate 20,016 of JAFRQP010000036.1, forward strand.
GGAAAGAGCGACTTCTTTCCGGCATAGAAAAAGAGACGGTGGAATCGGATAGAATGCGACGCGTATGTGAGCTTGTCCGCTTACATGCCTCTTGAGCGTCAAAAGGACACATTTGCTGAACGTGCCGCGAAGACAAGCGGAGGAACCCAAAACAAGATGGAACGAAAGAGCCGCGCGGCTGCAGAAATCTTGCAGTTGCAAGGCTTTTTTCGCGTCCTGAAGCCGTGAAGTGCCCGGGAAACGACCCTAAGGCGGCAACAAATCACTCTTGCGAAAGGATAGGTACTGTATTATAATTCAGAGAAGAGAGCATCCCGACAGGAAATAGACTTCAGAAGAGGGGACTGCACGATGCCGGTAAAGGTGAAAAGTCTGAAAAAATCCCTGGATGTACTGAGCTGCTTTGCCGAGAAACAGCCCATGGGCGTGTCGGAAATCAGCGAAAAGCTGGGACTGAACAAGAGCAATGTCTATGATATCCTGCAGACCTTTGTGGAGATGGACTATCTGGATCAGGACCGCGAGACGGGGAAATACTCCCTCGGTCTGGGCATCCTGAAGTTCAGCCGCGCCGTGGGCAACAAGTACAACTTCCATAATATTGCGCTGGAGTATATGAAGGTCCTGTCAGACGAGGTGGAGGAGACCATCTATCTGACCGTGCCCATGCAGCGGCGCATCTATTATCTGGAGGTCATCCGCCCCTCCCAGGGCCGTTATCTGACCGGCGCCATGCGGGCCGCCACGGACTATATGCACGTCACAAGCTGCGGGAAAGCGATGATGGCCTATATGCCGGAGGGCTTCCTGGACAATTATTTCAAAAAACCTGTCATCGCCTATACCAAAAACTCCATCACTGACAAGGACGCGCTGCGGGAAGAGCTGCGCAGGATCCGCGCCAGAGGCTACGCGGTGGACAACATGGAAAACTCTGAGAACATCAAGTGCGTGGGCGTGCCCATCAAGGCGCGCAACGGCACGGTGGTCGGCGCGCTGAGCATCAGCGGCAGCCCCGAGAAGCTGACGGACGAGAGGATCCTGTTCCTGGCGAACAAAATGAAGGAGTACGCCTTCCAGATCGAGGAGGTCCTTTGAACAGGGCGCCCGATTTGTATAAATAGTACAAAAACATATGCACAGGATTTTACATTCTGCGGAATTGACAAGCGGCAAAGCGCAGGTGTAACATAATCTTGGATTGGGAGAACTGTTCTCCGTTTTGCAGCCCCGTCCCGGACGGGGCTGCTTCTTCAAGGACAGCAATTCAGAACATCGTTCTATATTAGAGAACCTAAGCGTGCGACAGCGAACAACAAAGACCGCCCGCCGGATCGCGGCAGGGGCGTCTGTGCTCGCCGAAGCGGTGCTTTCTTCTTTTTGTTCTACTATACAGAACGACGTTATGAAATGCATAACGGAAATGGGGCCCGGCGCCCTTTTCCGGATGCGGTTTGACATGACTTTTCTCGGGACGTTCCTTCCCCAGGCGAGGAGATCCTGGCCTGACAGGGCGCGCTCCCCGGGCGGCTGCCCGGGGAACTCCCTGCGCGGCGCCTTCCCGGAGACGCGTACGCCCCGAAAAAGATAAAAAAATAAGGAGAGGATTTTATGAGCGAAGAAACCAAGAAAACCCCGAAGCCAGCAAGAAAAGTAAGCTTCCTCGAGGCTGTGATCCTGTTTCTGATCGTCGTGTTCATCATGCTGATGGGCGCGCTGAAATGGAAAACGGCTACGGCGCTGAACCTGGGTCTCAGCGCAGCGGTGGTCGGCGCTTATGCCACCTTTGTCTGTCACATCAAGTTTGACGACTTGATGAAGGAAGCGGTCGAGAATGTCAAACGCGCATTCCCCTCTATTTTCTTCATTATGATCGTCGGCGCGGTCGCGGGTTCCTGGATCGCCTGCGGCACGGTCCCCTTCCTCATGTACTGGGGCCTGAAGATCATCAACCCGCACATGCTGCTGTTTGTGACCTTCTTTGTTCTGGCTGTGGTCAGCATGGCCACCGGCCAGGCCTGGTCGACCATCACCTCTCTGGGCGTGGCCATGGCGGGCGTGGCGATCGGTCTGGGCGTCCCCATTCCTCTGGCTGCCGGCGCTGCGGTCTCCGGCGCGTTCCTGGGTGATAAATGGTCCCCCATCTCCGACGTGCCCGCCCTCAACTCCGGTATCTCCGGCGAGACCACCTTCCGCATTTTCGGCCACATGATGCCCACCACCGGCCTCGGCGCCCTGATCGCGGCGATCCTGTATCTGATCGTCGGCTTCTTCTTCACCGCGGACTCTGTGGACGTGGCGCTCAGCGGCGAGATGATCGGCGCCCTGGAGGGAAGCTTCAATCTGAACTTCCTGGTGCTGATCCCCCTGTTGGTGATGCTGGGTCTGGCCATCTTCACCAAGCTCCCCACCACGCCCGTTGTGTTCGGCAGCGTGCTGCTGGCCGTCATCACCGGCGCGATCTTCCAGCACAAGACCATCATCGAGATGCTGAACACCTGCTGGAGCGGCGCCGTCGTGTCCGGCTCCGGCTCCGAGACCGTGGACAAGCTGCTCACCAAGGGCGGCGTGTCCAGCTTTGCAAGCCTGATCATCCTGCTGCTCATCGCCCTGGTCTTTGCCGGCTTCCTGGCCCGCTCCGGCGTGCTGGACGCGCTGATGAGCAAGATGGAGAAGGTCATCAACTCCAGAGGTACCCTGATCCTGGTCAGCTCTCTGACCACCGTGCTCTTCGTGTGGCTGACCTCCTCCGTGTACGTCTCCATGATCCTGAACTACAACCTCTACCTGAAGATCTACAACGAAAAATTCAACCTCCACCGCATCAACCTCTGCCGCACGGTCAACGACTGCGCGCCCATGTTCGGCGCCATCTGCCCCTGGAGCAACGGCGCCATCCTGGCGGCCACGGCCTTCGACATTTCCAGCTGGGCCTATCTGCCCTATGTGTGGGCCTGCTACATCCCCATCGTCCTCGGCATCATCTACGGCTTCGTCGGCAAAGAGAAGATGTACCCCACCTTCGACAAGCAGAAGGAGGAGGAGCTGGCGGCTCTGGGCGAGGTTCCGGCCTGATTACAGGATGAGGGACAGACTCCTCACCGTCATGCGGAAACCGCTGTTTCTCAGCATCAATTGACCCGGAAGAACAAGCAGGACGGAGAAGAGGGGACCACAAACCCCTCTTCTCTCTCTTCCGGGGGAGAGGAACAGCTGTGAGACCGGGTGTTCCCGGAGTTTGGAGACGAGATATGGCAAATATGATCAAAAACAGAGACGAGATCCTGTCGGTAGGAGACGTGGAGTCCCGGAGGCTGGTTCTGGAGCTGACAGACCGCGTCCTCCGGCGGCTGGACGCCACCCGCCGCGTCAAGGACTTCATGCGCCTGGAGGGCGATATCCTCCATGTGGGGAACCGCCGGTGGGATCTGAGCAAAAAGAAGAATCTCTACATTTTCGGCGCGGGGAAGGCCTGCAATCAGATGGCCATGGCCGCCACGGAAATGCTGAAGGATCGAATGAGCAAGGGCGTCATCATCGTCAAGATCCCGGAGGAGACCGACCGCTATTACAACACGGAGGTCTTCGTGGGTGGACACCCCCTGCCCAACCACGAGGGAGAGGCGGGCTGCCGCCGGATGCTGGAGATCGTGGACGCCTCCGGGCCGGACGATCTCTTCCTGGTCCTGATCAGCGGAGGCAGCACCTCCCTGATGGGCTGCCCCATCGACGGGATCAGTCTGGAGGAGCTGATGGAGTCCCGGGACGTGATGCTGAAGTCCAACATGCGCATCCTGGACATCAACTGTGTCAACGGCCACTGCGAACAGCTCAACCGGGGCCGGCTGGCCCAGCGGATCATGCGCCGCGGCGGCGAGATCATCTGTCTGAATATCTGGGACGTGATCGGCTGGCCGGAGATCGAGGATTATCGGGAGCCCATCGACATGTTCGGCACCCCGGTGGGACCGGACCGTTCCACCTTCGAGCAGGCCAGACAGATCATGGAAGCCTATGACCTGAAGGGAAAGATCCCCGACAGCATCTATACCTATATCCAGAACGGCACGCCGGAGCAGGAAACGCCCAAGCAGATCGAGCGCGCCACCTACTTCTTCCTGAACATCCTGTCGGACTCCTGTAAATACGCCGTGGAAGAGGCGTCCCAGATGGGGGTGGAGAGCCACATCCTGACCACCAGTCTGGAGGGCGAGAGCAAGGATGCGGGCATGGTGCTGGCCACCATCGCCAAGGAGATCCAGCAGTACGGTCGGCCCTTCCAGGCGCCCTGCTTCCTCATCGCCGGCGGCGAGACCACCACCTACATTGACAAGAGCAAGCCCATCACCGGCCACGGCGGTCCTGGCCACGAGCTGACCGCGGGCTTTGCCCTGGTGGCCAACGACGCCCCCGGCGCCTGCATGCTCTCCATCGACACCGAGGGCTCCGACGGGACCACGGTCTATGCCGGCGGGATCACCGATTCCACTAGCTATCGCCGCGCCGCCGAGAAAAAACTGATCCTGCAGGAGGCGCTGCGCGGCCACGCCACCTTTGAAGCGCTCCACCAGTTGCACGACTGCGTTTATACGGGGAACACCGGCACCAATCTCTGCGATTTCAATGTCCTCTATGTGCCGGCGCTTCAAACACGGGAGGAATAAGCCATGGATACCAGAATCAAGTATGTCCACGGCCGGGCGGGGATCGACTGCAAGGGCCTGCCCTGCCTGGAGGTGGATCTGATTACCGGCGACGGCGTACTGGGCCGCGCCTCCTCGCCCTCCGGCATTTCGGCCGGCACTCACGAGGCCTTCGTCCTGCGGGACGGGGATCCCAAGTGGTTCAAGGGCCTGGGCGTCTTCAAGGCGGTGGAGACGGTCAACGAGATCATCGCCCCCGCGATCATCGGCCTGGACGTGAACGATCAGGCGGCGCTGGACCGGCGGCTCATCGAGCTGGACGGCACGCCCCGGAAGACCCGCCTGGGGGGCAACTGTACCTTCAGTGTGTCCCTGGCGGGGCTGCGCGCCGCGGCCGCCATCCGCCGCGAGCCTCTCTACAGGCTGCTGAACCCCGGCCCGGTGAAGACCATCCCCCTGCCCACGGCCAACTGCTTCTCCGGCGGCAGCTACCAGAAAAATTCCATGCCCTTCCAGGAAATCACCGTGGTGCCCTACAAGGCCGCCACGCTCCAGGAGGCGGTGGCCGTCATCGCCGCGGTGTACGGGGAGATGCCCCGGGCCATCAAGGCCTATTCCGGCAAGGAGGCGATCCCCGGCTCCCACTCCTCCTTCCGCTGCCCCAGCAGCTCCCCGGAGGACGCTTACGCCATGGCCGCCCTGGCGGCGGAGATGGCGGGTGTGGCGGACAAGATCGCCTTTGCCGCCGACTGCGCCTTCAGCGAGATCTACGATCCCGAGACGGGGACCTATAACCTGATCGGGCGGAAGGCGACGCTGGACGAGGTGCTGGACCAGCTGGAAGCGCTGACCGAAAAGTATCCCTTCCTCTATGTGGAGGATCCGGTGGATGAAAACGACTGGGAGGGCTGGAGCAAGGCCCGCAAGCGCCTGACTCGGACCGTGCTGGTGGGGGACGATCTGACCGTCACCAACATCGAGCGGCTGAAGCTGGCGGTGCAGGTCGGCGCCTGCGACGCCTTCATCCTCAAGCCCAACCAGGTGGGCACTGTCACGGAGACCCTGGAGGCGGCGGCCTATGCCGCGGAGCACGGGATTTTCAGCATCCCCTCCACCCGGGCCGGCGGCGTGAACGATGATCCCATTGCGGACTTTGCCATCGCCCTGGGCAGTCCCTCCATCAAGTGCGGGCCGCCCCGCAACGGCCACTGCATCCACTGTTACAATGTGCTGACCCGCTGCGAGGACGAAAACCCCGGAGCCAGGCCCTTCGACTTCGGGCCCTACATCCGCTTCTGAGCGGGAGAAGAACAGGAGGGAACCATGCTCTACTATACAACGACTGAAAACGGCCGCGTGACCTACCACGACGAGGTGGAGAACATGCGCTTCACCATCCCCGAGGAGGACTTTGCCGGCCTGATCTCCGGCCGGGGGATGCCTGCTCTGGACGAGAGCGAGGACTTCTGCCGCGCCGCCCTGGCCAAGCCCATCGGCTCCGCCCGCATCGGAGAACTGGTGCGGGAGAAGCAGGCGAAAACCGTCAGCATCATCGTGTCCGACGGCACCCGCGGCGTGCCCACCAATCGCGTCTCCGGGCTCATCATCGAGGAGCTGCTGGAGGCCGGGATCCGGATGGAGGATATCCTTTTCATCGTAGCCCTGGGCCTGCACCGGCCTCCCACCGAGGCGGAATACCGGGAGATCGTGCCCGAGGCGTATTACGGCCGCGTGCGCATGATCGCCAGCAACGCCTTTGATCCGGACAGCGCCGTCAACATCGGCACCAGCTTCCGGGGCACGCCCGTCGACGTGAACCGGGAAGCCTACGCCTGCGACCTGCACATCGCTATCGGCAAGGCGGAGATGCACGCCATGGCGGGCTTCTCCGGCGGCAGGAAGTCCGTGCTGCCCGGCATCGCCTCCTACCGCACCATCATCGGCAACCACACAGCCCCCATGATCACCGACAAGCGCACCCGCCGGGGCGTGCTGGAGGGAAACCCCTTCCACGAGGAGATGCTGGAGGCGGCGCGGATGTACGGCGTGGACTTCTGCGTGACCTTCGTCATGAACGAGCAGAACCGCATCGCCGGCGTCTTTGCCGGAGATCTGAACGAATCCCACGTGAAGGCCTGCGAGCTGGTGCTGCGCTATGCCAACGTCACCCTGCCCGAGAAGCCGGACATCGTCTTCGTCACCACGGGCAAGCCCCTGAACGTGAACTTTTATCAGGCGTCCCGGGCCATGCGGGTGCTCAATGACGTGATCGACGAGCACTCGGTGGTGGCCTTCTATGCCGGCTGCCCGGAGGGCGTCATGTCCGACGTGATGCTGCTGCCCTTCGAGCACGCCCACACCGCCGACGAGGCGGAGCGCTGGATGTGGGAAAACTGGGAGCCGCGGATGGACGACGCGCTGCTGTTCATCAAGACCCTGCGCACCGGCGCGCATTTCGTCTGCTACTCCCCGGGCGTGCCCGGCTCGGAATTTGAGAAGATGCTGTGCCAGAGCGCGTCCAGCTGCGAGGACCTGGTGGCCAAGGCCTACGCCGCCTGCGGCAAGGAGCACCCCCGGGTCATGTTCTACCCCCTTGCCCACAAGTACTTCACCAGCCTGCCGAAGGAGGGAGACGCGAAATGAGCAAAGCGGTGCTGAATGACAAAAAATGCAAGGGCTGCTTCCTCTGCGCCAGCGTCTGCCCGAAAAACGCCCTGTCGGATTCCGGCAGGATCAACGAGAAGGGCTATAAGATCGTGGCGCTGGACACGGAAAAATGCATCGGCTGCGGCGCCTGTTATCGGATGTGCCCGGACTGGGCCTTTGAGATCGTGGATTGAGGAGGCGAAACATGGAAAAGGTATTGATGAAGGGCAACGAGGCCTTCGCGGAAGCCTGTATCCGCGCCGGCTGCCGCTTCTTCAGCGGCTATCCCATCACGCCCCAGACCGAGGTGCTGGAGTACATGTCCTGGCGTATGGAGCAGGTGGGCGGCCAGTTTATCCAGACGGAGTCGGAGCTGGCGGGGATCAACATGGTCTTCGGCGCCGCCGCCGCGGGCGCGCGGGCTCTAACCACCTCCTCCGGCCCGGGCTTCTCCCTCAAGCAGGAGGGCATCTCCTATCTCTGCGGCACGGACCTGCCGGCTGTGATCGCGGACGTGATGCGCATCGGCTCTGCCCTGGGCGAGATCTTCCAGGGGCAGGGCGACTACTGGCAGCTCACCCGCGGCGGCGGCCACGGCGACTACCGCACGGTGGTGCTGGCCCCTGCCAGCGTGCAGGAGAACGCGGATCTGGCCTACATCGCCTTCGATATCGCGGAGAAATACCGCCACCCGGTGATCATCGCCTCCGACGCCGCCATCGGCCAGATGGTGGAACCGGTGGAGCTGCCGCCCATGCGGGAGCATGACATCGACCGCTATGACTGGGTCATCCGCGGGCGCAAGCCCGGCGAAGAGCAGCGGCGGATGAAAAACGTGTTTTACCGCATGGGGGCGGACAAGTACCCCGCCTTCCTGCTGGACAAGTACCGGCGCATGGAGGAAAACGAGCAGCGCTGGGAGAGCCTGGCGGTGGAGGATGCGGAGCTGGTCCTGGTGGCCTACGGCATCAGCTCCCGGGTCTCCAAGGAGGCGGTGAAGCTGGCCCGGAGCAGGGGGATCCCGCTGGGCCTGATCCGGCCCATCTCCCTCTGGCCCTTCCCGCAAAAGGCCTTCGACGCCCTGGGCGGGCAGGTCAAGGGCTTCCTCTGTGTGGAGATGAGCATCCTGGGCCAGATGGTGGACGACGTGGTCCTGGCCTGCGGCAACCGGGTCCCCGTGGGCTTCTACGGGGAGTTTTCCCAGGTGCCGGAGCCGGAGATCATTGTGGAGCGCGCAGCAGCGATGCTGAACGGCAAGGAGGTGCAGGCATGAAACTGAGCTTACCCGACAGCCTTTTGCGCGACAAGAGCAGCGGCTGGTGTCCCGGCTGCGGCCACGGCATCATCACCCGCATGGTGGCCGAGGCCGTGGAGGAGCTGGGGCTGGAGGAGAACTTCATCCTCTGTACCGACGTGGCCTGCGGCGCCCTGGCGGCCTATGTGACGAAGTGGAACGTGATCGGCGCCGCCCACGGCCGCACCATCATCGCCGCCGCCGGCGCCAAGCGGGTCCGGCCGGACCAGATCGTCCTGGCGGCCCCCGGCGACGGCTCCGCCTACTCCATCGGCATCGAGAGCACCATCCACTGCGCCCTGCGCAACGAAAATATCCTGGCGCTGGTGGTCAACAACTGCGTCTTCGGCATGACGGGAGGCCAGATGTCTCCGGAATCCCTGCCCGGACAGAAGACCACCTCCTCCCCCTTCGGGCGGGACCCCGCGCGCAACGGCGCGCCCTTCGACGTGGTGAAGACCCTGGGCTCCTATGACATCGCCTATCTGGCCCGGGGCTCGGTCAGCAGCCCGGCCAATGTGATCCGGACCGGGAAGATGATCCGCAAGGCCCTGCAGAAGCAGCTGGACGGCCAGGGCTTTTGCCTGCTGGAGATCCTGAGCCCCTGCCCCACCAACTGGGGTTTCCCGGACGACAGAGCCGGCAAGGCGCTGGACTACATGCGCCAGCAGCAGGAGGTTTTTTACCCGCTGGGCGAGTTCATTGACAAGGAGGGGAGCAAAGATGCTTGAGATCATCTGCTCGGGCTTCGGCGGACAGGGCGTGCTGACGGCCGGCCTGATCCTGGCCGACGCCGGGATGGAGAACGGCAAATACGTCACCTGGTATCCCTCTTACGGCTCGGAGATGCGGGGCGGAACCGCCAACTGCAACGTAAAGCTCAGCGACGAGGAGATCGCCAGCCCCTACTGCGGGAAAACCAGCCTGGATATCCTGCTGGCCCTCAACAGGGCCGCTGCGGATAAGTTTGAAAACACCCTCCGCCCGGGCGGGCTGATGCTGCTGAACAGCTCCCTGGTGCCGGCCGACCGGCCTTGCCGGCAGGACATCCGGGTGATCCGGGTGCCCGCCAACGAGATCGCCGCGGAGGAAAAGAACGCCCAGGGCGTGAACCTGGTGATGCTGGGCGCCATGGCCGCGGCCTCCGCCGCCTTTGACGCCGAGCAGCTCTGCCGGGACGTGAATCACTACTTTTATAAGAAGAAAAAGAAAATGTTCCCGCAAAACGAGGCCTGCTTCCGCCGCGGGATGCAGATCGGCGCCGAGGCCGGGAAAGAAGGAGAGCCATGAAATTCGTATTCACCAACGATCCCGGCACCATCGGCAAGCCCCATCTGCCGGAGCGCAAGTATCTGCCCGAGGGGGCCGAGGCCGTCATCGCGGACTTCCTCCCCGAGGGGGACAACGAGGAATTCTACCGCAAGCTCGCCGACGCGGACGCCGTGCTCAACAGCTATGTCTATCTGGGGAAGAAGGAGATCGACGCCATGCAGAAATGCAAGTGCATCTCCTTCCAGTCCACGGGCTACAACGAGGTGGACCTGGACTACGCGGCGCAGAAGGGGATCCCCGTGACCTCGATCCTGGACTACTGCACCCAGGAGACGGCGGAGAACGCCATTGCCATGATGCTCTGCCTGCAGCGGAGCACCCTGGGCTACAACAAGCTGATCCAGGAGGATCACGTCTGGAACGTGAAGGCCATCCTGCACCAGCAGCGGGTGGAGGGCCAGGTCATGGGCATTGTGGGCCTGGGCCGCATCGGCCGCCATGTGGCGAGGATCGCCGGGAAGGGCCTGGGCATGAAGATCCTGGCCTATGATCCCTATGTGTCGCCGGAGACGGCGCAGCAGGCCGGCGCGGAGCTGGTGGAGCTGGACCGGCTGCTGGCGGAGTCCGACGTGGTCTCCATCCACATGAGTCTCACAGACAGCAACCATAACATGTTCAATCGGGAGCTGTTCCAAAAAATGAAGAAGCGCCCCTATCTGATCAACGAGGGCCGGGGCCAGATGGTTTCGGAGAAGGACCTGGCCTGGGCGCTGGACGAGGGTCTGGTGCGCGGCGCGGGCCTGGACATGCTGGAGAGCGAGTTCCCGGACGCCGAGTATCTGGCCCAATCTCCCCTGGTGGGGCGCAGCAACGTGATCCTCAACCCCCACAGCGGCTTCCAGAGCGACACCTCCCTGGAGCTGATTTACAAGATCTCCATGGAAAATGCCATCAAGTGCATCGAGGGCCGCTACGAAGACTGCTGGGTGATCCGCAACGGCGTGGGGATCGGCGGCAGATATATCCGCTGATCGCCCGGACTCCACAAGCTTTTCACTCCTTATTATTTCCTCTTCCTCTCTTTTCTCTCACCCCGCGGGCAGCCGGTCTTTCCACAGCAGGCCGGCTGCTGTGGGGGGAGGAAGAGGAACCTGCCCGGAGAAAGGAGCGTGATAATCCATGGAAAAACAGAGTAAATTTGCCCGGGTGCTCCGCTGGACGGACGTGCTGGTGCTGGCCTTCGGCGCCATGATCGGCTGGGGCTGGGTGGTCCAGGCCGGAAACTGGATCGAGACCGCCGGAAGCCTTGGGGCCGCGCTGGCCTTTGTGATCGGCGGCGTCATCATCTACTTCGTGGGCCTGGTCTACGCCGAGCTCACCTCCGCCATGCCCGAGTGCGGCGGCGAACATGTGTTCAGCAAGGAGGCCTTCGGCTACGGCGTCTCCTTTCTGTGCTCCTGGTCCCTGGTTCTGGGCTATCTGAGCGTGGTCCTGTTTGAGGTGGTGTCGCTGCCCACGGTGCTGGAATATCTGTTTCCCAGCTTCTCACAGATCCCGCTGTACAGCGTCGCCGGCTATGAGGTGCGCCTCACCTGGGTGCTGGTGGGCATTCTGGGCGCGCTGCTGATTACCGCGATCAACTATTTCGGCATCCGCTTTGCCGCCCGGCTGCAGACGATCCTGGTGGTCGTCATGGCGGCGGTGGGCATCGCGCTGCTGTCCGGCTCCTCCGCCATGGGGCACAGCGAGAGCCTGCAGCCCCTGGTCACCGACGGCGCGGGCGGGGTCCTGAACGTGCTGGTGCTGGTGCCGTTTTTCTATATGGGCTTTGACGTGATCCCCCAGGCCGCGGAGGAGATCAACATCCCCTTCCGCAAAATCGGCCGGGTGATCCTGCTGTCCATCATCCTGGCGGTCCTCTGGCATGTGATCGTGATCTTCTCCGTCTCCTTTGTGATGACGGACAGCGAGATCCGCTCCGCGAGCCTGGTCACCGCCACCGCCATGCAAAAGGCCTTCGGCGATTCGGCGCTGGCCGCCAAGATCCTCATCATCGGCGGCATCTCCGGCATCGTGACCAGCTGGAACGCCTTTTTCGTGGGCGGCTCCCGGGCCATCTTCGCCATGGCGGAATCCGGGATGCTGCCGCCGTTCTTCGCCCGTCTCAGCAAAAAGTACAAGAGCCCGGTGGGCGCCGTGCTGTTTATCGGCGCGGCCAGCTGCATCGCGCCCTTCTTCGGCCGCAAGGCGCTGATCTGGATCTCCGACGCGGGCAGCATCTCCGTCTGCGCCTCCTACTTCATCGTCTCGCTGTCCTTCCTGAAGCTGCGAAAGAGCAGACCGGAGATGGAGCGCCCCTACCGGGTCAAGCACGGACGGATCGTGGGGATCCTGGCCTCGGTGCTGTCCGGCTGCGTGCTGCTGCTGTTCATGATCCCGGTCTTCCCCTCCTGCCTCTCGGCGACGGAGTGGATCATCGTGGGCGCCTGGACCCTGGCGGGACTGCTGTTTTACCTCTTCTCCCGGCAAAAAAGCTGGGCGGCGAAAGGGACTCCGGAGGGAGAGTACCATGGCGATCGATAAAGTGACGGAACTGGCCGCAGCCATCGACAAGATCCGCAGCGGAGACACAGTGCTGCTGGGGGGCTTCAACATCTGCGGCTGTCCCACCAATCTGCTCTACGCCCTGGCGGAGCGGACGGATATCCGGGATCTGACGCTGGTCTCGGAGGACTTCGGCAGCAGCGGCCTGTCGTTTACCCAGGGGCCGGAAAAGCTCTTTCTCAACGGCCAGCTGCGCAAGATCATCCTCAGCTTTCTGGGCAACCACAAGTCCGCGGAGCTGGCCATCGCGGAGGGCCGTCTGGAGGCGGAATTCGTTCCCCAGGGCACCTTGGTGGAGCGGCTGCGCTGCGCGGGCGCGGGCCTGGGCGGCTTTTACACCCGCACCGGCGTGGGCACCGAGGTGGAAGCCGGGAAGGAAACCAAGGTGATCGGCGGCGTCAAATATCTGCTGGAGCTGCCCCTGCGGGGAAATGTGGCGCTGGTGAAGGCCCACCGGGCCGACCGTTACGGCAACGCGGTGTTCCGCTACACGGCGGCCAATCTGAATCCCTGCATGGCCATGGCGGCGGATCTGGTGATCCTGGAAGCGGAAGAGCTGGCGGAGCCCGGGGAGATCCGGCCGGACGAAGTCCAGCTTCCCGGGGTCTTCGTGGATCACATCGTGGTGACCCGGGAGGTGCAGTTCTGATGGATAAGCGCCATTTTATCGCAAAGAACGTGGCCGCACTGTTTCGGGACGGAGACGTGGTCAACCTGGGGATCGGGATCCCCACCCTGGCAAGTCTCTACATCCCTGCGGGACTCACGGTGTTCTTCCACGCGGAGAACGGCTGCGTAGGTACGGACCGGACCTTCACCAAGCCCTGGAACCCGGAAAGCACCCGGGAATCCGTGCGGCAGTGGCTGCTGGAGCATAACGAATACAGCGGGACCGGCCGGGAAGTGCACCGGGATCTCTGCAACGCCGGCAACGAGAGCATCACCCTGCTGCCCGGCGCGGCCTGTTTTGACAGCTGCACCTCCTTCGCCATCGCCAAGGGAGGGCGGCTGAGCGCCACGGTCCTGGGAGCCCTGCAGGTGGATCGGGAGGGGAATCTGGCCAACTGGAAAATCCCCGGAAAAAAGCTGAACGGCATGGGCGGGGCCATGGACATGGTCACGGGAGCCAAGACCGTCATTGTGGCCATGGAGCACTGCACCAAACGGGGCGAGCCGAAGATCGTGGAGCGCTGCACCCTGCCGCTGACGGCGCTGGGCTGCGTCAACCGGATCGTCACGGAGCTGTGCGTCATGGAATGCAGATCCGGTGAGCTGCTGGTCACCGCGCTGGCCCCGGGCGTGGAGCGGGAAGACGTCATCTCCCGGACGGCGGCGGAGCTTCGCTTTGCCGACAAGCTTACGCAAATGAGCGTATGAGCCTGAGACAGGGCGAAATCAAGGCTTCTCCCGCTGCTCGCCGGCGGATGTTCTGCGGAACATCCGCCGGCTTCCTTTTTCCCGGGCGCCATGGCGCCGCCCCACTCCCAGCCGCGGAACAGGGGGCAAAAACGATTTGAGCCCGGGGGCGGGACAGGAAAGCGTTGAATCGGCGGCGCGAGTATGATACAATCAAACCGTTGAGCGCCGGCGCGCCCTGGGGGGCGAAGGGCCGGAAAGCGCGAAAAACAAGGAAAATGCGAATACAGAACAGGAAAGGAAGCAAAAACATGAGCGAGACGACTGTCAGGATCCAGGACGATCTGTACGAGGCTGTCAACGGGGAATGGCTGAAAACGGCCGTGATCCCCGACGACCGGCCCGCTACCGGCGGCATTGCCGTGCTGGACCAGGAAGTGGAAAAGACCATGATGGCGGACTTCCGGGCCTTTGCCGCAGGGGAAAAGACCAGCGACATCCCGGAGATGCATTACGCCGTGGCCCTGTACAAAAAGGTGCTGGACAAGGAGCGCCGGAACCGGGAGGGCATCGGCCCCGCGCTGCCGCTTCTGGACCGGATCCGCGCCATCAAAACCGTGGAGGAGCTGAACGCCGCGGCGCCGGAGCTGCTGCCGCTGGACTTCGATCTGCCGCTGCGGATGGGCGTGGAGGCCGATATGCAGGACGCGACGAAGCACTCCTTCATCGTCCTGGGGCCGGACATCATCCTGCCCGACACCAGCTACTACGCCGAGGACAACGAGAGCGGCAGGCAGCTGCTGGCCCTCTATGCGGACATGGCGTCAAAGGTGCTGGCCTTCACCCCCCTCTCCGGGGAGGAGCAGAAGCGCTATTTGGAGGACGCCCTGGCCTTTGACGCGCTGGTCGCCAAAAAGGTCAAGAGCCAGCTGGAGTGGTCGGAGTACTACAAGTGCCACAATCCCATGTCGGCGGACGAGGTGGCCGAGCTGGCCGCGCCCTTTGACATCAAGGGCCTGCTGCGGGCGCTGTACGGGGAGAAGGCTCCCGAGACGCTGATTGTTTACGATCCCCGGGCCGTCCGGGAGATGAAGGACTATTTCTCCCGGGAGACCCTCCCGCTCTACCTCCACTGGGCCTATGTGAAGACCCTGCTGCGGGCGACGCCCTATCTCTCCGAGGAGCTGGCCGCCCTGGGCCGGACCTACCGGCGGGCGCTGACCGGCGTCGCCGCCGACCCCAGCCTGGAAAAGCAGGCCTATCAGACGGCCTCTTCCCTGTACGCCGAGCCCATCGGCGTCTACTACGGGCGGACCTATTTCGGCGAGGAGGCCAAAAAGGACGTGGTGGAGATGGTCCGGCGGATCATCGAGACCTACAAGCTCCGCATGCGCAAAAACAGCTTCCTGGCCGAGGAGACCAAGGAGCAGGCCATCCGGAAGCTCTCCACCATCGAGATCAAGATGGGCTATCCCGACGAGATCAAGGAGATCTGGTCCAAGCAGATCTTCGATGAGAGCGAATCGCTGCTGCCCGTCATGCTCCGCCTGCTGGAGATCCGGGGCAGGGACGCCCTGGAAAAGCTGCTCAAGCCCGTGGACCGGACGGAGTGGCTGATGCCGGGCCACATGGTCAACGCCTGCTATAACCCCAGCGCCAACGACATCACCTTCCCGGCGGCCATCCTGCAGAAGCCCTTCTACTCCCTGGAGCAGAGCGCCAGCGAGAATCTGGGCGGCATCGGCGCGGTCATCGGCCACGAGATCAGCCACGCCTTCGACAACAACGGCGCCAACTTCGACGAGAACGGCAATCTGAAAAACTGGTGGAAGGAGGAGGACTTCGCCGCCTTCCGGAAGCTGACCGAGAACATGATCGAGCAGTTCGACGGCATCGAGTTCCACGGCGGCAAGGTCAGCGGCGAGCTCACCGTCAGCGAGAACATCGCGGACAACGGCGGCATGGGCGTGACCCTGGAGATCGTGCACGGCCTCCCCGACCCGGATTTTCGCGGCTACTTCATCAACTGGGCCAGGGTCTGGTGCAGAAAGGCCAAGGAGGAGTACATCCAGCTCCTGCTGAAAAACGACGTGCACTCTCCCGCTGTGCTGCGGGCCAACATGCCGCCCCGGAACTTCCCCGAGTGGTACGAGGCCTTCTCCGTCACGGAAACGGACGGCATGTACCTGCCGCCGGAGAAGCGCATCAGCATCTGGTAAGCCCTCTCATACGATAAAAAGCTGTCTGACCGAATTGGTCAGACAGCTTTTTTGTTGTTTTTCGGATCATTCGAGCCTGGTGAGATCGAAGCGCTCCGGCCGCTGCGCGGCGATGGCGTCGGAGGCCTTTTCCTTCGCCGGACTTGTTCCCTACTGCGCGCGTTCCAGCGTCTTGTAGAGCTCGTAGCAGTCGTGTCCCTTGGGCACGTCCCTGAGCTCGCCTCTCGGCAGATAGCCGTTCTTTCGGAAGAAGGCCACGTTCCAGTCCCCCGCGCTTGTCAAAACCATGGACGCGCCGTTTGCCTGTGCCAGCGCTTCCACTTCCCGCAGGAGCCGGGTGCCCAGACCCTGCCCCCGGAGCGGCTCTTCCACGAACAGCGCTTCAACGAAGCCGGCGGCCCCTTTCTCCACGTCCGCGATCACGCCGGCCGCAAAGTTTCCGTCCCGGTCCACAAGCTTCTTGCAGAAGTCCACGCTCTCATATTCCGGCTCGTAGGCCTCGCTGTATTCGCTCAGACCCTTCAGGATCCGCTCCGTGTCGTCCTCGCCGCCCGGCGAAACCCGGAAGCGCGCGCCGCTGTTGTCGGTGGGCACATAGTCCGGCCGCTCCCGATCCAGGTATTTGACCAGGGAGTAGCTGAGATAGCCGTTTGCCTTTTTCAGCGTGGTGAAAACCGCGTAGCCGTGTTTTTCATAGAAGGGTCTTGCCATATAGCTGGCGGTGCCCAGCGTCACGACCCGGCAGCCCTTCTCCCTTGCGATCCGCTCCACTTCGCGGAGGATGCTGGAGCCGATCCCGTGATGGCGATAGCGCTCGTCCACCCAAAGCGTGTCAAGGAACATTCTCGACCAGCGGTATTCGTAGGCCTCCGCAACACAGCCGCCGACGATCTCGCCGGCTTCGTTCTCGACCTTGAGGACGAATTCTTCGACCTCCGCATCCACTTCGCGCGGCACGATCTCATTGATCTTTTCGCCGATATAGGCGGCCTCTTCTTTTATCAGATCCTCAATTGTGTATTCCATTTTTTCGTTTCCTCTTATTCCGCGGCGGGGAGCGATCCCCGCCGCTGTTCTGTGTCAAACTGATCGGCGAACGGCCAGCCCAACTTGGGTTATTCAATTTCTGCGTTGTTTTTCTTCAGGAAGTCGATATTCCTACCGTAAGCTGCGGCAATCTCCGCATCATTCGTTTGAAATGCTTCAAACAATTCTGCAGGGATCTTTCCCGGCTTCGTCCGTTCATAGATGGTGAGGTTCCAGGAATGCTTGCATTTTTTGCATCGGTAGATCAGCCACACGTCGACGCTGTTCCCGTTGGCGTTTACTCTGAATTTGCCGGAATTGAGGAATTCCTGCTTTTTCCCGCAGCCTCCGCAGCGGCGATACACGCGGATCGGCCCGGCCTCCTGCTGACAAAACGCGCTGTTCTCTGCGCCGGACGGCCTTTCGTCCGGCCTGGTTTCGCTCATCCGTTCCTCCTGTATTTGCCGGGAACCGTCTGAGCTTATAGAATTATAGAATAGATTTAAGCTCAGACGTTCTGAGCGAAAACGACCTCACCGGTCATGCGGTGATGCTCCTTTCCAAATTACAGTTTTTTGCAGGTATAGTCGTCGAACATCAGGCAGCCGTCGCCGAATTTCAGCTTGAGCATGCCGCCCTTGCGGCCGAACTCGTTCTCCCCGATGGGGTAGAGGCGGAAGCGCAGCTCATCTCCGTCTTCGTCGATGGCTTTGGCCCACAGATCGCCGTCCTTCATAAACACCTCGTCGACGATGAAATCGGCGTCCCCGGGATGCTCGTACTTGCCGCAGAAGCTCTCCCACCGGGACTTGTCCGGATCCTTGATCGTGATGTCCTCCAGCGTCCGGAAGGGTTCGGGCTCTTTGCCCCTTGCGATCGCTTCCAGCCCCCGCTCAAAGCTCAGGTAGGCTCTGACGTCCGCATAATCGCGGCAGTTCATCACGATGATCACCCTGTCCTGATCGACAAAACGCTCGAACCAGGTGCCGAGCCCCGGCATCCCGCCCGAGTGGCTTACAACAAGGCCCATTTCGGGTTCGGTGATAAAGCCCCAGCCGAAGCCGTAGCCGCCGCCATCCTCATCGGCGCCGGCGATCTCGCCGTTCAGAAGCGGCATCGGGGCGTACATCGCGTTCTGCTCTTCCCGGGTCAGCACCTTCTCCTCGCGGAGCGCCCGGTCCCAGGCGAGCATATCGAAGATGGTGGTGTACAGATAGTCGCAGCCGTTCATCCCGTCGGAGCCGACCACGTATCTCGCGGTCAGCGTAGAGACGTCCGAGGGGACGTAGCTGCCGTCGTCCTCCAGCACCATGTTGCGGGTAAAGCGGTCGGAGGGTCTCCCGTCCCGGCGGGTGTGGTAAATGCCGCTGTCCTTCATGCCCGCGGGCTCGAAGACCCTCTTCTTCATGAAGTCCTCGAACTTCATGCCGGAGACCTTTTCCACGGCGTTTGCGAGCAGCATGTAGTTGACGTCGGAATACGAAAAGCTCTCGCCCGGAGCGCAGGCGGGCGCCTCTCCGGCTTCCCGGAGCAGGCGGATGATCTCGCTGTTGGCCGGGATCCGCTTTTCCCCGTCAAGAACGGGGCCGACCAGATCCTCGACGTTAAAATCGGGCATGCCGCTGGTGTGGGTCAGCAGATGCCGGAGCGTAACGCCCTTGTAGGGGTACTCCGGAAAATACTCGGTGTATTCTGCATCAAGGCCCAGCTTGCCCTCCCGCACCAGGAGCATGACTGCCGTCGCCGTGAACATTTTGCTGACGGAAGCCATTTCAAAAATGCTGTCCTCGCGCATGGGCAGCGTGTTTTCCGCGTCCACCCAGCCGAGCGCGCCCTTGCTTACGATCTCGCCGTTCTCGGCGTAGAGCCAGGCGCCGTTGAACGAGCCCTTCTCAAAGGCCGCGCGGGCCAGGGCGTCTATGCTTGTTTTCTTATCCACGCGCTTCATTCTCCTTCCTGTTTTTTGCAGGTGTAATCGTCGAACATCAGGCAGCCCTCGCCGAACTTCAGCTTCAGCATGCCGCCCTTGCGGCCGAACTCGTCCTCGCCGATGGGATAGAGCCGGAAGCTGAAGTCGTCGCCGTCCTCGTCGATGGCTTTTGCGTACAGCTCGCCCTCCTGCAGCCAGACCTCATCCACGAGGAAGTCCGCGTCCTCCGGATGCTCGTATTTGCCGCAGAAGCTCTCCCACCTGGATTTGTCGGGGTTCTTGATCTCGATATCTTCGATGGTCTGGATGGGCTTGGGCTCTCTGTCTCTGGCGATCTCCTCCAGGCCCTTGAAGAAGCCCCCATGGGCTCTGGCGTCCTGCTCCTCCCGGCAGCAGAGGATCACCAGCATCCGATCCGCGTCGATAAAGCGCCCAAACCAGGTGTGGACGCCCGGCATGCCGCCGCTGTGGCTGACTACGAGGCCCAGCTCCGGGTCTGTGGCGACGCACCAGCCGAAGCCGTAGCTTTCCTCGTCGTCAAAGCCCGCGTTTTCCCCGTTGTTAAGCTTGGTGGGCGCTGTCATGCGCTGCTGCTCTTCTTTCGTCAGCACGGTTCCGTTCCGCAGGGCCGAATCCCAGGCCAGCATGTCGAAGATGTTGGTATACACGTAGTCGTCGCCGTTCAGACCGTCGAAGGCGGTCACGATGCTGTCCTCCTCGGAATCCACGTCCCGGACGTACCGATCGCCTTCGATCACGGTCGCCTGGGCGTAGTTGGCAAAGGGCACGCCGTCCCGGCGGATATGGCAGCAGCGGGTGTGGGTCATCCCGGCGGGCTCAAAGACGTTCTTCTGCAGGAAGTCCTCAAAGGGGACGCCGGAGAGGCGCTCCACCAGCAGGGCCAGCAGGTTGTAGCCGGTGTTGGAATAGGAGAACTTCTCCCCCGGGGCGAACTCCGCCTTCAGCTCGGTCTCGCAGAGGAAGCGAAGGATCTCGTCGTTGCCGGGAACGTGCAGTTCCTCTTTCCACACCTTGATGAACCAGTCGGCGTCCTCAAAATAGTCGGGCACGCCGCCGGTGTGGGTCAGCAGATGCCGGACCGTCACGCCCGGATAGGGGATCTCCGGGAAGAACCGGGTGATCTCGTCCTCCAGGCGCAGCTTGTCCTCCCGGACCAGCAGCATCACCGCCGCCGCCGTGAACTGCTTGGTGACCGAGGCCAGCTGGAAGATGCTGTCCTCGGTAATGGGCAGCGTGTCCGCCGGGTCGCAGAAGCCCACCGCGCCCTTGGAGACGATCTCGCCCTTTTCGGCGTAGAGCCAGGCTCCGTTGAAGCTGTCCGCCTCATAGGCTTTCCGGGCCAGGTTTTGTATCATTGCGTTTTTATCCATAACCATTCTCCTTTTGTTTACAGTTTTTTGCAGGGTTCTCCATTGACGGTCATGCCGCCGTCCGCGAAGACGATCTCATCGTCCGCCCACAGGAAACCAAAGCTGTTTGCCCCCACGGGGAACAGCTTCAGCTCCAGCGGCTCGCCCTTCCGGTTCATGAATTTGACGTACAGATCCTCGCCCTTCCGCAGCACCTCGAAGACCTTGCGGTCCTCGGTCTGCCGCTCCCAGCGCCCGCAGAGGGCGTCCCAGCCGGACTTGTCGGGGTTCGGGATCACCCGATCCAGCAGCTTGTCCAGCCAGTAGCAGGGATATTCGTGGCTGAGCTCGTAGCCCAGCTTCTCCGCCAAGTGCACGGAATTCAGATTCGCCGCATCCCAGCTGGGGTAGAGCCCGTCGTCCAGGCAGGAGAGGATCAGCGCCGCGCCGGCCACGGTGGCCAGCCCCTTGCGCCGATACGCCTCTTCCGTGTCGATCTGGATGTCGATGCCCCCTCGGTACACGATGTAGCTGGAGGCGACGGAGACCGGCTCTCCGTCCTTCAGGACGGCAAAGCCCCGTCCCAGCGCCAGATACTGCTCTTTGGACGCAAAATGGCAGACGTTGTCCCCGAAGTCCTCGCTCTCCAGAAGGGCGTCATAGAGTTCGCCGTCGATCCTGCGCAGCTCGTAGTCTTTGGGCAGCGCGGCGACGATGGCCTCCAGCTTCTCCCGGTCGAAGCGCGTGTCCTTGCGGATGAAATAGCGCGTCACCTTGTCGGCGTCGGGCCAGCATTCCTCGATCAAGGCCGCCCAGGCGTCATTTGGCGGAACCATCCCCACATAGCCCTCGGGCTTGAAGGCCGCCAGCTCCCGATCCGGCTCCCCGGCGAAGTAGGCAAACTCCGCCAGAAAGGCCATCGCGGAACGGGGCGCCTCCGGGTCGGTGACGTAGACTTTTCCGTCCAGCACGCCCTGCAGGCAGGAGAGGATCATGGGATCCTCCGTGCCCGCAAAGAGCGCCTCCGCCTTGGAGCTGTCCTCCAGCTCGAAAACGGTGGGGAGCTCCTTTTCCTGTTCGGCCTCATCCCGCAGCTTCCGCACGGCGACGATCTCGTCCTCGTCCATTTCGCCGTTTTCCGCGAAGCCGAAGGAGGCGTACAGCTTTTTTGCCACCTCGTTCTCGGGGTTGTAGGAGGTGACGCAGTACTCCGCCTCGCCGTGGGGCCAGGTTTTCACGAATTCCAGGGCCAGCCGCACGGCCTCCCGGCCAAAGCCCTTTTTCTGATAGCGCTTGTCGATCATGAGCCGCCAGAGGCTGTAGTTGTCCTTCAGGGATGCGGGAGCGTCCGGCCCTTCCAGCGCGGCCTCGTTGTAGCCGATCATCAGAAAGCCCACCAGGGTCTCGTCGTCATAGACGGCGAAGGGATAGGCGTAAGCCTCGCCGGACATCACGGCCAAATAGGCTTCCGCCAGGCTTTCCGTGTTGTCGGCCACGAAGGGATACTGGGATTCGAATATGTTCAGTTCCGTAACGTCCTCAAAATCCCGGGGCGTTATCTTTTCCAGATGTACCATGGTGTGCTCCTCCGGTTTTGCTTTTTCGTTTACAGCTTATTGCAGCTCGGGCCGTCGTTGAGCGTCAGGCAGTCCTCGCCGAAGACGATCCTCGGAAAGCCGCCCTTGCGGCCGAAGGTCTTCTTTCCGATGGGGTAGAGCTGGGCGGTGAATTCGCTGCCCTCGTCGAGGAACCTGGCCTGCAGCTTTCCGTCCTGCAGGAACACCTCGTCGACGTAGTAGTCGGCGTCCTCGGGATGCTCATACTTGCCGCAACAGGCCTGCAGGGTCTTTTTGCGCGGGGCGGGAACCAGTTCTTCCTCTTCGTTCTGGAAGATCTCCAGGGCCAGATTCGTCTGGGCCCAGTCCAGCTCCTCCGTGGAGCGGTTGAACATGCTGGCCACGCACAGATCCGCCCGCAGGGAGAAGATCCACTCGGTCACAAAGCCCTCGTTCCAGCCGCCGTGCTCGCCCACGTCGCCCCGGAGGCAGTAGACGCAGAGGCCGTAGGGCTCCTTCACCGGCGTCAGCATCCGCCGGGCCGTCTCCTTTTTGAGGAAGCCGCCCTTCCGGTAGCTGCGGGACAGGGCGAGGCCCAGCTGGACCAGCTCCGTGGGCGTGGTCCAAAGGCCAGCCGCCGCGTGCTCGGGGTAGTAATGCCAGCCGTGGGCCGGGTCTTCCTTCTCGCCCAGCCTGCCGCCGAAGGCGGCGTTGGACACCAGCTCCTCGTCCAGGGGCTGGAAGAAGCCGCTCCTCTTAAGTCCCAGAGGCGCCGCGACCTCCTCCCGGAAGGCCTCCCGCAGGGTCTTGCCCGTGATGCGCGTAAAGGCCAGCTCCGCCAGGGTGATGCCGCCGCCGGAATACATATACTGCTTGCCGTAGGGCCTGATGCGGCGGAGCTTCGGCGTGACGCCTTTGCCGTTCAGCACGTCCTCCAGGCTGAGCGGCGCATGGTCCGCCCGGTAGCCCGGGAAGCCGTGGAGGTTATAGCCCGCCGTGTGGCTGAGGAGCGCGGCGAAGCTCACCGGGCCCTTCTTGACGAATTCCGGCACCACGCCGGAGATGTCCGCGTCCAGGTCAATGAGGCCCTTGTCCACGTAGCGCAGCAGGGTCATGGCGAACACGGGCTTCGAGACGGAGCCCGCCTGGAACAGCATGTCCGGGTTCACCGGGAAGTCCTGTCCATAGCGGCCGCTGCCGGAGCAGTAGGTGAGGAAATCCCCGTCTCCGTCATGGACGGCGATGCTGACGCCGCAGCCCTTCCTGCCCTTGATCTTCAGGCGCTTGTCCACGTCGACGCCGTAAAATTCCTTGATGAGCTTGTTCGGGCCCTTGAGCATCCGCATCAGCACGGCCTCGTCGTCGCTGATGATGCCGGTCTCCCGGAAGCCGGCCTTGTGATAGACGTGCAGGCCCAGCTCGTTTTCCGGCTCGGTGGACAGGAAGAGCCGATCCGCGCCGTTGTCCTTGAAATACCGGATGATCTCCGCAAGGGCGGCCTGGCCGTAGCCCCTGCCCTGATAGCGCCGGTCGATCATGAAGCGCCAGAGCCAGTAGCGATCGTCCGGATCCTCTTCCTCGGGATCGAAGACGAACATGCAGAAGCCCACCAGCGTATCGTCCGCGTAGATCGCGAAGGGCCGGGCCACGCCGGGCGCCTCGGCCTCGGCCTCCTCATGCTGCCGCAGAGAGACCTTGTTGGAGGCCACGAAGGGCTGATCCTCCCGCACGGAGAGGGCCAGCACGGCCTCTCTGTTTTCCTCGTTTATGGGTACAAGCTTGATTGCCATTTTATTTTCCTCCAAATAAGCGTTTTGTTCGGTTTCGGGGTTGTTTTTCCTTGGGCCAAACAGGCGCAAAAAATCCGCAGAGAAGCAGCTCCCGTCTGTGGCTGCGTCCTGCGGTTCCCACTATCCGAAAGTACCCCGAAAAACGGCGCACAAAGCCAGAGGGGCAAGCCCCCCGTCCCGTTCTGCGCCTTTATGCACTTGTCAGGCGATCGTGCTGGTAATCATCGGATGACGCTCCTTTTCCGCCTGCTCCCGCAGACTTTTCTGATATTCAATATAACACCTGCGCCGGCCCCTGTCAACGCCGTTTTTGCGGCGCCGGGCGGAAAGGGGAAAAGGCCCCTCGCCGCGGAGACGGCGAGAGGCTGTTCGCTTGGGCTTATGAGATCAGGCCCTTGTTTCGGGCTTCCTTGGGCGTCATCCAGACCACGTCCGTTGACCCGGCATAGCGGCTCTCCTTGCGGTGGGTGCCCAAAGCCTGGCTGCCGTAGTCCCCGCCCAGACAGCGGAAAAGAGCCACAAGGCCCGCGATGGCGAATACCAGGGTGAAGGCGGCGCCCACCAGCGCGAGGAAGAAGAGCAGTCCGTTCCCGTCCTGGCCGATCCAGTTCAGGGCGAGGAGCATGCCGACGAAGAGCACGGCGCTGATGAGAAAGGTGCGACCGTGCCGCAGGGCGGCGCTTTTCCGGTATTTCTCCCGGCAGGGGTCACAGATACACTCGGTGTTCCGCTCCATGACGCTGTAGTTGTGGGTGACCTTCGCGGCCTGCTTGCGCCGCGTCTTGGTTTTCGTGACGGTGTGTCGGACCATCAGATATTCGTAGGCTTTGCCCTCTGCCTGCCCGCAGACCGTGCAAAGCGTGGCGCTGTTTTCCATGCTCGATCCCTCCCGGCGTTGTACTTTAACTCGATATTACACTACCGCGGCGCCTGCTGTCAAGCCCCGGCCGCAAAGCCTTTTTCGGGTCACATCCCGCCCGAGGGCCCTTTCCCCGGCGCTTGACAAGGGCCGCGCCCCATGATAAAACTCAGATGACGGCGCAGAGGGCGAAGAAGGCCGGCTGCGCAGAGAACGAAGAGAGGAGTGCAGCATGCTGAGACTGCTTGAGGTAAACGAGGAGAACTGGCTGGCCGTCCGCCGCCTCTCTGTCCGGGAGGAGCAGGAGGGCTTTCTGGACAGCGCCCTGGGCATCCTGGCGCGGGGCTATGTGTACCGGGCCGAGCGGGCCCGGGTCATCGCCGTTGCGGAGGAGGATACGATCCTGGGTCTGGCCCTGGTGAAGGACCTGGACGAGGAGCCCGCCTGCTACGATCTGCAGCAGTTTTTCATCGACCGGGCGTATCAGGGGCAGGGTTACGGCACCGCGGCCCTGGGTCTGATCCTGGAGGAGCTGGGGCGGGAGCGGAAATACGGCTGCGTGGAGGTCTGCGTCAAGCGGGAGGACGCCGCGGCCCTGCGCGTCTATGAAAAATGCGGCTTTCAGGACACCGGCTACGTGGACGAGGACGCGCCGGACTGCCTGAATCTGATGTTCTTCTTCCCCTGAGCGCCGAAACGGGATCGGCGGAAGGAAAAAACAGCGCCTGTCGGGCACCCTCACGGGAGGATGCGGCAGGCGCTGTTTTTCAATCGGGGAGGAGCACCCGGTCAACGATCTCGTAGCCGGGATCCAGCACCCGGGAAAACTCCAGGGCGACGACCCGGGCCGAAAAAGGGCGGAAGCGGGCGTCCAGCTGCCGGCGGAGGGCGGGCAGATCCGCCCCCGGCCCGTAGAAGAGCGTCACGTGGGGGAGCCAGCTCTCATCCCGGGTCCACTTGTCCAGCTCCCCGCCGAAGCGGGCCGCCAGACGGCGGTGGAGCGCGTCCAGCATCCCGGCCTTCTCCGGCAGGGCCACCAGGATGGAGGTCTCCTCCAGCACTTCCAGCGTTTCGATGCGCAGGGAAAAGGCGGAGAGCCCCGCAAGCAGCTCCCGGCAGCCGCGGAGGAAGCCCGCCTCGTCCTCCCCCGTGTAGGCGGCCAGGGTGACGTGCCCGTAGAGGGGCCTCCCGGCGCCTCCGGGGAGGGCCCGCCGCAGGGCGGCCAGGGTCTCCGTGGCCGTGTCGTCCAGTTTTGCGATCAGACAGAGCATGGCGGGCCTCCTTCTGCGTTTTCTGGCAGCAGTATAGCATCAAAAGCCGCCGGGGACAAGCTGCCTCTTGCATTTTGCCGCGGGGCCTGTATAATGGAGAGGACAGTTTAACCAAATAAAGGAGAGATTCTGATGTTGACGCTGGAACGGGCAAAGGAACTGAACGCCTCCATGGTGAGCCAGGAGGCCCTGCTGCTGCACGAAAAGAACGTCTGCTACGCCATGGGGGCCATGGCCGGGCACTTCGGGGAGGAGCCGGAGCACTGGCAGGCCATCGGCATGCTGCACGACTACGACTATGAGAAGTTCCCGGAGGAGCATCTGCAGCACACGAAGGAGCCGCTGCTGGCCGCCGGCGTGTCCGAGGAGGACGTGCGCGCCATTTTGAGCCACGGCTGGGGCCTCTGCAGCGAGGTCAAGCCCGAGACGAACCTGGAGAAGAGCCTTTTCACCGTGGACGAGCTCACCGGCATCATTCAGGCCTGCGCCCGGATGCGGCC
This sequence comes from Oscillospiraceae bacterium, assembly GCA_017428565.1. Lineage (GTDB taxonomy): Bacteria > Bacillota > Clostridia > Oscillospirales > Oscillospiraceae > Limivicinus. The sequence goes on from JAFRQP010000036.1 coordinate 46,352, forward strand.
CCACGGGCTGGAGGATCTGGAGGTCAAGAGCGTGCTGAAGAAGTTCAAGGACAAAAAGTTTGCCGCCAAGTGCAACCGGGAGGTGATCCTCCGGGGCTGCGAGCTGCTGGGGATGGAGCTGCGGCAGGTGGCGGAGCTCTGCATCGAGGGCATGCGCCCCCACGCGGCGGAGCTGGGTCTCCTGGGCACCTCTGCCAGTGCTTAGTAATTAGGAATTGGTGCTTAGAAACCCGGCCGGGATATGTATCCCGGCCGGGTTTCCTGTTCTAAGCACTAAGTACTACGCACTAAGCACTGCGCGCTCACTTGAAATACTTCCCGCTGGCCCACATGGCGGCGCAGGCGGCCAGGGACAGGAAGGCCTGGTCCGGCGCGTCGCTGCGGGAGCAGATGGCGATGGGGATGGTGGCCCCCACCAAAATGCCGCAGCCGGTGGCGCCCGCGTTGCGCTGCAGGACCTTGATCATCACGTTGCCGGTGCTCAGATTCGGGACCACGATGCCGTCAAACTCGCCGCAGTAGGGGCAGTCGTAATTCTTCAGCCGGGCGGCCTCCTTGCTCATAATGAGGTCATAGGCGATGGGGCCGACGATGTTGCAGTCGGCGATGGGGCGGCGCTGGTGCTGGCGGACGATGTTGTCGTCCTCCACGGTGTCCCGCATCTGGAAGCTGGGGGTTTCCACCAGGCTCAGCAGGGCGATGTTGGGCTTCTCCACGCCGAAGACGTTCAGCGCCCGCACCAGGTTCCTGGCGACCTCGCGGCGCTCCCCCTCGTCGGGGTAGATGAGCAGCGTCACGTCGGAGATGGCCAGCACCCGCTCATAGCCGGGGACCTTCAGGAAGACCACGTGGGTCACCAGAGCGTCTTTGCGGATGAGATGGTTGGCCTTGTTCAGCACGGGCATCAGAAAGTCCCGGGTCTGGGTGTTGCCGCGCATCAGCGCGTCTGCCTGCCCGGCCTGGATCATCTCGATGGCGTACTGGACGGCGTTGGCGCTGCTGTCGATGGGCTGCAGCTGATAGGGCCGGTCCTCCAGACCCAGGCGCTTGAGCATCTCGCGGATCTTTTTCTCTCTCCCCACCAGGATGGGCTCCACAAAGCCCTCCTCCTGGGCGGCAAAGGCGCCGAGGAGGATGTTTTCCACATCCGCGCCGGCAATGGCCACCCGCATGGGCTTCTGTGCCGCCTTGGCCTTGGCGACGACGCCCTTGAATTCCTCTGCATACTCGATTTTCATGGATTTACCCTTCTCCGGAAAATGAAATCTGTTTGAATCAGCGCTCCAGATAGGCCGCCAGCAGCTCGTAGCATGCCCGGAGACCGTCGATATGCGTGCGCTCGTAGCCGTGGGAGTTTGCGGTGCCGGGGCCGATGGCCGCGTGGCGGATGTCGTAGCCCGCCACCACGCTGGGGTCGCAGTCCGTGCCGTAGTGGGGCGTGAAAATGTCCATCACGAAGTCCACCCCGGCGTCGATGGCGGTCTGCCGCAGCTCGTTGGTCAGCCCCCAGTGATAGGGGAAGCGGGAGTCCTTGGCGAAGAGGGACGCCTTCCGCTCGTCGGAGTTCTGGTCCGGGCCGGTGGGGGCGATGTCCACGGCGATCATGTCCGTCACGTCCTCCGGCAGCACGGTGGTGCCGTGGCCGATCTCCTCATAATAGGCGAAGTAGGCGTAGACCTTGCGCTTCAGGACGGCGTCCGTCTCCTTCAGCGCCTTCATCAGGGTCAGCAGCAGGGCGGCGCAGGCCTTGTCGTCCACAAAATGGCTCTTGAGATAGCCGTTGGCATACACAAAGCGGGGCATTAGTGCGATGCTGTCCCCGGTCTCGATGCCCAGGGCGCGGACCTCCGCCGCGCTGTGCACATCCTCGTCCAGCACCACGCAGACATTGCTGCGAAAGTCCGGCGGTGTGACGCGCAGCTCCTCCTCCGTCACGTGGACGGAATTGGGCGTGCGGCAGACGGAGCCGGTGTAGACCTTCCCGTCCCGGGTGTGGACGCGGACGTTCTCCATCATGCAGTAGAAGGGGTAGAGCCCGCCCACGGGGCAGACGTTCAGAGTCCCGTCGGCGTTCAGGCGCCGCACCATCAGGCCGATATCGTCCAGATGGGCGGTGATGCAGAGGGCGTCCCCCTCTCCGCCCAGGTCGGCGATGACGCCGCCCTTGCGGACGGTCTTGTAGGGATAGCCCATCTCATCCAGCATAGCGCAGAGCTGCCGCTGGCTCTCCTCGTAAAAGCCGGTGGTGCTGTCCACCGCCAGCAGCTTTTCAAAGGTTTCGATACAATACTTTGCGTCGAAGGCGATCATGGTCCTTCTCCTTTATCCTAAATTTCCAGTGGCGTACATGGCCGCGGTCAGCGCCACCACCGGCGCCGTCTCGCAGCGGAGGATCCGCTCGCCCATGGAGCAGATGTGCAGCCCCGTGATCCGCGCCAGATCCGCCTCGAAGGGGGCGAAGCCGCCCTCCGGCCCGGTGATCAGCGCCAGGGTCTCGATATGCCGGTTGCTGTCCAGCACGGCGTTCAGACTCTCCCGCTCCCCGGTCTCGTAGAGGAAGAGGCCCAGATCCTTCTGGATGGCCAGGTTCAGCGCGTCGGCAAATTCCCCGATCCAGTCCACCTTTGGGATGATGCCCCGGCCGGACTGCTTGGCGGCCTCCTCGCTGATGCGCTGCCAGCGCTCCAGCTTCTTCTCCGGCGCGTCGGGCCGGGCGACGCAGCGCCTGGACTGGAAGAACAGGATCTCGTGGGCGCCGGCCTCCACGCATTTCTGGATGATGTACTCGGTCTTGTCGCCCTTGGGCAGACCGCAGAGCACCGTGACCTTCACGCTGGGCTCCGCCGGGCAGGGGACCACCTCCACCACCTCCGCCTGGGCCTGCTCCTTGTCGGCCATGACCAGGCGGCACTTGTAGTCGGTGCCCTGTCCGTCGCAGATGACCACGTCCTCCCCGGGCTTGAGACGCAGCACCTTCACATGCTCCGCGTCCCGGCCCCGGATGATCACCGTGCCGCCGGCGAGATTGGTTCCCGCCATGAAAAATCTTGCCATGCGCATTCCACCCCATTTTCAAGGATTGTCTGTATTATCGCACAGTTTTCACCGCTTTGCAAGAGCGGGCATAGACTGGAGCGCAGGAAAAAGCGAAGGGGGCGAGGGAAATGACGGAGAAGCGGGACCGGGATTTCGCCCGGGGCCTGGCGCAGTTTGAGCGGCTGTGGGCGCGGGTTTCGGCGGCGAAGGAGCCGCGGACGGCGGCGGCGGACTGCGGCGTGAAGCTGATGCCCCGCCGGGACTGCCGCCGCAGACGCGGGAAATCGTAGGGGCGGCTATCAGCCGCCCGCTGCTCTTGCCTCCCCCGCCGGGGGAGGTGTCGCGGCGCGGCCCCCGCAAGCGCCGTGACGGAAGGGGCTGAGGACGGGCGCATCGTGATGCGCCCCTACGGCGCGAACCGCCGTTCCCCCGCAGGAGCGCCGCCGAATTCCGGGACGGCGCCGCCGAATCCTCTTGACCCCGCGCGGATTTGTATTATAATAAAAAGGTACGACAGATTATACAGACAGGAGGACGCTCTATGCCCACCACCTGGAACCGCTCCCCCGAGGAGTTTCACAAGATCTATCTGGCCAATACCGACGCCTTTTACCGCATCGGCAACAACCTGCTGGCCAAGGAGCTGGACGATTTCATGACCCGCTGCGCCCTGGGGCTCTGGAGCCGCTCCGGCGGCATCAACGAGCGCCATGTGGAGATGGCAAACCAGATCTATTCCCGCGGCCAGGCCAAGCCCAGCTGGCTGCTGTGGAATCTGACCAGCGCGGCCTGCGGCGAGGACGTGTTCATGCCGCCGGTGTTCTTCTGGAACCTGGCGGAGAGCGACGCCAAGCGGGGAGCCGAGACCTCCCGCACCTTCATCCGGATGCTGACCAACATCCTGCTGTATCTGGCCGCCGTGGACGACGATGTGACCTATGCCGAGGCCGCCTATATCACCGACTGCACCGACCGCCTCACCGCCATCTGCGACACCACCGGCGTGCGCAAGAGCCGGGAGGGGCTCAACCCCCTGGACTATGTGACCAGCGGGGAGCCCAGCTTCCAGGACAAGCACAAGCCCCAGCCCTCCGCCCAGACCTCCGGCGGGGAGAAGAAGCCCGAGACCGAGGCCAAGGCCGAGAGCGAGGAGAAAAAGCCCAGCTTTGAGGAGCTGATGGCCGAGCTGGAGGACCTGGTAGGGCTGGAGGACGTGAAGAAGGACGTCAAGAACCTGATGAACCTGGTGAAGGTCCGCAAGCTCCGCCAGCAGCACGAGCTGCCCGTGCCCCCCATGAGCCTGCACATGGTCTTCGTGGGCAACCCCGGCACCGGCAAGACCACCGTGGCAAGGCTGGTCAGCGGGCTCTATGCCGCCATCGGCGTGCTGTCCAAGGGCCAGCTGGTGGAGGTGGACCGCTCCGGTCTGGTGGCGGGCTACGTGGGCCAGACCGCTCTCAAGACCCAGGAGGCCATCAAGTCCGCCCTGGGCGGCGTGCTCTTCATCGACGAGGCCTATTCCCTCTCCTCCGGCGGGGAGAACGACTTCGGCCGGGAGGCCATCGAGACCATCCTGAAGGCCATGGAGGACCACCGGGACGATCTCATCGTCATTGTGGCGGGCTACACCGGGCCCATGGAGAAGTTCATCCACTCCAACCCCGGTCTGGAATCCCGCTTCAACAAGTATTTCTTCTTCCCCGACTATAACGGCGAGCAGCTCATGGCCATGTTCCGCAGCCGCTGCAAGAAAAACGGCTACAGCCTCAGCGAAGAGGCGGAGAAGGCCGCGGTGGAGCACTTCAACAAGCTCTACGAGGAGCGGACCGAGAACTTCGGTAACGGCCGCGACGTGCGCAACGAGTTTGAGGACATGGTGGTGCGGCAGGCCAACCGGGTGGCCAGGCTGGAGGACCCCGGCAAGGAGGATCTGATGGCCGTGCTTCCGGAGGATCTGGAGGATCGGGAAGAGGAGGAAGAGGAAGCCGCAGAGGCCGAGGCCCCCGCGCCCGCGCCGGAGGATACCCCCGCGGAGCCGGAAGCCCCTTCCGAGCCGAAGCCCGAGGAATAAAGAAGCAATCCCATACGAACAGCCGCCCTGTTTGGGGCGGCTGTTTTCGCTCTCCGGCCCCCCGCAGGGGCCCGGCCACAGGCTCCCCGGCGGCCCGCCCACACCTCATCCGTCATCCGCCTTGCGGGAGACGGCGGATGCCACCTTCCCCTCAAGGGGAAGGCATGGGACGCGCCGGGATTCCCTTCCGGTCGCCGAAAAAAGCGCAAATTCCCCGAAAAAAAGCCCGATATTTCCGAAAAAAGCTCTTGCAATTTGGAAACAATTCTTATATAATGTCAAGGCATTTCGCATGGAGCCGGACTTCGCTCCCGGTGACGCGGGAAAACGCGTTGGGCGCGGGGGAGGAAAGCTCCAGAGGAAATAACAAATAGGAAAAGGAGAAAAAGCAAATGTCTGTCGTATCCATGAAGCAGCTGCTGGAAGCCGGTGTCCACTTCGGTCACCAGACCCGCCGCTGGAACCCCAAGATGGCCGAGTACATCTACTGCGAGCGTAACGGCATCCACATCATCGACCTGCAGAAGACC